>JADFXI010000083.1:0-3205 GCA_015233655.1 Nitrospirota bacterium | reverse complement strand
GCCGTCCCATTTCTCTGGAACTGTACATAATTGGAACTCAGTCCTCCACTATTATAGGTGTAATCGATTCTGCTTAAATAGGTGATCCCCTGAGCGCTTCCGCTCGTATCGGAGCTATATGTAAAGGTCATGTAGTTTCCGTTTAAATCCTGCACTTTGTCCAGATACCATTTGAAAACCTGGTTGTTGTTTGTGTAGTTCCAGGGATTGTTCTGCCTGGAAGCCTTCGTTGATCCGTAATAATACTTCAGTCCGTCTTTTGTGGTGACTTCCCACCCACCGGTTCCTGTATTGTACAAATATCTTGTAAAAGCCCCTTCTATTTTATCTCCGTAATAATTCGCCCCCCAGTCTACCCGTGACACCAACTCCTGAGATGCGTCGTCCTTCAGGAAAATAAAGTCGCTTGCAGTATAGTCAACACCGTTCCTGGTTGAGCGCTGGATTGCGCCCGGCTCCAGATTCCATCCCATGCCCACCCAGCCGTACCCGCTGCCTGAATTGTAAGAGAGCGTCATATTCGGGGCAATCCCTCCACGCCCGGGAGGCACTTCTATCGGAACGCGTAAGACAGCGGCGCCGGTGTTGGAAGGGTCCATTGCTTTGATGCCGGGGGCAACCTCAATTTCAGCAGCAATAGCATTTGAAGAAAGTAAAACAGACATGAGTATGGCGGCTGACAACAGCAAAGCCACGGCTCTTTGTCTCATGTCATCTCCCCCAATTCGATAGTACGCATATGCCCACCTTTACAAAAAACAAAAACCCGAACAGATCACGGCATAACCATGACCGGTCCGGGTTTCCTGGTTCCTTCAAGAGGTCAGCAAAGTGCCCGTAAGCTAGGTGACAGATTACCTTTTTGCAAACTCGATGTCAATTACCCGAAAGTAGTAGTGCGACAAGAACACGCGTAGACATCGCGTATAATGGTTTGTATTTTAACGGATTAATTGCTGCGGTACGCCAATGTTACATTTTGGTTAAATTTTACTCAAAAAGTTTGCCGAATTTAATCTTCGTTATCGGGAAAAGCCAAAATTGTCCTCAGTTGGCAATTCCAATTCTTTCTCCACAACAATGATCACGTATTAGTGCAATTAATCGCAATTTCCTCGACAGCACCGTTTTTGATCAGGAATGCTTTAGCCACGGGTTCGCTTGCTGAAAGACTTACGATAACATATGCGCTGTCTTCGTAAAACGCGAGCTGCACGTCCTTTGCCGATGGGTAAGCTGCTGAATCAGGATGGGAATGAAATAAGGCGACCATTGAGAGCTTCGCCTCTCTCATCGACTTCATGACCGTGAATTGCTCTTTAGAATCCATCAGGTAGCTGACGGGCGAGGCCTCGGCATTTTGCATCAGGTAGAGCCTGGATACCTCATGAGCAGTGCCGGCCAGAATCCCGCAGGCCTCGTTCGGATAACCATTTCTGCAATGGGCTATCATATCGTCGAAAATTTGCTGAGGAATAGTTATGGCATCGTGCAATAATCGGCCTCGTAGCTCTGCAACTCGGTAATGGTGGGGTTTTCACCGCATACTGGACATTCTTTATTCTTGGGAATCTTGACGCGCCTGAAAGTAGTCTTCAAGGCATCATATATCAACAAAGTATTTATCAACGGTTCACCTTTGCCCAGAATAAGCTTTATTACCTCGATCGCCTGCAAAGATCCGACAACGCCCGGAATCGCGCCTATAACGCCGGCCTCCTGGCACGACGGCACAAGTCCTGCCGGCGGCATCTCTTCAAACAGACATCTGTAGCAGTGACCTTCGCCGGGAACAACGGTAGTGACCTGCCCTTCGAATTTGAGAATGGCGCCGCTTACGAGGGGTTTTTTCATCAATACGCAGGCATCGTTTACCATATACCGCGTCGGGAAGTTGTCGCTCCCGTCCACAACAACGTCGTAATCCTTTATCAAATCCATAATGGTGTCTTTGGAAAGCCTCTCGGCAATTCCGACGACCTTCACATCCGGATTCAACGTCTCAAATGTATCTTTGGCCGATTCGACTTTCAGCATTCCGATCCTGTTTGTATTATGCGCTATCTGCCGTTGAAGATTGCTTATTTCAATCCTGTCGTTGTCAACAATCCCGAGGGTCCCCACACCTGCTGCTGCAAGATAATAGCCTACGGGGCATCCGAGGCCGCCTGCTCCGATTATAAACACTTTTGCATTGAGCAATTTCTTCTGGCCCTTCCCTCCAACTTCCGGCAGGATGATATGCCGGCTGTAACGCTGAAGCTGATCGTCTGTAAATTCCATGACCTTACTCTTTCTCCTTCCTAATAACAAGACGCCAGTCCGTATCGTTTATTTTTTCGACGCTCAAAACTTTCTGGCCGTGATCTTCCATTGACTTGGGTATGCTGCGGGAGGCCTCTTCATAATCAAGGACTATCTCAAGGACCTCTCCGACAGTCATGTCTTCAATCGCGAGCTTTGCCTTGACAAACGTATACGGGCAGACAAGTCCCTTGATGTTAATGGTTTTATCGATCTTCATATTATAAGCTATGCTTATTGACTAATAGATATAATTTATCACAACCAAAACCGGAAAGACAATGTACCACTATTCTTCCTGATCTTCAACTCTTATAAACAATGTTTTATCAGACACGACCGGCAGGGCGTCAATCTCCTTTATGGCCCTCTGGACATCTTTTTCCCTGGACCTGTGAGCGAGCACCACAAGCGGAACAGATCCTCCGGCACTCCTGCCTTTCTGAATAACCGAAACAATGCTTATATTGCAGTTGCCGAGGATGCCGGATATTTTCGAAAGCACTCCCGGCTTATCCAGAGCGGAAAATCTGAAATAGTACATGCTTTCTATTTCATCCATGTTTTTAATCTTTTTTGTACCCGCACCAGCCTCTTGCCGGGCCCGGATTCCAGAGTTGCGCCTTACTCCGCCGCATATTATATTTTGTCCTATACCCACTACGTCAGCAACAACAGCGCTCCCGGTAGGCATATCGCCCGCGCCCCTGCCGTAGTAAAGCGTAGAGCCGACTGCATCACCTTCAACATATACGGCATTAAAGACACCGTCCACCTTTGAAATCAGATACTCATTCGGCACCATTGTGGGATGCACCCGCATCTCGATGCCTTCATCGGTAGCTTTGGTAATTGCCAGAAGCTTCACTTTATAGCCGAGTTCTGACGCAAAGGCGATGTC
>JADFXI010000082.1:505-13294 GCA_015233655.1 Nitrospirota bacterium | reverse complement strand
GCTCAATGCTTCCCATAAGGTAGCTGTCGGAAAAATGCGAATCTTTTCTAACATTAACAGCTACCGGAGCGTCCCGCAGTTCGCCCGCTACATAGGGTATCTGCAAGAAAGCCTCATCAATGCCGCCCGAAAATGTCAGACGGGTTGCATCAGATATTTTGGAATCAACTCTGAAGCCGCCTGACGGAGCATAGGGATGAATAAATTCCTGTGTAGTCGTACCTCCGAACTGCCTGTATTTGGCAAAGGCGCGGACATAGGTGTCTTCACCGATTCTTCCACCATAGCGCACCGTACTGTCGTTGGCATTTGCCGAGCTTAAAGTGCCGGCCACGAGCAAACCCTGTGCATCTTCGGAGTTTTTTGTAATGATATTAATTACGCCGTTTACTGCATTGGCCCCCCAAAGCGTTGCGCCGGGACCTCGGATGACTTCTATTCGCTCTATGTCCTCCATGGGCATATCGAGGGTGTGCCAGTAGACGCCTGAAAAGAACGGATTATACACGGTCCTCCCGTCAACGAGCACAAGCAGTTTGTCATCGTACACACCGTTAAAGCCCCTGGCTGATACGGCCCACGCTACCGCATTCACCCTGGCTACCTGCAGTCCCGGGACCATGCGCAAGAGATCTGGAACAGTGGTTGCAGTCGAGCGGCGGATGTCTTCCTGCGTAATCACATATATGGCTGCGGCGGTATCGGCCACTTTGACAGGTTTCTTGTTGGCGGTCACGGCTTCGACGTTCATCAGGTCTTCAATGCTCAGATCCAGGAGATTTTCCATCGAGGCTAGTTCAATGTTTGCGGCAAGACATGAATCTGTCCCGGCGGTCATCAATGCCGGAAGCAAAATGACCGGAATAAAAAAAGAAATGCAAAAAAAGTTTTTCAAGTGCCGTTGTATCATTTGAATATCGTTACCTGTCAGTCACAGGATTTGTTACAGTTATTTACTTTACACATTAAACGTAATAATTTCAAGTAGCTTGCCACCCTGCTTTTGATTGCTTGTAATATCTTGTGCGGTATGTAAGTATAAAATAATGCAGGCGCATCTTGAAATAGGCAAATTCAATGACCTCACAGTAAAAAAAGAGACAGCTATCGGCGTCTACCTTGATTCCGATGCAGGCGATATTCTCCTGCCGCGCAAGTATGTCCCCGGCGGTGCCGGCGTCGGCGACGTCGTAAATGTTTTTGTTTATTGTGATTCTGAGGACAGGCTCGTTGCGACAACGCTAAAACCGGCTGCCCTGGTAGGTGAATGCGCCTGGCTGAAGGTGGTCGCACTGAGTCGCGCAGGCGCGTTTCTGGATTGGGGGATTCAAAAAGACCTGCTGGTGCCATACAGTGAACAATCGGTAAAGATGGAAGTCGGGAATAAATATATTGTCAGGATATTTCTCGATGAGCGCACGCAGAGGATTGCCGCAACGACAAAAATCGGCAGATTTATGGAAAAGGAAAATACGGGCCTTCGCGAAGGTGAAAGCGCATCGCTGCTTATATACCGGTTCACGGATTATGGAATAAAGGTCATTATAAACAACCGCTGCTTCGGCCTGTTATATGAAAACGAGGTGTTTGAAAAGCTCCATGTCGGCGATAAGGTCGAGGGTCATATAAGGAGGATACGTCCTGACGGGAAAATAGATGTCGTGCTCGGTAAGACCGGCACCGAGGGTATTGAAGACGCAAAAGTTGCCATCATGAGGGCACTGAAGGAACACCGGGGGTTTCTTCCGATGGGAGACTTTTCTGCGCCGGAACATATAAGGGAGATGTTGCACATGAGCAAAAAAACGTTCAAGAAGGCCGTCGGTGGTCTTTACAAGAATGAATTGATAGAGATAAAAGAGGACGGGATCAAGTTGAAAAAGGTGGACAAGGCCAAGATGGTCCAGAATTTCAAGTTTTAGGGTATGATCGCAATTTCGCTTCAATCAGGCAGCAACGGCAATTGCATTTATGTCGAAGCGGGTGGTGTCAAGTTTCTGTTTGACGCCGGCATATGCGGGTCTGAGGCGGAACGCCGGCTTGCGGTCCACAAACGCAGAATGAGGGACATCGATGCAGTGATTATCTCACACGACCATGCCGACCACTCCCGTTTCGCAGGCGTTTACCAGAGGAAATACGGACTGCCTGTTTATATGACCCCGCGGACCCTGGAGGTGTCGCTGGAGAGGCATAAGCTCGGACAGCTTGATAACGTGCATCTTTTTCTTGCAGGAGGGACGCTAAGATTCGGCAGTGTATCGCTGCAGACAATACCGACTCCGCATGACGGCGCAGACGGTTCCGCCTTTGTAGTCGATTGCGGTCAAAAACGCCTGGGCATACTTACCGATTTGGGGCATGCTTTTGAAGAGCTTACCTCTGTTATCGCATCTGTCGATGCCGTATTCATAGAAAGTAATTACGACCCCCGCATGCTGGCCTGCGGTCCTTATCCTGAATTTTTGAAGCGCCGGATTCAGGGCCCGGGAGGGCATCTTTCAAACCACGAAGCCGCTGATTTGCTCCGATCAGGCAAACGCTTGAAATGGGCATGTCTGGCCCATCTGTCAGAGCATAACAACAGCCCTCAGTTGGCGTTGCATACGCATCGCAAGATTTTAAACAGCGACCTTACGCTTCACGTTGCAAGCCGCCATAAGACGACGGACCTCCTAACAATTTAAAGTCACCTCTCCGCGCGCTTTACCGCTTATGCTTGGCGGATTTTGTGTTAGTATAAATATGCGTCTTAAATTTTTATTCGGCGGAGGTATTTGACATAAGTATGAACCTTCACTTTGCTATGGGAAACGGTGCCGTAGATGAAAGTATTGACGAACTGATGAAGACGGTACAAGTGCATCATCCGGAAATTATCCGGGAAATGATCATAGCTGCCCTCAAAGCAGGCCAGGAAGAAGATTCAAGGGCCGACCTTAAACTGATGAACTCAACGCTCAAAGAGATGAGGTTTACCTCAAAGGTCTTTGGGCCGTACCGCAATATAAAAAAAGTAACTGTATTCGGCTCTGCCCGGACCGCTCCGAACGAGGCCGTATACCGCATGGCGCAGCTTTTCGGTAGAAAGCTCGCCGAAGCCGGATATATGGTAATAACGGGGGCCGGAGGCGGGATTATGCGGGCTGTCAATGAGGGTGCCGGCCCGGACAATTCGTTTGGCGTAAATATACGTCTTCCCTTTGAACAGAGACCGAACCCGACGCTGGAAGGAAATCCGCGCCTGATCACATATAAGTATTTTTTTAACCGCAAGGTCGCTTTTCTTAAAGAGACCAGTGCAGTAGCGCTTTTCCCCGGCGGTTTCGGCACCCTTGATGAGGCCATGGAGACACTTACACTGATCCAGACCGGGAAGCGTAATCCGATGCCGCTGGTCCTGATTGACGAGCCCGACGGCACATATTGGTCGCGCTGGCAAAAGTTCTTTGAAGAAGAACTTCTTGCGCCCGGATATCTCTCTGATTCCGATTTTTACTTTTTTGAAAGGGTAAATTCCGTCGACGATGCCGTTGAATGCATAAACAGGTTTTACCGCCGTTATCATAGCCAGAGGTACGCCGACAGGAAATTGGTAATCAGGCTCGTCTCGGAACTCAGTCCTGAGGCGGTCGGAGAACTGAAGGAGCGTTTTTCCGATATCCTGACGCCCGGAGGCGATATAACTATGTCGTGCTGTCTGCCGGAGGAAGCCGACGAAGATATGATAGCCGATCTGCCGAGGCTGATTTTGGATTTTAACCGAAAAGATTTTGGAAGGCTTAGAAAGTTTATAGATGCGATTAACAGCTATTAATGCGGCAGTTTTGTAACTGGACCGACAAGAGCGGTTAAGGACGGCTTTTTATCAGCCCGCCGATATGCTAAGATTGTGAAATGTCGATGGAACATATTAAAGAGCTGATCGCCCGCTACGACCTTGAGGAGGATGCAGAGAACGTCATCATTCCTTTTTCGGACCAAAACGGGCGGATAAAACGCTGCCATATTTTGAAAAGGCCTTTTATCAGGATAGTGTATCCTGACAGGCATTATACGGATTATCCTTTGGGGGACGTGATCGAGGCGACCGTGAGGTTCCCTGAAATGCTTCTGAGCCAAGCGCTGCAACTTATTTATAACGAGCGTGAAGAGCAGGAACATGAGGCGGAAGAGGATAAGACTTAAGAAAGGAGTCAATGGGTCAATTATGAAAAAGAAAATATTTATTAATGCGCTGTATACGGAAGAAAAGAGGGTGGCGATTGTCGAGGGCGATACCCTCGTCGATTTCTATGTCGAGTTTTCCTCCAGGGCACACCTTAAGGGCAACATCTATAAGGGGGTAGTGGCCCGCGTAGAACCCGGACTGCAGGCTGCGTTTGTGGACTTCGGGCCCAAAAAGCAGGGTTTTCTGCAGATGCGCGAAATACAGCCCCAATACTTCCAGAACAAGAAGCAGGGAAAGCGGGCGCGGGTGCAGGATGTATTAACAAAGGGGCAGGAGGTCCTGGTCCAGGTCGAGAGAGATGAACGGGACACGAAAGGGGCCAGTTTAACTACTTATATATCGATTCCAGGCAGGTATATAGTGATGATGCCGGGTCAGAAGCGGGTCGGCATATCCAGGAAAATAGAAGACAGGGAGGACAGGGACCGGCTTAAGGAAATGTTCAGTTCACTCAAGCTGCCGGAGGACATGGGTTTTATCCTCAGGACAGCCTGCAGTGATATATCGAGCGATGAGCTTTCCAACGACCTCAAGTATCTTACAAGGCTCTGGAACGGCATCAAGACCGAATCGGAAAAGCTGTCGGCCCCCTCGCTTATATATAAAGAGCAGGACATAGCACTGCGTACAGTCAGGGACTATATGACCTCTGATGTCACCGAAGTGCTTATAGACGATGGGGATACGTACAGGAAAACGAAAGAGTTTTTACGGAAGACCGTTCCGTGGCGCAAAATCAATATCAAGCTGTACAAGGACAAGCGGCCCATCTTCGCCAATCACATGATAGAAGAGCAGATTGCGAAGATCAATGACCGATACGTTAAGCTCCCTTCTCACGGATATGTGGTATTTGACAAGACAGAGGCCCTTACGGCAATAGATGTCAACTCAGGCAGGAGCAGAAAAGAAGAAAACATAGAGGCGACGGCGTTGAAGACGAACCTCGAAGCATCACAGGAAATCGCCCGTCAGCTTCGTCTTCGCGACATCGGCGGGCTTGTGGTCATAGACTTTATTGATATGGCTTCAGCCAAGAACAGGCGGGAGGTGGAGAAGACCCTGCAGGACTCCCTGAATTCCGATAAAGCGCATTTCGATATTACGGGGATATCCCGCTTCGGTATTGTGGAGATGACCAGAGAACGGCTGCGTTCATCTTACCTCGACTCCATGCATACGGCCTGTCCGTCCTGCTCCGGCGCAGGCATGGTGAAGTCCGACGTAGCTGTTGCAATATCAGCCCTCAGAGAGATGCACTCCAGGTCCTCCGCAGGAGGACTCAAGAGCATTACGTGCCGGATTCCGGTCGAAAGCGCAAATTACCTTATGAACGAAAAGCGCGGCAGCATTGTCGAGATAGAGAAGTCGTTCCATGTGACTATAAATGTGATCGCAGACGCGAAACTAGCCGGAGGACAATATTCCATTGACGCGGTAAATAAGGAAACCACTGCGGAGGCTGAGTAGCGCTACTCGAAACTTATGAACCTTTTGGGGTCGATCCTGCGCGCCACTCTGGCCGGGATCAGTCCTGCGGCAAGGGTGGTAAGGAACAGTGTCAGAACGACGACAGCCAGGTAGAGTGCCGGAATACCTGGACGAATCTCCCACCCGAAGGAGATTTTGTTGATGACGAGAATGAAGATTCCGCTCATTACCGGACCTATTATTGCTCCCATCAGTATGCCTGAAATCCCGACTGTTCCTGCTGAAATGACGAGCATCTTCTGAATCTGTTTCCAACTGCCGCCGAGGTATCTCACAATGCTTATTTCCCGCTGCCTCTCCAGCACCAGAGCAAGCAAGGTATTAACGACCCCTATGAGCGAGACCATTATGGATATAAGCTCTATCGCATACGTTATGGCAAAGCTCTTATTAAAGATGGCGAGCACCTTTTCCCTGAGTTCGACATTGTTCAGCACTTCGACCGAGTAGCGCCGGGACAGGGCCTGTCTGAGCCCGGCCGCAAAGCTGTCCGCATTCGCTCCCCTGTTAAGATATACCGCTATCTGTGTCGCATCGTCGAGGCCCCAGTATTTCTTCAGCCACTTTCTGTCAAGATATATAAAACCGGATGTGGTCGAATAACTGCTGAATGTTGAGTATATGGTAAAGGTCTTGCTGCCTTCGGGCGTGCCTAGTTCGATGCTGTCGCCGGGTCTCAGGCCGTACTTGATGCCGAGGTAATTTGATATGGAAACGCGCTGTCCCTGGAGCAGCTGGTCATCGCGCTTTATGATGTCCCTGTCGTGGTCGCGCGGGGCGTATCTTAATTGGGCCGCTATGTCTCCGAAGCCCGCAACAATCTTCCTGCCGTGAAAATCAAGATGGAGGGTCCTGAAACGATCTATGCCTTTCACGTCAGGGAAACTCCCGACAATATTGCCTATGTCATCCGACAACGGGAAAAAACAGAAGTTGGAGGTGCAGGAGGTCGGCTTTATATAGATGTCGGCGGCGATATTACGGACAATCCACATCTTCAGCGAATTTCTGAATGAGAAGATGAGAATGAGCAAGGCTATGATAAGAGATGTGCTTATGGCAACGCTCATAAGAGCAACGGAAAAACGGGACAAGCTTCCTCTCATGTCTCCCCAGGCCAGAAGGCCTGTTGCGCCAAGCTTTTCGGAAGCCGGTTTTGCAAGAAGGTCCAATATGAAGGAAAAATACATGGGCGCTGTGAGTGTAAAGCCCGAAAGAATGAGCAATATGCCTGTATAGGCGAGCAAAGGGAAAGAAAATGGCATAGCGCGGTAATCAAGAAAGGCGCAGGCGAGTCCTGTAACGATGAGCAGGGCACCGGCAACGGTGTATAGGCCCTTCTTGCTATTTTGGCGGCCCTCGAAGGAACCTTCCTTGGTGCTCTCATTCGGCCTTATGCGGGCGGCCTCGAATGCCGGTATGAGCGAGGCCAGGACAGAGATGCAGAAGCCGAGAACGAAGGCGCTGAGGACATCGTCTTTTCTGATCAGATAATCTGTAATGGATATTGCGCCGTACATGGATGTAATAGTTTTTGAGACGGCTATTACGGCAAAGTATGCCGCAAATTGGCCCAAAATCAATCCCAGCAGAGATCCGGCCGCCCCCAGTATCAGCCCGTGCATGATAAAGAGCGTGACGACCGTTTTTCTATCGGCACCCAGCGCGCGCAGGATGCCTATCTCTGTCCTTTTTTTTACGACAGATATAAAAATAGTATTGTAAAGAAGAAAGACCCCCACCAGTATTGCTATGAAGCTAACAAACTGGAGATTGTATCTGAAAGAAGCGGTCAGTGATTTCTGTTTTTCAAACAACACATTCTTCTTCTCTACCGAGAGCGACAGGGGGAGTTTTTTTTGTATGACTTCTGCTGCGGCGTCATCTGTTGCAAGATCTATCCTCGACAGGAAACCGGACCTGCCGAAATATTCCTGAAAGTTTCCAAGGTCCATGAGCACTGTATTGGGCGGCAAGTAACGGTCGTCGATGACGCCGACAATTTTGAGCGGAAATTCCCGGTCGTAAACGTAGGCCCTGATAATGCTGCCGTTACCGAGGGCATACCGCGAGGCGAGATTATTTGTTACCATTATTCCGTTAGGGGTCTTGAAGAAGTCTTCGATATTGCCGGAGCGCGAGCTGGGCCCGTGCCCGATCCGCATGCTTTTTACAGAAATGCCGTTTATGTCTACGGTCTCTTTCATTTCCGGCAGGTAGCCTGCAGTTTTCAGAACAGGGTAACTGTTTTCCTCAGATGCGGCGACAACCGGATATGCCTGCTCCTTGAAGTCTATGCCGGCAGTATCGGCAATTTCGTAGTTGGCATCGTTGTTCAGTCCTTTTATATCGGCTTCAAAAGAGGCTATGGCGCGGTCAGATGCCACTCTTACTCCTATAAAAAGCCCTATGCCCAGTGCCACGCCTATTACCGAGAGCAGGGTCAGGAACTTTTCTTTCCGGATATTTCTTATTACGAACAGACGTGCAAGTTCAGGAAAAATCACTGCAGCAGTACTCCGTCACTGATCCTCTCGAGTCGATGCGCATACCGCGCTACGGCGCTTTCATGGGTGACAAGTATCACGGTTTTGTTCATCTCTTCAGCTAGTCTGGTGATGAGTTCCATTATGGACCGGCTGTTCGAGCTGTCCAGGCTTCCTGTAGGCTCATCGGCAAGAATAATATCAGGATTATGTATCAGTGCTCTCGCAATTGCGACCCGTTGCTGCTGTCCGCCCGAGAGCTGATACGGATAATCCTTTTCCCTGCCGGCAAGGCCCACGAGATTAATATACTCTCGCACGCGTCCGTCCTCCCGTATGCTTTGCAAAAGTAGAGGTATCCGTATGTTTTCAAACACAGGAAGGTTCTGAAATAGATTGAAAAACTGAAATATGAAGCCGATTTTGTTTCTACGGTAGAGTGTAAGCTGTTCATCGTTATAGGTAACGATATTTTCCCCGCGGACCGTTATGCTGCCGCTATCGGGCAAATCCATGGCGCCTACAAGATTCAGCAGAGTCGACTTTCCGGAACCGGAACTCCCCATCAAAGAGATAAACTCTCCGCTTTTTATTTCGAGCGTTATCCCGTTCAGCACCTTGGTACTGCCATAGCTCTTATGGACATTTTCGAGTTTTATCACACTATCCCCTATCCACTATACCATGAAGGACCCATCTGCAGAGCTGTTATCCGTGAAATGATTAAGCTGATGAATAGGCCCGGGCCGAAATTAAGACCGGGTCAGTACGCTGCTTACAACACCGCTTATGTCCGACAGTCTGTAAGGCTTTGTGATAACACCCTTAAACCCGAATTCCGAGAAATTGGCCATAATAGGATCATTTGAATAACCACTCGATACAATAGCTTTCACATCAGGGTCTATTTCACGAAGTTTTTTTATGGTTTCCGCGCCTCCCATGCCTCCCTGTATCGTCAAATCCATGATAACAATATCAAACGGTTCATGGTCCTCTCTTGCTTTCTTGTATCGCTCTATGGCGTCGGCGCCGTCTGCTGAAAACTCTGTCTTATACCCGAGGGTCTTCAGCATATCTCCTGCTACTGTGCTCACCATTTCTTCGTCATCCATTACCAGTATCTTACCCTTGCCTTTTAGTGCATTCTCATCGGGCCTGACAGCGGGAGCAAGTTCTTTGTCTGAGGCTGGAAGATAGACATGGAACGTGGTGCCTACGCCCAATTCCGATTCCACTCTTATAAGACCCTCATGTTTCTTTATTATGGAATACGATGTGGCAAGTCCGAGGCCGCTTCCCCTCTGTTTGGTGGTGAAATAGGGGTCGAATATCTTTTCAACCTGGCCTTTGGGTATGCCGATGCCCTGGTCCTGAATGGCTATATTTACATATCTTCCATTCTTTAAAATATTCGACTCTTCATTTTCTATGACCGTATTTTCGCAGCGCACCTTGATAATACCGCCTTGCGGCATGGCCTGATCGGCATTAAGAATTATGTTATGTATGACCTGACTGATCTGGCCCTCATCCGCGTCGACATGCCAAAGATCATCAGGGGCCGACACCTCTGCCTTGGATTTTGATCCCCTGAGAACAAAACCTGCCGAGTCTTTGAGCAAGCCCTCAAGAGAAGTTACTTTCTTAATCGGTTCTCCCCCTTTGGAGAACGTGAGCAGCTGCTGAGTCAAATCTTTGGCCCTGAGAGACGCCTTTTCAGCTTCAACAAGCCTTCGGAACTCCTCACTGTGAGGATTCGATAACATTTTAGCCATGCTTATGTTACCAACCACGGAAGTGAGAAGATTGTTGAAATCGTGGGCGATGCCGCCTGCAAGGATGCCGATGGATTCAAGTTTCTCTTTCTGAATAAGGTCTTCTTCCATTTTTTTGCGAAGAGTTATATCGGTGACTACGGACATCAGGCTGTGGACTTCTCCTGCGGCGTCGTATACCGGCGCCGCGTATACGCTGATGTCTATCGGGGAGCCGTCTTTTTTTTGCCGCCTTAATTCTATGGCTATAAGAGATTCGCCTTCCAACAGCCTCTTGCTCAAGGCAAGGAATTCATCGTGTTTGTGTTCAGGGACTATCGGCAGTACCCTGCCTACTGCCTCCTCCTGGCTCCAGCCGAACATCTGTTCAGCCGCCTTATTCCACATGGATATAATGCCGTCCCGGTCCATCAAAAAAATGGCCGCAGGAGAAGCTTCCAAAATGGCATTGAGCCGCTCGTTAACTTCGCGCAGGGCCTCTTCACTCTTCTTTCGCTCGGTGATATCGATATTAATTCCTAAAATGCTCCGGATTGCGTCTCCATCTGCAATAGGTGCAATTATGTTGGAAAAAAACCTTTCCTCACCCCTGACAATCATCCTCACTTCACCATGTATGGTCTCGCCTGCAAAGGCCCTGCTGTTGTTTTTTTGCCAGATCTCAATGTTGTCGGCATTAACATTGAGATCTTCGAGGCGTTTCCCCGTAACGTCCCCCCACATTTTTTTCGATGTGGTATTTTGCAGAACATATCTGCCGTCCGGGCCCATTATCCAAAGGTCGAAAGGCAGACTTTCAACAGCGGTCCTGAATCTGGATTCGCTCTCGCGAAGGGTGTTTTCCGCCTGCTTTCGCTCAGTGATGTCCTGAACGGTAACAATTTGATAACGCACGTTCCCCTGTTCGTCCCTTATCCCGAAGGCGTCTACCTGGACAGGGAATACATTGCCGTCTTTACCAATGTGCATTGTCTCATAAGACAGGTGGCCCGTCTCATTTATCACCTGTGCATTCTTGGAAAGTTCGGCCCTTGCTTCGGGTGGATATACATCGGCAATGGGTCTGCCGATCAATTCTTCCACGGTATACCCGTGCATTTCCGCGTAAGCCGGATTAACTGTCTCCAATAGCATATTTCCAGGATTTCCGACAGCTATCCCTATCCTTGTAAATTGAAAAATATCTGCAAATTTGCGCAAAGCCTCGTCAGTATTTTTCAGTCCTGTTATGTCTCTGTGTTCGTTCATAGTTTCTTTTTTGAATAGTTTGTCAATTATAGCTAATTATAAAATCAGTATCCAGTCAGTTCGACGTATGCCCTGCCTTCGGTAGTACCCTTAACAATGCAGGTGCCTTCCCAGTAGCTGTTGCCTGTAGTCGAGGCTGCATCGAATTCCTGGTCCTCTATAAGAGGGGTTATCTTCAGAGAGACTTTCTCGGAAGGTATTATTATTTCCCACTCTGCCGGATAGCGGGCCCCTGTTTTTTTTGAGAGGTAATGCCTTAAAACATTTATGGTGAATTCCTCCTTCTTAAGGTGTTTGTAACGGCCCGTATCATAAACAAATGTGCCCGACGAATACGGATCGACAGAACCGTCCCGGTTTCTCAAGAGATACAGCATTATTTCCCGTCTGTCATTAAGTTGAACGGAGAACCAGTCCCAGCCCTGAGTCGCGCCCCACAATGGATGGTATGATGAAATCTCCCTGTCAAACCAGCTTTCTCCTTTAACAGTCACGGCAGACCCGCCGAGTGTTATGGTCCCCTCTGTCTTAAGGCGAGTATATGAGAAATAAAAGGATGCCTGCTGCGGCGACAGCGCCGATTTTCTGGAGTATCCATGCTCGCCGTTCAGCACTAGAGGTTTTTCGGGTGACAGCACAAGATCGAGCGTTGCATCATTCCGGCCGCGGGGCGACCCGGTATCGGCTGTGGCCTTTATGTGCATGTGTTGAGGCGACCCCTGGAGCGATGCCTTGCCTGTCCATACGTCTAATATATTATCCTTGGCGCCTGCAAGACCGAATGCCCCGGAATCGGCGCTGCCGGCGAAGATGAACTTATTATGCGAAGGGTCGGATACTGCGAAATGCTCTATATAGATGTTGTTAACGCCGAATTTTGACTTGAAGGGTTTTTTTTGTATTCCTACAGTGAAGAATGTAAGCTCATAGCCGAACTCTCTTCCGCTTACATCATAGAGATGTCCGGTGAAGTACCACCACTGAATTTTGTAGTCCTTCCTGTAGTAGAAAGCCCCGGGGAGCCGCGGCATATCGTCAGGGGCTATTTCACGATATCCCTCTGCATCAGTGACAGCAGTCCGACCTTCGGAGACGCCGTATGGCGTCCCCAAAGCTCTCTGATCTTCGGGGGCTGCGGAAGCCAAAGCACCTGAGAAGACAAGTGCAAGCGCCAGAAGTATGCAAAGCCTAGATTTTGAACTGCCCAACCAACTCACGGGTCTTTAACGATACCTTATCGAGTTCCTCTGCTGTATCGGTAATCTGCGACATGGCAGCCGCAAACTCGTTTGTCACCTCTGATATGTGCACCACATTGCCGGATATCGATTCAACAGTCGTTGATTGCTCATGGGACGCGGCAGCTATGTGGGATATCATGTCAGTTACCGTATCAATGCCGGTGGATATGTTTTTTAACGCATCTTCAGCCTTATTTGACAGGGACACACCATTTGTAATGTCCCCTCTTCCCTTTTCCATGGATTCTTTAGCTGTAGCAACTTCTCCCTGGATGGTCAATATCATCGAGGCAATTTCAGATGCTGACACATTG
>JADFXI010000082.1:0-386 GCA_015233655.1 Nitrospirota bacterium | reverse complement strand
TGATCAGAAATGTCCTTGATAACGGAAACGATTGAACCTATATGTTCCGAACTGCTCGCGAGCTTGTCTATTATGTTTGCCACGCCTTCAAATGAAACGGAAACGGCCTGTATCCCGTGAATACTTTGCCTGACCACTTCCCCTCCCTCGATAGAGGCGTTTTTCAAGCTCGTGGCAAAATCAGATGCGTCCTGAGCGTTCCTGGAGACATCGAGGACAGTTGCCGACATTTGCTCTGTGGCAGAAGCTATGCTCACTGTTTCCTCTACCTGTGTCCTGGCCCTTGTCGTCAATTGCTTCGAAGTTGCCGACAACTCACTCGATGACGACGCGAGATTAGACGTAAACCCCGATATTTCATTAATTGTCCCATGAAGTTTATCCAT
>JADFXI010000081.1 GCA_015233655.1 Nitrospirota bacterium | reverse complement strand
CTCGTTGGGCTCTGATGTCCCGTTCTTTTTTGAAGGTCCTCTGGCCCTGGCGGAAGGTCGCGGCGAGCTGCTGAGCACTCTCCCTGCCGCAGCGGAATGTGTGCTTTTGCTGGTCAAGGCTGATTGTTCCGTGCCTACGTCGTGGGCCTACGGGGCCCTTGACAGCGCAAGGCCCGGCAATTTATTACCGTCGTATGTTTCGACAAAAAAAGAGAGTATACAGTTGCTTTATCGATCATTAGCTTCAGGTGACCTTTGCGGTTCCGCGGAAAACATGCATAATGATTTCGAGGAGTCAGTCCTGCGGCGCTACCCGGTCATAGGGTCTGTTAAAGAGCGCATGTTAGAGAGCGGCGCAGTCGCGGCACTTATGAGCGGCAGCGGTTCATCGGTGTTCGGTCTTTTTAATGATGAAGGCACGGCATTGGAAGCAGCGAAGCATTTCCCGTCTTATTTCTGCAGAGTTGTAAAGACCCTTACAAAAAATGACTAGCCTGCTGCCGTATAGTCAAGTCCATTGATAATATGTTGAACCATATATTATAATTATTGTTCGTGTTTAATGCGTTTACATAGCACTTTAAGTTGACTTGTGATACTGCTTAACTTATTTAAGAAACGCAAGTCTTTGATTTATGGGGCGTCGACAAGCGGCAAGTCAGCAGATTTTGGATCTGCCATTCCCAGGTTCGAATCCTGGCGCCCCAGTATAAGAAAGTAAAAAGTTGATTGGGAGGGTGAATGCCTAACGGTATTAAATTGCTTACTGGTAATGCTCACAAGCGTCTTGCTGTCAAGGTGAGCGAGCACAGCAACATACCTTTGACGGATGTTACTGTGACGAAGTTCAGTGATGAGGAAATATCTGTGCAGATTAATGAGAACGTAAGGGGATGCGATGTTTTCGTAATCCAGCCGACCTGTTATCCTGTCAATCATAATATCATGGAACTGTTGCTCATCATTGACGCGCTCAAAAGGGCTTCCGCGAGCAGGATAACCGCTGTGATCCCATACTACGGCTATGCGAGACAAGACAGAAAAGTACAGCCGAGGGTACCGATTTCTTCAAAGCTGGTGGCTGACCTGCTTACGGCGGCTGGAACCAACAGGGTAATAACAATCGATTTACACGCGGCCCAGATACAGGGCTTTTTCAACATTCCGGTTGATCACTTGTATGCTGCGCCTGTGCTTTATGACTATATCAAGAAGAGCAGTTTTCACGATCTGGTCATTGTTTCCCCGGACGCCGGCGGCGTGGAGAGGGCCCGGTCCTTTGCGAAGAGACTGGATGCGTCTCTCGCTATTATTGATAAAAGGCGTGAGGCCGCCAATGTTTCTAAGGTCATGCACGTAATCGGTAACGTGAAAGACCGCGATGTTATTATCCTTGATGATATGATCGACACGGCCGGCACAATTACTCAGGCCGCCCAGGCCCTTCACGATAACGGCGCCAGGAAAGTCTGCGCTGCCTGTTCTCACGGTGTCTTGTCGGGCCCTGCCATTGACAGGATAAACAATTCTGTTCTGGAAGAAGTGATCTCCACTGACACTATACCCCTGGAAGATAAGGCGGCGGCATGCAGCAAGCTCACCGTATTGTCTATTTCCAGGCTGCTCGCAGAAGCGATTAAGAGGATACATGAAGAGTCGTCGGTGAGTTCTTTGTTTGACTGAAAAAAGTTAAAGGTTGAATTAGGGCAGTCGGCATAATTCAGCATTCATAATTAAACATTCAAAAAATTGCAGCAGGAGGACATATGGAAAGGGTTACGCTGAGTGTAGAAAAAAGAGGTCGGTTAGGTAAGGGCGGTGCGCGCACATTGCGTGCCGGGGGGGCGGTACCTGCAGTTGTGTATAAGGGCGGCAGTTCCTTGCCCGTTGAGCTTTCCGGCAAAGAACTTTCATTATTCATAGGCAGGACTGCCGGTGAGCAGGTGATAGTAAACCTCAAGTTCGCTGATGACACCAGGCAAGCCATACTGAAGGAGTATCAGGTTGATCCGATCTCCGGCAAGGTGCTGCACGCGGACTTCCAGGAAATTTCAGCTACGGAAGTTATCAAGGTTGTTGTGCATGTCGTCCTGCAGGGTGAAGCGATCGGAGTGAAGAGAGACAAAGGCGTGCTTCAGTATGGTATCAGAGAGGTCGAAATAGAGTGTCTGCCTGATAAGATCCCCGGGCATTTTGTCCTGGATGTAAGCAGTCTTACTATCGGGCATGCGCTTCATGTACGGGACATTAAACCTGCTGAAGGCATACGCATACTGACAGAGCCTAATGAGGTTTTAGGGTCCGTAGTCGGCGTTAAGGAAGAAGTGGTTGTTGCTGAGGCCGCTCCGGCTGAGGTGGCTGAGCCTGAGGTCATCAAGAAGGGCAAGAAGACTGAAGAAGAAGATAAGAAATAGCGTCGGCAGACGCCTGATGCATGACTTTTATGTGGATTATAGCTGGACTCGGCAATCCAGGCAGCAAGTATGATAAGACCAGGCATAATGTCGGGTTTAAAGTAATAGACCGGCTTTCCGACAAGTACGGAATAGTCCTGGAAGAAAAAGACTCATATCTTCTCGGCAAAGGGACTATTGAAGGACGGCAGGCGGTACTTGTCAAGCCACTCACTTTTATGAACAGGAGTGGTGCGGCGGTCGCAAAAGTTCTTAGAAAATTTTCAGGCTCTCCCGGTTCCCTGATCGTTGTGCACGATGAACTGGACCTCGATGCAGGCGTTATGAAACTTAAGAAGACAGGCGCGTCCGGCGGCCATAAGGGTGTCGAATCAATTATTGAGGCGGTCGGGACCAGGGATTTCCTCAGAATAAGGGTGGGGATAGGGCGCGACCGTGAGACCCCGTCGGATGTATATGTCCTCAGCAGTTTCAGACCGCACGAAAAAAGTATTATCAGGGATGCTATAATAAATGCTGCCGACGCAGTTGCATCCGTTGTCGGCAATGGAATTGATAAATCTATGACCAGGTATAACCGGACTTCCAAGGAGCGGCGGCTTCCCGGGGACTTATAATGAAGATTACTGCAAGCCCATCAAACGAAACCGATATAAAAGCCGATGTTATTATCCTGCCGTTGGTCGAAGATCTGCGGCCTGAAGAGTATGCTGACCTTGATAAAAGAATAGGCGGTCTGATTACAAAGGTCATTGCTGCGAAAGAGTTCGCGGGCAAGCAGAACCAGTTTACGCTTCTTCATGTGCAGAACCTGAAGTCTGAAAGGCTGCTTCTTGCCGGGTTGGGGAAGAGGGCCGAACTCACCCCTGAACTGTTGCGTCGGGCAGGGGGCGGGGCATTTTCTTATGTTAATAAACTCGGGGTCCATAATGTTGCCATATCGGTGAGGTCACTTTACCATTCGCCCCGGAACGCCCGCAACAAGGGCGCGGAGCGGTTTCAGCGCATATTATATTTTATGGAGGGCGGACTTCTCGGAAATTACCGTTTCGAAAAATACAGGAAAGTCTCTAATGGCGCCGGCCTTAAATCAATCACTGTTCTTGACAATACTCCGGCGCAGTCTTTTAAACGGCTTAATACAGTGATCTCGGCGGTATATTTGGCCAGGGACCTCGTAAATACCCCATCTAATGACTTGACGCCGGTAGACATGAGTAACCAGGCCAGGGCTGCTTCAGGTAATAAGGTGAAAGTTACCGTGCTTGACGAGAAGAAGATAAAACGGGAATCCATGGGTGCGTATCTCTCCGTTGCTCAGGGCTCGGTAAATCCGCCGCGATTTATTGTGATGGAATACAGGGGCGGCAAAGGCGACCCGTTGGTGCTTATAGGCAAGGCGGTAACATTCGACAGTGGCGGTATATCCATCAAGCCTGCAGACGGCATGGAGAAGATGAAATATGATATGGCCGGCGGCGCTGCTGTAATCGCCGTTATGAAGGCGGTCTCTGAAATGGCTTTACCGCTGAATATAATCGGCATAGTTCCGGCAGCGGAAAACCTGCCTGGAGGCGCTGCATTCAAACCAGGAGATGTGGTGACAGCCATAAACAACAAAACAATAGAGATTATCAGCACTGATGCCGAGGGGAGATTGACACTCGCCGATGCCATTGGATATGCAAGAAAATACTGTAAGCCCAGTGCGATTATCGATATCGCCACTCTTACAGGCGCCTGTTCAATTGCCCTGGGGAATGCGGCCATTGCTATGATGGGCAACTCCTCCGGGCTCATGGATGAATTGAGGAGCGCTGCTGAAGAAACGTACGAGCGCGTGTGGCAGATGCCGCTTTATGACGAATACAAGGAATATCTGAAGAGCGATGTTGCTGATATGAAGAATGCCGGAGGACGGGTCGGGTCCCTGGTGGCTGCCGGCTATTTTCTTAAGGAGTTTGCCGGGGAAACGCCGTGGGTACACCTTGACATTGCCGGCACGGCGTGGCATGATAAAGAGAGTGGTTACATTCCCAAAGGGTCCAGCGGTATCGGGGTACGTCTGATAATTGATTTTTTGGAACGGCGCGCAACGGGCTTGTCTCGGGGGAAATAGAATATGTTTTTAATGTTTTTTGTTATAGGCTTTATACTGGTTCCATCCTTTGCATTTGCATGGGGACCTATGACCCACATGTATCTTGCCAATGAAATCTATTCGTATGCTCCGCTCATTCCTGCCGGAATTTTGGCTGTAATCAAGAAATATAAGCAGGATTTTCTTTACGGGAACCTGATGGCGGACATGATATTAGGAAAGAAATACCTTCCTGAAGACAAAAGCTCTCACAGTTGGGATGTTGCCTTTAACCTTCTGGAGCATGCCGAAAAAGGCCCTGAAAAGGCCTTTGTCTATGGGTACCTGAGTCATCTTGCCGCTGATACCGTTGCGCACGGGACGCTTACAGGAGATATGCTGGATATGGAGCATACCTGGATTGAGATAAAAGCCGACAGCGTTATCGACAGGCTATACTGGCTCCAGTCAGTGACCTTCAGCAAAACAGTGCAGAAGAGGAATGACCGCTTTCTTGAAGGTTCTCTGGACAGCTTTATCTTCTCATTCAAGACGAACAAGCGCATATACAAGAGTATGGTATTTTTTTCCTTCCTTCTTTTGAACAGGAAGAAGAGACGAGGAATTAATGAAGGGTATCTCTGCCGTCTTCATGACGAGTCAATTGGGCGTATGCTTGATTTGATCAAGAACGGCAAGGAATCCGCCGTTGTCGATATCAGCCCCCTCTGACACACCCCGTTTATGTTCGATAAAACTTACCTCTTGCCTGCTGACGCGTTAGCTCGAATCATTGATGCGCTACCAGCACGGCGGCCTCTTACACAAATGCTGCCTATAGAAGACTGCTATGGCAGGGTACTAGCTGCCGATATCGCTTCACCGGAGGACCTGCCCGCTTTTCCGCGTTCAACGGTCGACGGGTACGCTGTACGGGCGGAAGATACTTTCGGCGCCAAGGAAACCTCGCCGACCTATATTGCACTTAGGTACGAAGTGCTGATGGGCGAGGCCCCTCGTTTTGATCTGCCGAATTGCGTTGCCGCGAAAATACCGACCGGAGGGATGCTTCCGCTGGGGGCTGATGCCGTAGTAATGCTTGAGTATGTTCAACAGGTGTCCGCCGATATGATAGAGGTCCTCAGGCCTGCTGCTCCAGGAGATAATGTGATCCGTCAGGGCGAGGACGTCCGGAAAGATACTCAGGTCCTTCGGGCAGGCAGAATGTTGAGGGCACAGGACATAGGTGCGCTTGCGGGGATCGGAATGACCTCTATAGAAGTCTTTAAGCAGCCGGTCGTATCATTTATATCTACCGGTGATGAGATCGTTTCCGCCGGAAGCCCTGTGCATCTGGGTCAGGTTAGGGACATTAATTCTTTTACTCTTGCCGGACTCGTTAACAGCAATGGTGGAATACTTGTAAAGAGGGGCATATTCAGGGATGATTACGGCATCATAAGAGAGGCCATAGAGTATGCGTTGGAGAATTCGGACATGGTGCTTATAAGCGGCGGAACGTCGGCCGGTGCGAAAGATATGACAGCTGCAATCATAAACGATATCGGAGGCCCCGGAGTGCTGTTTCATGGCGTGGCTGCAAAGCCCGGCAAACCTATGATTGGCGGCGTTTCGCACGGAAAGCCGATTTTTGGGCTGCCTGGACATCCTGCGGCGACGGTCGTCAGTTTTGATCTTTTTGTAAAACCGGTCATCCGCAAGTTGTCCGGACGTGCTGTTGAAACGGAATTTGCGGGGACTGTGAAGGCTACGATGGCGAAGAGTATTGCATCAGCTTCCGGCAGGGAAGACCATATTAGGGTGTACTTGGAATATAATGAGGGGACAATTTCAGCTTTTCCGGTGTTGGGAAAATCCGGGCTGATTACTACTCTGGTCAGGGCGCACGGGATAGTGGTGATCCAAAATAATAAGCTCGGACTCGATGCTGGGGAAGAAGTGGATGTCAGACTATTTTAAATCGGCAGGGAGGTAATGATTTGGAAAAGACCATCAGAAGTCTTTTTAATAAAATAGGCCGTCCGGTAAGCCTCATGGAAGTCTGCGGCACGCACACCGTGGCCATATTCAAACACGGCATCAGGAGCCTTTTACCGGAAGGTCTTAAATTGCTGAGCGGTCCGGGTTGCCCTGTCTGCGTAACATCTGTCAGGGATGTTGACAAGGCAATTGCAATGGCCAGGCGCAGTGAAGTTATTTTCATGACCTTCGGCGACATGATGCGGGTGCCGGGCTCGCGGCAATCTCTTGCCGAGGCCAAAGCCGAAGGGGCTGATATAAGGATTGTATATTCCCCTCGCGATTGTCTGGCTACGGCCAGGGATAACGTCAATAAAACTATAGTATTCTTTTCCGCCGGCTTTGAAACAACGGCGCCTTCCGCTGCCGCAACAATTTTTGAGGCGGAACAGCAGTCGATCAATAATTTCCTTGTCCTGTCGGTGAACAAGCTTGTGCCTCCTGCTCTTGAGGTGCTGCTTCAGGCTGACGATGTAAGAATAGACGGCTTTCTGATGCCGGGTCATGTAAGCACAATTATTGGAAGCAGGGTCTATAATCCCATAGCGGAAAAATATGGCAGGCCGTGCGTTGTAACCGGTTTCGGCGCCCAGGACATCCTTGGCGGAATTATGATGCTTTTAAGGCAAATTGCTGAAGGAAAGGCATCAGTCGAGATCCAGTACAAGAGCGTAGTTACCGAAGACGGGAACAAGAAGGCACTCGATTTCATCAGAGAATATTTCGAGCCCTGCGATAGCTACTGGAGAGGCATAGGTCTATTGCCGGGCAGCGGATTAAAGCTGAGAGATAAATGGCGTCACAGAGACGCTGATGCGGTTTTCGACCTGGACGTTCCTGATGCGGCTGAGCCCAAAGGCTGCCTTTGCGGTCTGGTGCTGCGCGGAGTCAAGCTCCCTTCGGAATGCCCTATGTTCGGCAAGGCTTGCACTCCGGAAAGGCCCGTAGGGGCCTGTATGGTCAGCACAGAGGGGAGTTGCGCCGCCTATTATCGTTATGGTCCCTATCAGGAAAAAACGTAATCGGATATCAATTTAGCAATGCGTTCGTTCGGGTTCCTGTTGTTGTTGAACACCAGATGGTAATATTGCAGTTCTTTGGAATCGCAATTAAGGAAATCGCGCATGAAGGCGTCCCTCTGACGCTGTTTCTTTTCGATAAACGCCTCAGCATCATGCCCCGATAATCCGCAGCGTCTCGCTATATATTCCGTCTTGAATTGCATCGTGGCAAACAGCCTGAAATGAAAGCAATTATCAAGACTCTGTGTCACGACAGCAGCGCCTCTGCCCACAATAATGACATTCCCTCCCACCGCGAGTGCGAGAATTTCCCTGCATAGAAGCCGGTAGTAGTCGTGCTCCGTCAGCCAGGATGGTGAGAATGTCGAAATGACATCTTCCACTACACGGGATTTTTCACCCAGCTTTGCAAGGGCAGTCTCCAGAAGATGATGGGTCTTGGATACTTCGTCAAGCAACGCTTTATCCATGATCAGCCAGGGTTCGCCGGTCTTTTCTTCGAGAATTGCCTTGGTCTTCTCAGCCACAGGGTAGCCTTCGCATCCGAACTCTCTCGATATTGTAATAGTCGGCCTCTTTTTATCTTTTTCCCGCGACTCCTTGCCGGCCTTCTGGGCAATTTCCATAAAGTGGGCTATTCTCTTCTCGATAGACGGTATCAACATTTTCTCCGGCATATGTCCTCCATGTAGGTTCCAATATTAAGCAGCCACAAAAAGAATATCATGTAAAAAAGAAAGTATCAAGAGCGGAATGCTTAAGTCAGCATGCCGCGGTCAAACTCAGGTGCTGCTGACTATGGTATAGCGATAATTTATTTTGGCGACACCCTCGAGCGTTGCCTTGACTGAACAATATTTCTCCATTGATGATTCAATCGCTTTTTTGACCGCCTGTTCGGAGAGTTCTTTGCCTGTAATAATATATTCCAGTTCTATCCCGGTGAATTTCTGGGGATGTACCTCGGCGTTCGTTCCTGTCACTTTAATTTCGATGCCCTCAATCTGCTGTCTCTTCTTCTGTAACACAGAGGCCACATCCATTCCGGAACATCCACCTATGGCGACAAGGAGCATTTCCATGGGTCTCATTCCCTTGTCTGTTCCTCCGTACTTGGCATCGGCATCCATAATGATTTCATGCTTCGTACCCGATTCCCCGACAAACTTAAGCCCTTGCACCCACGTCACTTTCGCATTCATTACATTTGCCTCCTCTTACTTATCAGTCAGCTATAAGCTGTAATCGTTGTATAGAAGCGGCCTTTCCGGTACTCTTATCTATCTCCAGGACCACGGCTGACAACGTACCCGGACCCGCGGCAACATCATACTTTCGCGGCATATGGTTAAGAAATTTGTCAATTATTTGTTCCTTATCTACCCCGATTACCGATTCCTGCGGGCCTGTCATACCCACATCGGTAATATAGGCCGTTCCTTTCGGCAAAATCTTTTCATCTGCGGTCTGCACATGCGTATGGGTCCCGATAACGGCGCTGACTTTGCCGTCCATGTAGTAACCGAAAGCTGTCTTTTCGGATGTGGCCTCTGCGTGCAAATCCACAATAATGATGTTCGTTACCGTCGAAAGCCTTTCGACTTCGGGCAAGGAGGTCCTGAAAGGGCAGTCGAGTAAATTCATGAAGACCCTGCCTAAAACATTGACCACCGCAACTTGTTCTTTGCCGGGCAGTGTAAGGACTATGCTCCCCGCGCCAGGCACACCGGCAGGATAGTTGAGAGGTCTCAGTATCCTGTTCTCCTTGGAGATGAAAGAGACAGCGTCTCTTTTGTCCCAAACATGATTGCCTGTGGTAATGACATGCACCCCTGCATCAAATAGCTCGCAGGCCGTCTTTTCATTGATCCCAAAACCGCCTGCAGCATTCTCGCCGTTCGCAATGACAAAATCGAGCTTGTGTTTTTGGACCAGACCCGGCAAGAGCGTTTTCACAGTCTGTCTGCCGGTCTTCCCGACTATATCACCGATAAAGAGTACATTCATAAAAAAATCAGGCTAAGTTCGGGGTCGGCATTAAGAACATAACCTTAACCTTGCCCTTCTTATTTTGCGTAATCGACATAGCGCGCTTCCCGAATGACAGTGACTTTTATCTGGCCGGGATAGGTCATTTCAGCCTCGATTTTTCGTGCGAGTTCTTTTGACACTACTGAACACATGGCATCATCCATATCGTCAGGTCTAACGATAATTCTTATCTCTCTTCCGGCCTGGATGGCATAACATTTCTCGACGCCGTTAAAGGACATCGCAAGCTCTTCGAGCTTTTCGAGCCTTTTGAGGTAGTTCTCTATACTTTCCCTTCTTACTCCGGGACGTGCGGCAGACAGGGCGTCTCCGGCTGCCACCAGGGCCGATTCCACTGAAGTAAATTCTATTTCTCCATGATGCGCCTGTATCGCGTTTACTACCTTTTCATTTTCGCCGTGCTTCTTCGCAAGGTTTGCTCCAATCTCCTGATGAGAGCCTTCTATCTCGTGATCAACCGCCTTTCCTATGTCGTGAAGCAGGCCCCCACGCTTTGCGAGTTTCACGTCGACACCCAATTCTCCCGCCATCATTCCAGCCAGGTAGGCTACTTCTTTTGAGTGCTGCAGGATGTTCTGGCCATAAGAGGAGCGGTATTTCAATCGTCCTATTGTCTTGATCAGTTCAGGGTGAATGCCGGAGATGCCGAGGTCAAAGACGGCTTTTTCTCCCTCTTCCCTTATTGTCACTTCAACTTCTTTCTTAACCTTGTCCACTAATTCCTCAATACGCGCAGGATGGATCCTTCCATCGGTCACCAGGCGCTCAAGGGCGACTCTTGCGATTTCACGTCTTACAGGGTCGTGGGCGGAAAGTGTTACGAGTTCAGGCGTGTCATCAATGATTATATCAACGCCCGTAGCAGCTTCAAAGGTCCTGATATTCCGGCCTTCTCTGCCGATTATCCTGCCTTTCATTTCATCGCTGGGAAGGCTGACGGCAGAGACTGTCGCATCCACGACATAATCACTGGCATCTGAAGACGTCGCAAACCTGAGCATCCCAGAAGTGCTGGTCACATGGTCGGCACGCTCCAGGACCTCAAGCCTGCATTCCGGATGGGCCATTAAAAGGGCCGCAGGAGGCAGTTCACGCGCCCTGATTACATCTTCTACCGTAACCCTGTCATGGACGTGACAGAATCCGTCCCAGGCTATAATCTTCTTGCCTGTGTTTTTGGCGGCCCACATAGAAAGGTTCTTGTCAGGCACACATATTATGCGATCGCCGGGCAGAGATTCTATCACTTTTACGACGTTGGACGACGTGCAGCAAATATCGCTCTCGGCCTTGACCTCTGCCGTAGTATTTACATACGCGACAACAGGCACGCCGGGATATTGCGCTTTGATGTCCCTGAGCGTAAAATCATGGGGGAAAACAAAAGTGGGTTGTACCTCGTATCCCGGATACACGGGCCTGACCGCCCTGGGAGCATCGACCTGGATCATCTCGGCCATGGGACACGATGCATCTATTTCCGGAAGAAGCACCGTTTTCTCAGGAGAAAGTATCGAGGCGCTCTCAGCCATAAAATCCACACCGCAGAAAACGATGACCTCACAGTCCATCGACGCGGCGTTCCTGGACAGTTCCAGAGAATCGCCGACAAAATCAGCGATGTCCTGCACCTCGTCCCTCTGGTAATTGTGAGCGAGGATAATGGCCTTTCTGCTCTGTTTTAAGGCGAGTATTTCTTCTATTATTGCTTCTTGGGGGCCGGACATTCAGTTTTTCTCGTTAGAAGGTGCGGGCGCTGTATGCGTTGGTAAAAAGCAGCGTGCCGTCTTGTAAAACAACTTTTTTGATCCTCTTATATTCCTTCGTTATTTCCCTTTGGATTTCCTGAGAGTTCTCATTTGAGGCAATCCATGACGAGCCGTTATAGAATCGCATTACCCTTTTGACATAAGCGATGGTTTCAGGAATAGAAGGCACCGCGCCTTTTTTTTCCACAAGCTTGGGGCCTGCATTATAGGCAGCCAGGGCCAGGATGAGATTACCGTTGAATCTGTCGACAAGGTGTTTAAGGTACCTTATACCGCCGTCAATATTATCAAATGGATCGAATGGATTTGACACGCCCAAAAGTGCTGCCGTAGACGGCATAAGCTGCATAAGACCAAGGGCGCCCTTAGGAGAAATAGCATTGGGGTTCCAGTTGGATTCAGCCCTGATAACGGCCCTCACCAGTTGGGGATCAATATTATGCTGTTTTGCCTTTTCATCAACAGCGCTATCAAAGGTCTCCTGGCTACGGACTGCTGAAAGGCCTATCGCCGTGGGGACAGCACTATTGATTCCATCGGCATTAAGCTCCCTGTTTTTGACGTTTGTTTTACGTTCTTTAACTACAAGCTTCCCCTTGGCGCCCACAGAGGAATTGGAAAAAAACATAACTCCGTCTTCAGATACATGCTTATAAATATCGGCATGAACTGCAACGGCCTGAAACAATAACAGAACTATCCCAAGAAGAGCGGCCATTCAAAATCATACCACGCATATATAACCTTATTCAAGATTAATGAGAGTTAAGGAGTGGTTAACAGATTAGATTTAAAGATTTTAGTTGCTTATCTGCCGTATTTTCTGCTTTAATATTTTAGCAGGGGTTATATCCCTGCCCTGTTAGTGATTAGGGGTTAATGTTGATCTCTCGAATTGGACCTTTAGGGAGCCGACGTAAAGCATACGGTGAGCAAATCTCCTTAGGGAGAGAGCCTAAGTTGCTTTCAAGGCACCCACTTTGACTGATAGAGATCTGATTGCGCCTACACGGCAGGGTGGGTTTAAATAAACTTACAGACTACTTGGGGTACGGATTGGATGGCTGCAATTGATGTTTACAGATAAAGGAGTCAGGATGCTCTTAATGAGCTTTACAGAGGTTACAAAACACAGGCGTGTTCAGTGCGGGGCATTGCACTATCCATTGTTTGCGTAATAATCAAATCCTGATCTTTTTTCCGTTGCAGCTTTCAAGTCGTTCATATCACTGCTGTCCATTCACCCCCCTTGTAGTTTATGCGGCAGGTCCGACCGTCAGCTGAAAAGTACCTGGTCAGCCCGCACCGCAATAAACGCATTACAGGAGGACTGCCCGATGAGCAACACTTTTCTTTACATTCTTATAGCTGTTGCAGTAGGACTCGCCAGCGGCATGCTCTTTGTCGTCATTTACAGGATGACCCTTAAGACTGAAAGAGATTCGATCAGGAGAGAGCAGGAACATTTACTTGAAGACGCAAGACGTGAAGTAGACTCGCTTAAGAAAGAAGCTGCTATCGCAGCCAAGGACCTGGCATTTCAGGCGAAAGTTGAGGCTGAAAAAGAGATCCGCGAAAGGACAAAGGAGCTTAATCAGCTCGAAAAGCGGTTCAGGCAGAAAGAAGAGCAGTTTGAAAGAAAGACTGAACAGCAGGAAAAGAGAGAGCATGATTTAAACAGAAAGGACAAGGATTTGAGTACCAGGGAGCGGTCCCTGGTTGATAAAGAGAACCGC
This sequence comes from Nitrospirota bacterium, assembly GCA_015233655.1. Lineage (GTDB taxonomy): Bacteria > Nitrospirota > Thermodesulfovibrionia > Thermodesulfovibrionales > Dissulfurispiraceae > JADFXI01. The sequence continues at coordinate 324 of JADFXI010000081.1, read as the reverse complement.
TACGCAGAGCTGATCAAGGAACAGACCCATGCCCTGGAAAGGATATCCGGCATAACAGTGGAAGAAGCCGGTAAGGAATTGCTGAGGAGGGTGGAAGAAGAGACCCGATTCGAATCAGCCAAGCTCGCAAAGAAGATAGAGGACGAGGCACGGGAATCTGCTGAGAAGAAATCCAAAGAAATAATAAGCTTCGCAGTTCAAAGATATGCCAGTGATTATGTCGTGGATGCGACAGTCTCTGCCGTCAGCCTTCCCAGCGATGAAATGAAAGGCAGGATAATCGGCAGAGAAGGCCGGAATATCAGGACCTTTGAAGCTGCTACG
>JADFXI010000080.1:4850-13523 GCA_015233655.1 Nitrospirota bacterium | reverse complement strand
GCGGCGCCGTGAGACGCCTGGCGTAAAACCAGGTGAGAATGCCGCATAGCCAGGCCATTAAGAGCACTGCCAGGATCAGGCCATACACCAATTCCCAGTAGGCTTTATTGAGGACAAAAAGAGAGTCCTGAAGTTCGTCCTCATACACCGATGCCCCTATCACCCAGTCCCACGGCCCATAGTAGGCAAGCTTGGCGATCTTCCAGCGCGGCCTCGACTCTCCGGGATTGCGCCATAAATAACGCTCAGTGTAAAATTCCATCGGCTTCAAACTCAAAGCCTTTTTTATGACGGACTGGACAATGAGGTTGCCATTGGCGTCACGCTCGTTCCATATGTTCTCCCCGTCGCGCTCGCCCATCCTGGAAATAATGTATCTGCCGCGGTTGACGCCTTTTCCACCGAGTACAAAAACATAGCCGGTCTTGCCGATTTTGACCCGCGTTATTGCCTTACGGAGAGAATCTATATTATTGACCCTGTGCAGTGCCGATTTATCATGGGCCTTGACTAGATTGTAAACGCCTTCGGTTATGTGTTCGAGGTCGGCGTCTACAAGCTTTTCGGCCACTACCCGCGCCTTGCCGATAAAGGCGTCGCCTTTCCAGAGGCCGACAGCGACCATCGCCAGGGCCAGGACAAAAATGGTCCCGGTCCCCCATAGCACAAGCTTGGCCCTTATGCTAAGATTGCTCAAGTTTTTCGCCGGCAAGCTCTCACCGCACCCCTTCAAACGCCAAACAAGCACTAGTTTATATAGAGACAGGAAAATTTGCAATGTACTTTTCAGCCTTCGCCTATTGCCTGCCCCATGACATCACGTCTCTGCTTTGGTTACACTATCAGTCATGAGAAACATTAAACTTGTCATGCAGTATGACGGCACGCATTATCATGGCTGGCAAGTTCAGCCGGGAACCGCCACTATTCAGTCCGTGCTGCAGGAGCGCATCGCAACGATAACAGGCGAAGAGATTTCTTCCATCGCAGCGGGGAGGACCGATGCCGGAGTGCATGCGCTTGCCCAGGTAGCTGCTTTTAAAACAACTTCGCGGTTGTCATGCGACACTCTGAAGAACGCGCTCAATGCGCTGCTTCCCGGGGACATTCGAATCACTGCGGCCAGTGATGCGGATTTGTCATTTCATCCGCGCTATGATGCAAAAGGAAAAGTCTATTTCTATATAGTGGCCAACATGCAGGTACTTTCTCCCTTTCTGCATAACTATGCCTGGAGGGTCCCGCAACCCCTGGATTTACAGAGTATGTGCAGCGCAGCAAATTTTATGCATGGCACGCATGACTTCACGTCGTTCAGAGCGAGTGGCTGCGGTGCAAAAACCCCCATAAAAACCATATTTCATAGCACCATTGAACGACTTGACTCCTTGGAGTTCATGACAGCCGGTCTCAGCGGCAATTTTCTGAAATTAAGAATAGAGGGTGACGGGTTTTTGAGACATATGGTGAGGAATATTGCCGGGACTATTGTTGAAATCGGCAAGGGGAAGATCAGTCCGGACATGATTGAAAAGCTCTTTATTGCAAAAGACAGAAGGCTTGCCGGCCCCACAGCACCGGCCAGAGGTCTCTTCCTCGAACGGGTCAACTACACGTAAAGCCGACAGGCACCGACTAATTGCTCATGCCTGACCCATACTCGAAAACGCATCGGCAATGGCTTCACTCATCCTCTGGACAGTATAAGGTTTCGTTATTACCCCTTTAAAACCGTATTGCTTATATTCAGACATAATAGGGTCGGATGAGTAACCGCTCGAAACTATGACGGTTGCTGAAGGGTCCGCCTCCAGTATGTTCTGGACCGCCTCTTTTCCGCCCATGCCGCCCGGCACCGTCAAATCCATTATCACAAAAGAGAAAGGCTTGTTTTCAGCCGCGGCATTCTTATAAGTGTTAATTGCATTCAGCCCGTCTTCGGCAAAACTCACATCATAGCCGAGCAAAGCCAGAATTTCTCCGGCAATGTCTCTCACTAAGGCTTCATCATCCATAACCAATACCCGGCCCTGCCCATTCATGTTGACAGGTCCGCCGGCATTCTCCATGACTACGGCCTGTTTCGTGGCAGGCAGGTATATAATAAATGTAGTTCCTTGCCCCGGCGTTGACGCAACGGTTATTTCACCGTCATGTCGCTTTATAATTGAATAAACCGCGGCCAGTCCCAGACCGCTGCCCTGCTTCTTCGTAGTGAAATAGGGATCGAAGATTTTAGCCAACGTATCGCGTTCAATGCCTACTCCGCTGTCTGAAACAGTTATCCTGACATAATTGCCTGGGGCGATCGAAGCCGTCTGATTTTCTGTAATTGTAAGGTTCTCAAAGTTTACATCTATCACTCCGCCTCCGGACATGGCCTGCATGGCATTGACTATCAAATTATTAAACACCCTTGCTATCTGTCCCCGGTCGATTTCAACGTTCCAAAGATTTTCACCTATGTGGTACTCGCATTTAACATTTGAGCCGAGAAGGACGAACTCCGCGGTTTCTTTGACCACGTCGGCTATCGAAGCCGCCTCTTTAATCGGGGCCCCGCCACTGGCGAAAGTGAGCAACTGGTGAGTGATATTGGTCGCCCTCGCAGCAGCCGTCTCTGCTGCGGTCAGTCTCTCATAAGCCTTATGGCCTTCCTCTATAAGTATTTTTGCAAAGCTGATATTTCCGATGATTGCGGTCAGCAGATTATTGAAGTCATGGGCCAGACCGCCTGCAAGCAGACCCAATGATTCGAGCCGCTGGACTTTGTGTAATTCTTCTTCCATCCTGCATTGGGCGGTCACATCGCGAAAAACGAGGGCGACCCCGACTATCTTGCTGTCTTTGTCTCTGATAGGCGCTGCGCTGTCGGCTATTCTTAATTCTTTACCGTCCTTTCTTATCAAGGCGACATTATTCGCAAGCCCTGCAATAAGTCCTGTCTGCAACACCTTATCAACAGGATCGTCGCATTTCTCCCGCGTGGATACATCTATAATATTAAACACATCCTGATGAGGCCTTCCCAGGGCATCCCTGATGGCCCAGCCGGTAATATGTTCAGCGGCCGTGTTAAGAAGGGTGATCCTGCCGTCCAGGTCGGTGACAACAACCGCATCGCCTATGCTCCTTAGGGTAACAGCCAGACGCTCTTTTTCAGCTGCAAGAGTTTTTTCGAGCGCCTTACGCTCTGTGATGTCGCGGCAGGAACTCAAAAACAGCGTGGCATCGCCACGGATTATTTTTCGCGAACTCACCTCTACAGGAATAACTAAACCGTCCTTTGTTATATGTTCCACCTCGAAAACAGCCATGCCGGACTTATTAATCATACCAATCCGCTCATCGACAAGCATGGCACTTGACGGCGAGTCGAGTTGCTCTATTCTCATTCCACGAAACTCTTCTTTACTGTATTTATAACGTTCGCATGCCACTTCGTTAGTGTCGACAATCGTCCCTGAACTATCTACCAGCAGAATCGCATCTGCTGATTTGTCGAACAATATACGAAAGTTCTCTTCGCTGTCTCTGATTGCCGCAGCAGCTTCTTCCGCCTTACGGTCGAAATATTTCTGCCTCTGTTGATAGAGAAACAGACCGGCGAACAAAAGAAGGGTCGTGGTCCCGAATATAGCCAGCTTTGCGACGGCATTCTGTTTCCAATCCGCATAGACGGAAGTAAGACTGCGGCCGACTCCCACCACTAAGTATTTGTCCATCAGCACCTTGTCCGGTTTTATGTTATGGAAGGCCACCATATTTTCATCGGCGGCGTAGACTATACCTGTCAAGACATCTTCGTCATGACCGCTCTGGAAATAACGGTTGAACACAAGACCGGCCTGAACAGAGCCTCCATTTGCCTGACCCTCAGGTTCGGGCTCAAATAGGTATGGCGTGCCGTCACTATGAGCAAGAGCGCTCCACATGCCAGGCGCGTAAAGCACCGAGCTTAAAGTAGTAGCGAAATATTTGGGATCGAAAATAGCTGCGACAATTCCGGCAAACTCGCCGTCAGGCCCCTGGATCACCCTTGTCAAGGCCATGCCAAGGACATTGTTGACCGTGATGAATGGCGGCGACACATAGAGCATTTTGGGGTCCGGGTGCATACGCGGCGTTTTGAAATACATGCGCATGCTGAAGTTCCTGCCGATAAGTTCTTCGCGGTCTGATGCGAGGATTTTTCCCTCTGCGTCTATAATCAGCAGCGTTCGCACGGCCGGCATAATATCTGAAAGCCATTTGAGTCGCCGGTTCGTCGACTTCCATCCCGCCGCCCGAAACACAGGCAAATCTTCCCTGATCCCTTCAAGGGCCCTATTAATCCCATCAAGATGAAAAAACATGTTCTTGTCCACTATTCTGGCCGTGGACATAAGACGCTCCCGCTCTCTGGAATCAATGCTATGATACTGCTGGACGAGCATGTAGACGATGATGCCGCCTATGGCCGCAAGTGTGACGCAGAGAATAAGCCACTGGGCAAGGAATTTATGCTGAAAAAGAGGTTGACTGTCTGTCTTCGTCATTGTAGCTGCTCTCCGGCAAAACGCAGAACAATTACTTCATAATATGCAGCATCAATCAGAAGATATGTCCGCCGCCCAACAAAGGGCTATTGCCCTTCCCTCTCTATTTTTTCCATCATTTCTTTTTTCTCTTGATCATCCCTGCAATAAATTGCAAAAGGCATGATTTTCAGCCGTTCCTCGCTGATATCTTCGCCGCACTCTTCACATATTCCATAAGTGCCCTCGTCGAGTTTCCGGATGGCCGCATCGATTTTGATCAGGGTTTCTCTATGGGTGCTGAGCTGCTTAAGGCTGATGTCCTCCGCAAGATCAACAACAGACAAGTCTCCGTCATCCATGACCGTCTCAACAAGCTGCCTGTTCTCTCCGGACTTGAACCTCTTTATTTCGTTCTTCGCCTCCCTGATGATGTCCTCTCTTTTTTGGATCAGTACTTTCTTTAACCGTTCTTTACGAGTGTTCTCATCTTCAGGAGTCACGTTCCGTGTGGACTTTTTCGCTTTTTCCTGCGCTTTTTTTTTCGTTTTTCCTTCGGGTTTCTGCGGCATTCTTCTTCCTCCCCACCTAAAAAATAAAAAGTTAAAAAAGAAAAGTTACAGTGTTATTCCAGACCTTAACTTTTCACTTTTTACTTGTCTTCTATCTGTGTTTCTTCTTTAAACACCTCTATTATGCTTCTTACCTTTATCCCGGCCTGTTCGAGGGCCTTTTGCACATCCGGCAGCTTCGCATCGGTAACCTTGACAATATAATTATTATTTACAGCCACCTCAGACCTCCATAATCTCTTTTTCTTTATGGTTTACAATCTCATCAATTTTAATGACAAACGAATCCGTTACCTTTTGTATCTCTTCCTGGAGCTTCTTGATATCGTCTTCGCTCCGGTGCTCTTCTTTCTCGGACTTCTTCACTTCATCGATTATGTCCCTGCGGATATTGCGGACAGCAATTTTTGCCTCTTCCGCCCTCTTGCGAACTACTTTGACTAATTGCTTCCTTCTTTCCTCAGTCAGCGCAGGTATGTTCAGGCGTATTATTTTGCCGTCATTCCCGGGTGTCAGCCCCAGGTCAGACTTGAGTATCGCCTTTTCAATTTCAGGAATCAGCTTCTGGTCCCAGGGCTGGATAGTTATCTGCCTGCTGTCAGGCACCCCAAGCGTGGCAGCCTGACTGAGCGGGGTTTGAGTACCGTAATAATCGACAGATATCCCATCGAGCAAAGAAAGGGACGCTCTTCCGGTCCTGATGGAAAGGAGGTCCTTTTTAAATACCTCTACGGCCCCGTTCATTTTATCAGTCGTCTTTTTCTTGATCTCCTGCATGCTTCACCTCGTTCAGTATGACGAGCACAACCTGTAGCAGGCTGAAGCCAACCCTATTTCCGCTTCTTAGGATCTCCTGATACCAGCGTGCCTATCCCTTTGCCGTTAAGAATGTTTTTAATATTATCAGCTTTTCTAATGTTAAAAACAACAATAGGAAGGTTATTGTCCATGCACATTGTAATCGCTGTAGAATCCATAACCTTCAGGTTATACTTCAGGACATCTATATAAGAGATTTTATCGTACCTTTTAGCGTCCGGATCTTTCATGGGGTCTGCAGTATAGACGCCGTCGACCTTGGTGCCTTTTAGTATAATGTCCGCTCCTATCTCCATCGCCCTTAGCGCAGCTGCGGTATCGGTAGTAAAATAGGGGTTGCCGGTGCCGGCTGCAAAGATCACCACCCTGCCTTTCTCCAGATGGCGGACCGCCCTTCTTCTTATATACTGCTCAGCCAGGGCCCTCATTTCTATTGCTGACTGGACCCTCGTCTGCAGGCCGAGCCGTTCAAGAGCGTTTTGAAGGGCCAGGGCATTGATGACTGTTGCAAGCATACCCATATAATCCGCAGAAGCTCTTTCCATGCCCCTGACAGATGCTTCGACCCCTCTGAAAATATTGCCGCCGCCAATCACAACCGCGATCTGTACGCCGGAATCGACGACTTTCTTGATTTCGAACGCCATAAACTCGACGGTGGAAGGGTCGATGCCATAGCCGCGGTCACCCATAAGGGATTCTCCGCTTAACTTCAGAAGAATTCTCCTGGACGCCTTCTTGGCAACCGGCAATTTCTTTGATTTAGCTCGCACAGGAATCACTCTTTGCCAGTCCTTCTCCCAACTGGAAGCGCGCAAATCTTCTTACTACAATGTTTTCTCCGAGCTTGGCAATCCTCTCTGTAATAAGGTCCTTGATCTTCAACTTGCCTTCAGGGTCCTTTATGAATATCTGCTCAAGGAGACAGGTATCTGAATAAAACTTCTCCAGCTTGCCTTCAAGGATCTTTTCAACGACCTGCGCCGGTTTATTTACGACCTGCGCACGGTAAATGTCTTTTTCACGCTCGATAACGTCCTGCGGGACTACCTCTCTGGACAGATATGCCGGATTCGCGGCAGCAATATGCATAGCAATGTCTTTCACAAGACCCCTGAAATCATCGGTCCTGGCAACAAAGTCAGTCTCGCAATTGATCTCAATCATAACCCCAAGCTTGTCCATATGTATGTATGAACCTATAAGCCCTTCAGATGCGGTCCTTGCGGCCTTCTTTGCGGCAGTCGCAAGCCCCTTTTGCCTGAGCATATCGATAGCTTTTTCCATGTCGCCGTTACTGTCCCCCAGTACCCGCTTGCAGTCCATAAGTCCGGCGCCGGTCTTCTCACGCAATTCCTTCACCATCTCAGCCGTAATCATTGTGCAGCTACCTCCTGCTCATCGGTCACAGCTATCTTTGCGTTCATGGCTTCTTTGGCAGCTGCATCTTCCTTTACTTTTTCAAGCTCGGACTTGGTTTCGAGAATAGCATTGGCTACCTTGGAAGCAATGAGTTTGATGGCCCGTATTGCGTCGTCATTGCCGGGGATAACATAATCAATTTCGTCGGGGTCGCAATTAGTGTCTACAACAGCAACTATAGGTATTGAGAGCCTTTTGGCCTCAGCTACCGCGATTCTCTCTTTTCTGGGGTCTATTATGAAAAGCGCCCCAGGCAGACCGACCATCTCTTTTATACCGCTCAAGTTTTTTTCGAGGTTGGTCCTCTCCTTCTCAAGCATTGAAATCTCTTTTTTCTTGAGGACATTGTACGTGCCGTCCTCTTTCATGGCCTCTATCTTTTTCAGCCTTTCGATGCTCTTCTTAACTGTTGAGAAATTAGTCAGCATGCCGCCAAGCCAACGGTTGTTGACATAGAATGCGCCGGCCCTTCTGGCCTCTTCCGCAATTGAATCCTGCGCCTGTTTCTTTGTGCCGACAAAAAGTATCGGGGCACCTGTAGCTGATACGCTTTTGGTAAAGTTGTAGGCCTCTATAAGCCCTTTAAGCGTTTTCTGAAGGTCCACGATATGGATGCCGTTTCTCTCTCCGAAAATAAACTTCTTCATCTTCGGGTTCCATCTCTTCACCTGGTGTCCGAAATGCACACCGGCTTCCAGCAGTTCTTTCATCGTTACAATACTCATTACTCCTCCTTACGGTTTTTGTCCTCCGCCGCACCCTCATTAACTCATTGGATCAAAATATAAATTTAACCCGAGACCATCTGAAGGTGTCTGCCGGCGTGTGTTTTTTGAATATCAAATGTAGCACACATCCCGTTACTTTTTCAAGACAATTCAAGCTGCCGGCCCCTTTTTACCGGATAGCTTTACTCATGCTACCCCCTTGCTGTTAAAAAATGCTGAATATTTCTTATCGGTCCTCAGGATATGATTGTTGAGCCAGTCTTTCAAAAAGCTCATTACCTCCAGATTGATAGACAATTCACCCCTGTCGAATTTGGTTTTTAGATCTACGGCCTTATTCACCAGCGCTTCATGGGCCTTCTTATGATCAAAGCTGTCCGGATACCCGTATTTCTGGAAAAGATCTTCTTCATATTTGAAATGTGTTGCCGTATAATCGAGCAATTCGCCGAAGATCCTGCCCATGACCTCTTTAGACTGCCCGGTCTTCATGGCGTCATGCATATCATTTATGAGTCTTATCAACTTTTTATGCTGCTCATCCACCGCCTCAATATTTACGCTGAGGCTGTTCTTCCACGTTATAAGGTCGCCGGCGCGCGCTGACGCATCGCC
>JADFXI010000080.1:0-4812 GCA_015233655.1 Nitrospirota bacterium | reverse complement strand
GAATGCTTAAGGGTATCGGCAACCGCAGAAAGTCTGGCTACTTCGTTCATGACAGAGCCCGCCATGTTTTCCAGGTTGGATGCGATAGAGGAAGTCTTTTCAATATTTCTCGCAACTTCCTCTGATACAGCTGATTGTTCGTCCACGGCGGTCGCTATCTGAGTTATCTGGTCCCTCACTTGTTGCACTGAACTGACTATGTTGTTAAGCGAATCACCGACTTGGCGTATATATTCAGTGGCCTTTGTAACTTCACCGGAAGCGTCTTCCATAGACCTGGCGGTCTGGGATGATTCGTCCTGCACCGCATGTATTTTCTCGGTGATCTCCGCTGTGGCCTTGATCGTTCTCTCCGCCAGCTTCCGGACCTCATCAGCAACGACTGCAAAGCCCCTCCCCTGCTCGCCTGCTCGCGCGGCTTCGATGGCCGCATTGAGGGCCAGAAGGTTTGTCTGGTCCGCAATGTCCTTTATGACTGTAACGATATCTCCTATTTCCGAAGCCCTTTTGTTCAACTTCTCTACCATTGTCGCGAGTTCAACTGTGGAGGTGTATACCCTATTCACGGTTTCGACAGCCCCGTCGGCAACTTTCTTGCCATTATCCGCGGTCTCCATTGCCTGTATTGAAGTATCCGAGACTATAGCGGCATTCCGCGATATGTCCGTAATTGTCTGGCTCATCTCTTCAGCGGCCGTAGCTATTTGAGCAGCCTGCATCGACTGGCTCTGCGCGCCCTCCGCGGTCTTTTCCGCGCTTGTTCTTAAAGAAGAGACAGCAGAAACGACATTGTTGGCCGCTTCAAGAATCCCTGTTATCATGGTATTGAAAGAATCAACCATCGTATTGATGCCATCGACCGCCTGGCCGATATCATCCTGTGTCTTTGCCTCCAGGTTTACAGTCAGGTCTCCACGCGCAATTCTGTCAACAGACTCCCTGATATTCCTTACCGGTGTTACGGCAAGTTTCCTGATAAGAGACAGCACGAAAAGAGTGGACGCTGCAATAATTATCGTTCCTATCAGCAATGTCTTGAACAATGTAGAAGCAACCTCTTTTTTCATTGGACCAAGGTCTGCTATGATCTCGAAGGCCCCTCTCTGCTCGCCGACCGCCCACCCTTCCATTTTCATGCCGAGAGGGTCATAACCTTTTCCTTCAGGATAATCTTTATCAGTCCCGTGGCAGAGCATACATTCCTTTGTCAAAACTATAGGTCTCATATATCTCAGGGCATTCAATTTTTCGTCTATAATCCAGTGTTCCCCGAGATTGGAAGAAGCAATCTGTTGAATCATGTTCCTTTCAGTAGCATCAGCTTCCCTTTCTTTGTTCCGGGCCTGCACCCTTGTCACCCTGAACTGGTAACCCACTTTATCCGCTTCTGCTTTTGCAACAGTCCATGAAGCCACGATGGGAATAGTGTAGTAGTATGCAGTGGTCCGCGCTTTTTCCAATATTTCATCCTGGTTCTTCGCGCCGGAAATTTTCTCTTTCAGGTCTTTCAAAAGCCTTTCTTCATCGTACACATTATATTGCGACCTTAGGTTCGCTATAAAATTTCTGGCATTTTCCGCCTGCAGAGTCACGGCCCGCGCCTTGGAAAGAATTGCCGAAACGGCATTCTTCTCAATCTGTGATTTTATGAAAAGGAAGTTAACAAGGTAACTGATTAAAAAACTGAAAACTACAACGATGATGATTTTCTTCCCGAAATTCATCCTGCTTAAAAAAGTATTGGGTCCCTGCGCCATATTCCGTCCCCCTGTATATTGTGTTCTTTTACCTTAAACATCCTGATAAATCAGTTTAAGTTAATAGTTTACCATAATCGGGCACTTACCACATAGTAACGCTCGTCGAATAATTTGACAACCGCTTTTTTGTCTGATAGACTTTGCTCATATGGCATGGGAATTAATGATAATTAAGGTTTTTTCCAAGAGGTGCCGATGAAAGACGCTCAGTATTCCGTGCTCAGGAAAGAACAGTTTGACGGCTTTATTTCAAGGCTCTCAAAACTGCAAAGGGTCGTAGCGCCAGTGGCGAGGGGGTACAATAATTATTCCTTTGAAGAGGTCAGCTCAGGCAACGGCATATCGCTTAAATATATCCCCACCATTTTACCGCCCAAAAAGTATTTCATGCCGCAGCGCGAGACCCTGTTGGAGTTTGATACAGGCAGGGGATTAAATTCCGAAGCGGTTGTGGAATGCGAGAAAATGACGATCTTCGGCATTCACACCTGCGATCTTGCAGGCATCCAGTGCCTGAATATGGTATTTACTGAACGCCCTAGAGATTACAATTATCTAATGCACAAGCGGAAGATAAATATCATAGGCCTGGAATGTAATGAGTATTGCGATGAATATGCCAGTTGCGCCCTTGTGAACGCGAGTACTCCGAGCGGCGGATATGACCTTTTTTTTACTGACCTGGGCGACCGATTCATTGTTCACATCAATACTCAGATCGGCGAGAACATAATCGAGTCAACCAAGTTTTTTGAGAGTGCCGGCAAATCAGATCTGGAGGACTTGACGGAGTTGAGGGCCGGAAAAAGGACGTTGTTCACAAAAGAAGTACCTGTCGAACCACGATACATACCTGAACTGTTCGACAGATCTTATAACAGCAAGGTGTGGGATGAACTCGGTGAAAGGTGCCTTGCGTGCGGGAACTGCACGCTTGTCTGTCCGACATGCTACTGCTTTGACATCAAAGATGAAATGGACCTGGGCCTGAAGTCAGGCAGGCGCAACAGGATATGGGACTCTTGTCAGCTTGAGTCTTTTGCCCGGGTTGCAGGTGGTGAAAACTTCAGGAAGGAACGCTCGTTAAGGCAGAAGCACCGTTATTATCGCAAGTTCAGATACCCTGTCGAAAAGTTTTCAAGATTTTTTTGTACGGGCTGCGGAAGGTGCAGCCGCACCTGTATGGCGGGCATCAAACTGAAAGACACCCTCAATCTGCTGATAGAGGAATTTGAAGAGACGGTAAGCACTTTAATGGAAGGTAATTATTAAATCATGAAAAAAATAGCTTTGACAAACTCTCAGTACATCATGAAGAAGGGCAAGATCCTTCGCACACGACAGTTGACTGATTTTGAAAAGCTGTTCGAAATATCGCTTGAAGGCGGGGAACGGCTCGACCATGAGCCGGGGCAGTTCATTATGCTGTCCGTTTGCGGTGCCGGCGAAATACCCATATCCGTGTCATCTTCCCCGTCTAATATCAGCAGCTCTTTTGAGGTGTGCGTGAGGGCTGTCGGCAAGGTTACGAATGCGCTGCACAAGCTCGAAGCCGGAGACGAAATAGGCATCAGGGGGCCGTTCGGCAAAGGCTTTCCAATACGCATATTCGAGGGCAACGACCTGCTGATGGTTGCCGGAGGCCTGGGTATCGCTCCTCTCCGGTCACTGATCAAATATGTATTCGACAACCGCCGGGATTTCGGCAAAGTACATATACTGCTGGGCTGCAAGAGCCCGGCCGACATCCTGTTTCTGGACGAGATTGAGGAATGGAACCAGCGCATGGATGTTTATTACGAATGCACCGTTGACCGCGCCGTGCCCGAATGGCAAGGCCAGGTGGGACGCATAACAACGCTTATTCCGGGCGTCCACCTGGAGCCTGAAAGAACATTTGCCGTAGTAGTCGGCCCACCGGTAATGTACAAGTTCGTTATAAAAGAACTCCTGGCCAAGAACATACCGGGCCGGCAGATAATGGTGTCGTTCGAACGCCACATGAAGTGCGGCATGGGCAAATGCGGCCACTGCCAGATCCAGCACGTATATGCCTGTCAGGACGGGCCTGTATTTAATTACGACGAAATAAAATACCTGAAAGAGTCATACTGACATGAAAAGACCAAAGATCGCTTTTTTCGATTTCGCCTGCTGTGAGGGATGTCAGCTGCAGGTCGCCAATATCGGCGAGCCGCTCCTTGAAATCCTGGAGCGTATCGATGTTGTAGAGTTCCGCGAGGTAATGTCGGAGAAATGGGACGGTCCGCTGGATGTCGCAATAGTCGAAGGCAGCATTACCAACCAGCACGCGCTTGACCGCATAAAACAGATAAGGGAGAGGGCTGCGGTACTCGTAGCCTATGGGTCATGCGCTACGATAGGGGGCGTGAACGGTATAAAAAACAGTTTTGACCTGGAGGACATTCGCCGCTACGTATACCATGCCGACTACAGACTTTTCCCGACTGCCAAGACGAGGGCGATACACCAGGCAGTGCCTGTTGATTATTCCGTAAACGGATGTCCGGTCAATATTCCGGAGTTCGTGGATGTGCTGAAGGCCATACTTCTGGGTTTGCCGTATGAAGTCCCTGATTATGCTGTCTGCGTAGAGTGCAAACTGAATGAAAATGTCTGCATGTACGACCGGGGAGTGACCTGCCTCGGGCCTGTGACAAGGGCCGGGTGCAATTCGTGGTGCATCAACAACGGAAATATCTGCTACGGCTGCAGGGGCCTGGTGAGCAACCCTAACACCAAGGGGGCTCAGGAGGTGCTTCGCAAATACCGCATTCCTGAGGATTTGCTTCTCAAGAAGATGGAAATGTACAACATGTGCAGGGAGCTGGACAAGAATGAACAAACGTAATATCACTATCAATGTGGAATATCTGACGCGCGTAGAAGGTCACGGCAATATAGTAGTCAATGTGAAAGAAGGAAAGATGGAGAGCTGCCGCCTCGACGTTGTCGAAGCGCCGGGATAAAGGTAAGAAGCATAATAGAGGTGTTTAAAGAAGAAACACAGATAGAAGACAAGTAAAAAGTG
>JADFXI010000007.1:4102-53645 GCA_015233655.1 Nitrospirota bacterium | reverse complement strand
GCCTACAACAAGGGTTTTATTCGTGCCGCCAGGGTTGCTGGGATATGATGATTTCCATGCATATGACAATGTTGCGTTCGAAAGTGAACTGGTGGCCTGAGCAACAAGAGTCACTGTTGCGCCGTATCCGACTTCGCTCGTGCCCTTCAGATTCAATGGATTTGTTGCGCTTGAAGAAGAGCCAACGGTATTACCGTTATTTGTCACCGTAACACTAGGGGCTGCTGCCGACGCCGTATTAACGGACACTGAAGCTCCCAGGCCTGCGCTAACGGTATAGCTGCCGCCGCCTGTTACTGAATAGTTAGACATAGAACCTAGTGTGTATGCCCCCTTGGGGTCGGTGAAGACTATGTCATAAACTCCCTGGGCAAGGGTCAATGAGTATTTTCCGCTTGAATCGGTTGTTGCTGTTGCAACCGGTGTGTCAGTTGATGAATGCGCCTTGGCCCTCTGGTAATTCTGGTTCGGATCCGCCAAAGCCTTAGCCGTCGTACCGCCTGTGCTTAAATAGGCTGCTACTGTAATCCCTGAAAGTACTGCGCCTGAGGATGATGTGACTGTACCTGATACGGTACCTGTTCCCCCTGCTGATGTTCCTGATGCGCCAGCCGGGCCCTGCGGGCCTGTGCTGCCGCTACAGCCCAGCAACATCGAAAGAACCAAAACAAAGAAAGCTGCTACTACAATATACTTGTTTCTCAATACCAAGCTTTGCTTCATGTCTTTCTCTCTCCTTTTTTTTGAGTTATTAACTCCAAGAGAATTTATCTATTCCCCTTTTGCCTGCTATATTTTTTTCGCTTCACCTCCCCTATTCTTTTTGCATTCGCACGCCGCCGTATTTATGAACTGACACATTTGGCTAAAACCCCCTACAAAATACTGCAGTCTTAAAATTATAGCAATGCATACAGTATTGTCAAGGTAACGAACCACCAAATACAATTTCTTTTATTTTATAGGCTATTTAGTTTTTCTTATAAGCGTACAGACCGGCCTATAGCGGCAAAACAAGACTAATTTCATGCAGTTATGGCTTTTTGCCCTTAGCCCTATGAGCTGTGCTATACTTATTGGAATGAGAAATTTTAGAAATCATTCAATAATACTAATCCTGGCGTGTATGGTATTGTTTTCAGGCAATTCATACGCGGCCGACGAGGGGGTCCCCGAGAAGTCACAGACTCTCAAAGGCAGTGACGGGGTCCCCGGAAAGTCGGAGACTTTTCGGGGTGGAAAGAAATCCCGCGAAGCGACCTTCAACTTTGTAGACGTAGACCTGGCGGCAGTCACCAAATTCATCAGCGAGATAACCGGCAAGAACTTCATCTTTGACGAGCGTGTCAAAGGCAAGATAACCATAGTGGCTCCGTCTAAGCTGTCTGTAGACGACGCATACAATCTGTTCACCTCGGTGCTGGAGCTAAAGGGCTTCACCGTACTGCCGTCGGGAGTAAACGCATACAAGATAGTGCCCGCGACAGAGGCCAAGCAGAGGGGCATGCGCGTATCCAGGGACGGCGAGCGCGTCAACGAAAGCTACATAGCGAGGCTTATAGCGCTGAAGAGCATATCACCGGAAGAGACGCTGAAACTATTGCAGCCCCTGATATCCAAAGACGGCTACATATCCACCTTTGGCCCCGGCAACCTGCTGCTGGTAGTGGATTCAGGGCTGAACATAGAGAAGATCCTGTCGTTGGTGGAGATGATAGACAAGCCCTCGGTAACAGACCTGCCTGAGGTAATACCCCTCAAATATTCAGGTGCCGACAATGTAGCCAAGACCCTTAACGACGGCATGAGCAAAGCCAGGACAAGGGGAGTGCCGGGGCAGCCTGTAGCAGAAGGGGCCACGGCGATAGCGGACCAAAGGCTGAACGCGGTAATACTGTTTGGGGACGCCTCGATGAGGCAGACAATGAAGTCCCTCATAAGGCTGCTGGACGTACCGTCACCGGAAGCCCAGGGCAGGATAAACGTATACCTGCTGGAGAATGCCGATGCCACCGAACTGGCTAAAGTACTGGAAGGCATAATCAAGGGCAGCCAGGGGCAGAAGGCCGCACCAGGGGGTGCGCAGGTATCACCGTTTGAAGTAGCGGGCGGAATAACGATCACAGCCGACAAGGCATCCAACTCACTGATAGTAGTGGCCTCTCCGGCTGATTACGCCAACATATCGCAGGTCATAAAGCAGTTGGACAAGAGAAGGAGACAGGTGTATGTAGAGGCCATGATACTGGAGGCCTCCATCGACAAGCTGCAGAGTCTTGGGGCCCAGTGGAGGGCCACGGCCCAGAAGAACGGTCGCCCAATAGTAATAGGCGGGGTCGGCACCATAGACCAGACAGCGATACAGAACGTCATACAGGGACTTGCAGGGGCCACAATTGGAGGGCTCGGCAAGTATATCAGCGTACCTCTGACCACGACCAACAGCGACGGCAGCATAAGCACCAGCACCCTATCGGTGCCGGGGTATGCGGCCCTCTTCAACCTGAGCGACTTCAAAGACACGGTCAAAGTGCTTTCGACACCGCAGATACTGACGTCAGACAACAAGGACGCGGAGATACTGGTAGGAGAGAACGTACCGTTCATATCGCAGAGCCAGACGAGCGTAGCCAATGCCACAACGACCAGCGGCACCCTGAACTCCGGCATACTGAATTCCATAGTACGTCAGGACGTGGGAATAATAATGAAAATAAACCCTCAGATAACCGAAGGCAACCATGTGAAGCTTGACGTATACACGGAGATATCCTCGGTGCAGAGCCAGTCTGACGCACTTACCGTCAGCCTGGGGCCGACGATAACGAAGCGTTCCACGAAGACCTCGGTAGTGGTGAAGGACAATGAGATAGTAGTCATAGGCGGCCTGATACAGGACAATGACGAGGAATCAGTGACAAAGATGCCTATATTCGGGGACATACCGGTATTGGGGTGGCTCTTCAAGACCAGGTCCATTACAAAGAACAAGACCAACCTGATCGTCTTCCTCAACCCACATATCATCAAGGAAGATGAAAGGCTTGCTGAGATTACCAGGGACAAACAGAAGGCATTCGACACTTCACAACAACAAACAACCACGGAGCACCCAGAGAATAAATAGATTACAATGCTGAAGCTCACCAATCGACGGCCTTCAGGATTCACGCTTATTGAGCTTATGGCAGTAGTGTTCATTATCTCCCTGCTGACAGCCGTCGTATTACCGTCATTTTTCAGATCAGGCGATAACAGGCTGAAGTCCGAAGCAAGAAAAATGGCCTCTTTACTTCGCTATCTTAATGACAGCTCGATATCCACCAAGAAAATATTGTCCCTGAAGTTCGATATTCAGGAGGGTTCCATGTCGTGGCTGGGTCCTGACGGTGAAAAAAGCGAACAAGTGAAAAGTTTGGCCGGCGTCGAGTTGCAATCGAAAGGCGATATCAAAGAAGGCCAGGTGACTGTTTTTTTCGGGCCGCTCGGAATCACGGAAAACATATCTGTACATCTGAAAAATGATAAAAAGGCGATGACTGTTACGCTAAACGCTATCAGCGGGAGGGCCAAAATCACCGATGACGAGTGACCGTTTCGTAAAGAAAACTGGCGGATTTACTTTGTTGGAGATTATGGTTGCGCTCGCTATCATTGGCAGTCTGCTCGTCACTGTGCTTTATTCGCTGAATTATCATCTGGGCATAGCGGAAAAGCATGAGTTTGTCACTGTTGCGACGATGCTGGCAAGAAACAAGATGTCGGAAATGGAACAGATACCGGCTTCAAGGAAAGGCTCTTTCCCTGATCCATATGCTTCATATCGCTATGAAACCGGAATAAAAGACTCCTCGTATCCCGGTCTGTCGGAGATGTGGGTCACTGTGTCGAGAGACAAAGAAAACGTAAAACTTACCGAACTGAGAGAAAATATAAAGAAATGAAACTGCCGCGTGTCGCCTTTTTCCTGTATGTGCCGGTAGCTGCCATTATTCTTCTCTGCGGAATGTGGTACATTGCGATTCCGGACAGTGTAATTTCGGACCTGATCGAGAATTCCCTCAAAGACGGCAATATGAGCATTCAAGTCACCCATCTGAAAAAAGGACTGTTTTTTAATCTGTCGCTGGAACGTATAGAATTAAAAAAATCGGGCAACGCGCTGCTTTCGATAGAAAACGCAACCGGCAGAATAAACCCTCTTTCACTGCTCATGATGAGGCTTACTCTCTATTTTAGCGGCAATATAGGCGGCGGAACGATCAACGGCAGGATGGATCTAATTAAAGGGAAAAACCATGTCGGTCTGGATATCAGAAATGCACACCTCGAAGAAATGCCTTTCTTTGTCCTTATAGGGCTGGACGGAAAGGGAGTGCTTTCCGGAGGCTTAAGCCTCGACAATGGAGAAGGCAATACCAGACTCGATATCAGAGAGATGGCATTAAAGTCCGGGGTCTTCGGCGGGGCCTCTGTACCGCTGGAGCTGTTCGATAGCGCCAGGGGGGCATTTTCGATCAGCAGCGGCGTGTTGAAGGTCGTATCTTTTACATTCGAAGGCAGAGGCATTTATGCAAGAATCAAGGGGTTGATAACGAGCGGGGCCACAAATCTGACTATGGAACTCATGCCTGACAGGACGTTTACGGCGAGCAACCCGTTATTCTATCTATTGGAAAACTACAAGGTCTCACCGGGTTTTTATTCAATCCCCATCAACAGCAACCTGCCGTTTTAATCTACTAATTTACTTGTCTTTTGCTGGGTTGTTATTGCCGTCGAGTTTGACAATCACAGGCCCGAAAGCCTTTATTTCCTCTTCTCCCAGCCAGCAGTATGAGAAAACAATGATCTTGTCACCCACGATTCCCTTCCGGGCCGTGGGGCCGTTCAGGCAGAATTCGCGAGAACCGGCTTTACCGGGTATGGCATATGTTTCAAAGCGCTCGCCGTTGTTGAGATTGCTGATCGTGACCTGCTCGTATGGTATTATGCCGGCCAGTTCCATGAGTTCACTGTCAATGGTAATGCTGCCCTCATAGGAAAGGTTCGATTCGGTCACTGTCGCCATATGTATTTTTGATTGCAAAAAACATCTAAACATGTCGGAATCCTGTTTGCACTAGGCGTTTATTCTATGATCTTGGGGACCCTGTAAAATTTATCAACCGGTTCAGGAGCGTTTTTCAACGCATCCTCATTTGAAAGAGACGGCGCGGCCAGATCGTTCCTCATGACATTCGTAATAGGAAGCACATGCGAAGTTGGTTCGATTCCGCCGGTGTCCAGTACGCTTAACTGTTCAACATGCCCGATGATCGTGTTCAGCTGCCCGCTGTAGGTCTGCAACTCCTCTTCAGAGAGAGTGAGCCTTGCGAGTTTTACAATATGCCTTACTTCATCTTCGGTTATCTTCATTTCAGATCAGCTAAATTTTTTCGAGTTGCGCATGCCTGACGGAAAGGCGTTTCAGACCAACACTAGAAAAGTTTACCGTCACCTTGAGGTCATCGCCGTCACCGCAGCAGTCGCGGACGATGCCTACACCCCACGATGGATGGTTCACCTTGCTTCCCACAACATAAGGAAGGGCAGTCCTTTGCGGAGAAATCTTAACCGGCCTGGGTGGAACTGATGCCCTCTGGACTTCAGCTGTTTTCTCGACCCAGTGGCAGCAATTCTTGGGCATATCATTCAGGAAACGCGAAGGCTCCTGGTCCTGCATTTTTGAATATAGCTTCCTTTTCTTTGCACTGGCAAGACAGAGGATGTCCTTCGCCCTGGTCATGCCGACATAGAAAAGCCTTCTCTCCTCATGCATTTCGGCTTCTTCACCTACGGCCTTAAAATAGGGGAGGATGCCCTCTTCGAGACCGACGATAAACACGACCGGGAATTCCATCCCTTTTGCGCTGTGCAGCGTCATAAGCGACACGGCAACCCTGACAGGAGCGGAACCGTTAAGCGGCGACGGCGTCAAGGAAGTCTTTTCAATAAAATCTTTTACAGGCATCGTATCGCCGGAGGCGCTCAGTTCCATTATGTTCTGCAGGCGCTCTTCCTCGATATCTTCTATATACCCCGTGACTTCGACAATGTCCTTAATCATATCGCCGGCAGTCTTGTAATTGGCGGCAGTCAGATGATTTATAATTTTGATGAATTCGCCTAATTTCTCTTTAACAGACGCCGCCAGTGAATTTGACTTCATAAGTGCCTGGGCCGCAGCCAGATGACTGACGCCGTTCTTCCTTGCTTCACTCTCTATCTTCGACAGGGTCGCGACTCCTATATTTCTCGGCGGGCTGTTGATAATGCGCCTAAGGCTCACATTGTCATCATGGTTCACAACAAGCCTCATGTATGAAACGATGTCCTTTATCTCGCGCCTGTGATAAAAGCTGATCCCGCTCAGCACGTTATAGGGAATGCCCTCCTCACGGAGCGCATCTTCGATGGCCCGCGCCTGAAGGTTTACCCTGTATAAAATCGCAAAGCTGTCGTAGTCATAATTGTTCTTCAGGTAAAGGTCTTTGATGGTGCGCGCAACGTATTTTGCCTCGTCATCCTCAGTATTGAGCCTGCAATAAATAATTTTTTCTCCGCAGCCCTTATCGGTCCAAAGTTTCTTTTGCTTCCTGTTCTTGTTTTTTGCGATGACACTGCCGGAAACGTCGAGAATGTTCTGGGTCGAGCGATAATTCTGCTCAAGCTTTATGACCTGGGCATCTGGGAAATCTTTTTCAAAATTAAGGATATTGCTGACATCAGCGCCTCTGAATTTGTAGATGCTCTGGTCATCGTCTCCGACAGCGCAGACATTCCGGTGCGATGACGCCATTAGTTGCAGGAGGCGGTACTGAGCGAGGTTGGTATCCTGGAACTCATCCACGAGAATATAGGGGAACATATCAGTATATTTTGCGAGTACCTTCGGGTGCTCGTCGAATAATTTGGCGGTAAGCATTATCAGGTCATCGAAATCCAGGGCATTGCAACGTTTAAGCTCCGCCTGATATTTAAGGTATACCCTGCCGAGCTTCTCGTCAAAGCTGAAGCCGTCCCCCTGCGACAGAAACTCTTCCGGGGATATGAGCGATGACTTGAGAATACTTATTCTCGAAGACACCCCTTTGTAAAGCGCCTCGTATATGTTGAACTCCTTCAGTATGTGGCGCACGAGGTTGCACTGATCGTCATCATCATAGATGGTGAAATCGGGTTTATAACCCAGCACTCTTATTTCTTTCCGCAATATTTTATTGCACTGCGAGTGAAATGTGCCTATCCATGCGTTCCTGACGTCGTCTTCAAGGCACCGGCAGATCCTGTCCTTCATCTCATCGGCGGCCTTATTAGTGAATGTTACAGTGAAGATCTGTGAAGGGGAAAGCTTTTTCTTTTTTGTGAGATGAGCAAACTTGTGAGTTATTACCCTGGTCTTTCCGCTGCCTGCACCTGCGAGAACAAGTAGCGGACCCTTTGAACACAGGATAGCTTCTTTTTGTTGAGGATTAAGCTCGTCTAATAACATTACGTCTTTTGCCATAAAAATGCTCAATTCAATTATACCACAACCGAAGAACTAACGTCGAAGAAATTTAATTTTCTCTTTAATGTTGTGACTTATTCAACAGTAACGCTCTTTGCAAGGTTCCTCGGCTGGTCCACATCGCATCCTCTCAATACCGCGATATGATAAGCCAGCAACTGCAGCGGGACCGTTAAAAAAATAGTGTCCAGATAAGAGTTGCTTTCATCTATAAAGATTGTGTATCTGGCAAGTCTCTTGACTGCCTCATTACCGACTGAAGTGACCGCTATGATAGTGCCGCCCCTGCTCCTGACTTCTTCCATGTTCGACGCGACCTTTTCATAAAGCTTCCCGCGCGGCGCAAGCACGACAACCGGCAGGTCTTCATCGATCAGCGCTATCGGTCCGTGCTTCATCTCGCCTGCCGCATACCCTTCAGCATGGACATACGATATCTCCTTCAGCTTCAAAGCGCCTTCCAGCGCAATAGGATAATTTATCCCCCGGCCCAGGTAAAGGAATTCTCTGGTCTTGAACAACTCCCTAGCAAGCAGGCTTATCTCTGCGTCCATCTCGAGACTGTGCTCGACCTGCACCGGCAGGTGAAGCAGGTCTCCCAACAGTTTTGAGGCAACGCTTTCCTCAAGGCTGCCTCTCACCCGGCCCATGCCTATCGCCAGCAGATACAAAGCAACTATCTGTGTAGTGAAGGCCTTGGTTGAAGCAACGCCTATTTCCGGACCTGAATGTGTATAAAAGACAAAATCAGACTCGCGTGAAGCCGTGCTGCCGATGACATTGCAGATGCTCAAAACTTTGGCGCCCAGCCTTCTTGCCTCCCTCGACGCCGCGAGAGTATCGGCGGTTTCACCTGATTGCGTTATGGCTATGAACAATGTGCTTCCGCTCATTATGGGGTTCCTGTAACGGAACTCCGAGGCTATGTCGACTTCCACGGGGACCCTGGCCAATTCTTCGATCATGTACTTGCCGACCATCCCTGCGTGGTACGACGTCCCGCAGGCGACTATGAAGATCTTGTCAATTTCCTTTATGGCCCCGGCTGTAAGACCGAATTCTTCCAGGGCCACCTCCCCTTTGTCGCGGAAGATCCTTCCGCGCATGGTGTCGGCTATGGCCCTGGGCTGCTCGTAAATTTCCTTTAACATGAAATGGCGGTATCCGCCCTTCTCAGCCATGGACGGACTCCAGGATATTGTCGAAACTTTCTTGTCCAACCGGTTCCCGTCGAAATCGGTCACCATTACGCCGTCCTTATGGAGTATCGCAATTTCATTATTGTCGAGGAAGATGACATCTTTTGAATGGCTCAAGAAGGCAGGGACATCAGAGGCCAGGAAGTATTCCCCATCGCCCAGCCCGACCACAAGCGGGCTTTCTTTCCTTACTGCGATAATTTTGTCCGGCTCCTTTTCATCCATGACCGCAAAGGCATAAGCGCCGCTTACATCCTTTATCGCTCTCCTTACGGCTTCATCGAGCGAAACGCCTGTCGCATGCCTGTTAATCAGGTGGCAAAGCACCTCGGTGTCGGTTTCGGATGCAAAGACATAGCCTTCGGCCTGCAGCGAATGTCTGAGTTCCACATAATTTTCGATTATGCCGTTATGTACGACAACAATGCCGCCTGAACGGTGCGGGTGCGCATTATCCTCGGAAGGTTTGCCGTGAGTGGCCCATCGAGTGTGGCCGATGGCAAGGTTGCTCGGCTTGGTGAGAGTGGCGGTAATCGCCTCGAGCGCGCTTATCTTCCCCTTGCACCTGATTACGCTGATTTTATCGTCCTCAAGAAAGGCGATGCCGGCTGAATCGTATCCCCTGTATTCGAGGCGCTTCAGGCCCTCCATCACTATGGGGATTGCGTTTCTGTGCCCTACATATCCGATTATTCCACACATTGTCAGTCCCTCGCCTTTGACTTCTTTCCGCGCGTCGTCTCCGGTTTTTCTCCGCGTCTGTTTTGTCTTTTGACCGCCCATTTTTCGATGTTCTGCTGCGCCGTCCTGCTTATGGCAAGGGCAAGAGGGGGAATGTCTTTGGTGATTGTCGATCCTGCGCCGACATAGGCGCCCTCGCCGACCGTGACCGGCGCGACAAACTGCGTATCGCTTCCGATAAATGCGTTGGACCCTATAAGGGTCTTGTGCTTCGTCTTTCCGTCGTAATTACACGTTATGGTGCCTGCGCCGATATTGACCTGCTCTCCGATCTCGGCATCACCCAGGTAGCTCAAATGCGAAGCTTTAGTCCCGCGGCCTATGACAGACTTCTTCACCTCGACAAAATTTCCTATCCTCGCATGCCTGCCGATTATAGACCCCGGCCTGATATGGGCAAACGGCCCGACCGAAGCCCCTTCTTCAACTGACGACGATTCTATGACTGTAGAATCTTTGATAATTACATTGTCACCGATAGTGCTGTCCGTAATTCTGGAATTCGAATATACAACGCATCTTCTGCCGACAGATGTCCTTCCTTCTATATGGACATTGGGGTAGATCACCGTTTCAACGCCGATACTCGCTTCCGGGTCTATAAACACCGATGGCTTGTCGATAAACCTCACGCCCTTCTCCATGAAGCCGTCGATAATTTCATCTTTTAGATAATGGGTGGCCCTGTAAAGGTCTTCTCGCGTGTTTATCCCGGTCAATTCCCGTTCATTGCCGAGACGGAACGCACCTGTACGGCAGCCTGCGGCTACCGACAGTCCCACCATATCTGTGAGGTAGTATTCGCCTTTTACTCTGTCAACAGGAATTTTATTAAGGAGCTTTAGCAAATGATGCTCGATGGCATATATGCCGCTGTTAACTTCCCGTATTCTCTTCTGCTCTTCACTCGCGTTTTTATCTTCTATAATCGCGCCGAGCTTTTTACCTGTCCTGATGATCCTGCCATAGGAATGGGGCCCTTCGGCAACAAAAGAGATTAAAGAAAGCTCCAGCCTGTTTTTGCTGTGAAGTTTTAGGAAGGCATTGAGGGTCGCAGCCTTGACGAGCGGGGTATCCCCGCTCACCACTAGTACGGTGCCTCTGAAACCGCGGAGTTTCGCAGCAGCGGCCTTAAGCGCATCTCCTGTGCCCCTGGGCTCTTTCTGAACAGCGAAAGAAACCGGACAGTCCTGCAGCGCATTACGTATCCCGTCACCAT
This sequence comes from Nitrospirota bacterium, assembly GCA_015233655.1. Taxonomy (GTDB): domain Bacteria; phylum Nitrospirota; class Thermodesulfovibrionia; order Thermodesulfovibrionales; family Dissulfurispiraceae; genus JADFXI01. The sequence goes on along the minus strand of JADFXI010000007.1, from coordinate 42,934 downwards.
TCGGCCCTGTCACCACTATAGTTTTTTCCGCTCCCAGCGCCAGGAGCGCCTCGACCACATACTGCACCATTGACCTCCCAAAGAGCGGATGTAGGACCTTGGGAAGGGAAGATTTCATGCGCGTGCCGAGGCCTGCTGCAAGCACAACCGCCGCCAGCTTCACCTTAGCCTGTCCTCCCCGAGGATGCAAGGTCCTGGGCCAGGTTATTCTTCAGTGCATTCTGCGATGCGGCTATTATAGAGGGAGCTGCGATGCCGCCGGACAAGATGATTCTGATGCCTTCTTCTATCTCGATGTCGGTATAAATTATGCTCCCGTCACCGACGAGAACGATATCACCCAGGTACAGGTTATTAGTTGGAATATAGACGGCCTTCATGCAAACCTCCCGGCCGTCGGACTGAATGGCGCACTCCTTTGTCAAAAAACCGAACGCATAAGCTCCAGGTCTGGGGTACTCGACAATGACAAATCGCTTGAAAGCGCTGCTGCTCTCAGGAGAAAAAGCATCCACAAGCTGCTTGATCGCCGTGTAGATGCTTTTGAACACAGGGATGTTCAAAAAAATCCTTTCCATCAGATCGAGCAATTTCTTGCCGAATACGTTTGTGGAGACTATGCCTATGAGGAAGACGATACCTATTGCGGCTATAAAGCCGAGCCCTGCAAAATGCTGGCCCAGCAGTACATCGAAAAAAGGGCTCAGGATGCCGTCGACGAACTTGAAAAGACCTACAAGCACGAGGACTGTAAAAACTACGGGAACGGTGACTATGAGCCCTGCAAGAAACTTTCTCTTAAAGGTAATGCGAACGGATTCGTCCATTTACTTCTGAATTATTGCCGATTCATCGGAAATCTCAAAATTACTGTAAACATTCTGCACATCGTCATTATCTTCCAGAGCATCAATCAGACGGACCATCTGCTCGGATGTGCTGCCTTCGAGGGGAACATAGCTCTTGGGAAGCATGCTTACTTCAGCAAGCGAAACGGCAATGCCCCCCTTGACCAGCGCTTCTTTGACTGAGTTGAGGTTTTCAGGAGTAGTAGTTATCTCGTAGTTGTCTTCCCCGGGGTCGTTTTCCATGTCCTCGGCCCCTGCATCGAGCACTAGCGAAAGCAACGTGTCCTCATCAGCTTTGGATTTCTCGACAATGATATACCCCTTCTTTTCGAACATCCATGCGACGCACCCGGCTTCTCCGAGGCTGCCCCCGCTCTTTGACAGAATGTGTCTTATCTCAGAGACTGTCCTGTTCTTGTTGTCAGAGAGTGTCTCAATAAGAAGGGCGGCACCACCAGGGCCGTAACCTTCATAAGAGCATTCCTCATAAGTGGTGCCGGGCAATTCACCGGTGCCTTTCATTATCGCTTTCTTAATGTTATCCGACGGCATGTTGACTTCTTTGGCCTTTTCAATGGCAGCCCGCAGACGAGGGTTCCCGTCAGGGTCGCCGCCTCCTGAACGTGCAGCGACTGATATCTCTTTAACTACCTTAGTGAAGGTCTTGCCCTTCTTCGCATCGGTATTAGCTTTCTTATGTTTTATTTGCGACCATTTCGAATGTCCTGACATTTGGGGCAGCCTCCTGAAGCGTCTTGCACCACGCGCACGGCGCGATAAACAATGAAAATTACTGTAAATATAATGATAATAGTATCGTACGCACACTGTCAAGGTAGATGCCCGCGACTTCAGCGCGTTATGGCCTTCAGCAATTCCCTGGCCTTCGCATCGTCAGGCATGAACTTTAATCCTTCCGCAACCTCCATTTGGGCCACTCCTTTTCGACCCATCATATAGTAAAGATTGCCAAGCTGGAAATGAGCTGCGGCATAATCCGGCTTCAGTGTTACGGCAAGCCGAAATTCATTTTCCGCCTTATCGTATATGTTCAGGGATTGATAGATAATCCCAAGATTATTATGTGCCTCGGCAAACTCCGGGTTCAGCCGGATCGCTCTCAGATAGCATTCCATTGCTTTATCCGGCAGGTTCAGAGATTGATAGATAAAGCCCAGATTATTGTAGGCTTCAGGGTAATCAGGCCTAAGCTTCAATGCCCTGTCGAGTTCTTCCGTCGCTTCCTGGTAATGACCGCCATTCATAAATTCGACTCCCTTAAAATAATGGATAATGGAGTAAGCAATGTTGACTTCTTTGGCCGACTCCGGGGCATCGCCTCGAAGCCGCATGGCCAGCGCCAAATACATGTGTGCAGTTACATCAGTCTGAACTAAGCGTACCGCCGTGCGAAACTCGTTTATGGCCTCGTCCTGACGTCCTTTTTCGAGATACGCCAGCCCCAGGTTATCACGCACCCCAGGGAGAAGCGGGGATTTCAGGGCGGTGTCCTCCCATAACTTTATCCTGTCTCCCCAAAGCGAATTCCTGAAATAAGTTGCGACAGAAAGGATTATAACTGCAAAGACCAGAACAGCCTGTAAAATTCGCGCGATTCTCGGAGAACTCATTTTTTCCGCGAGCATGAGCGTGACGGCAACAACACAAATAATAATCCCTGCCGAAGGCAAATAAACGCGGTATTCGTTTATAACCATAGGTATAGATATCACGCTTGATTCAACAGAAAGAGTGATGAAGAACCACAATATGCCGAAACCCATCAACCGTAAATCTTTGCTCTTCGCCCTTAGTACCAAATAGACTCCCAGGCCGAAAAGTGCAGTCAGAAACGCAAACGATATCATGACCCTAGGATCGAAGAAAGACTTAAAAACCGGATAGTCATAGGCTATATTCTGGCCTGCTGGAAAGAACAGCAATGCAAGATAGGTGACAATGACTCTGAATTGGGTGAACAGGTAGTCCTGCCAGGACAATACCCTGCCCCCATACGCGCTGTGGTCGAACATGTGTATCTTGCCTGCAGAGGCTCCTGCCACGATCATGAGTGTCACCGGCACAATAAGCATTGTAAGAAGCATAGGTACAAGACGCAGGAGACGCTTTTTCCTGAAGGTCCGAAGTTCAGCTGCTGAGAAGTTGGGAGACGGAGTAAAAAAACAAAATTCATACAGCGTGATAACAATAGGCAGAGTGAATGCATTCTCCTTCGTCTTCATCGCCAGCACTGCCGAAACAAAAGCTATGCCGTAATAAGTGAAAACTCTCAACTTGCCGGTTTCCCCGTCTGAGGCGGGCCGTTCGCCATTGTCCATAAGCCTCGACTTTACATACGCAACTAACGAAAGCAGATAGAAAAACGAAACAAGAGATGCGAAACGCTGAAAAACATAGGTCACGGCTTCTGTCTGCAAAGGATGCGCGGCAAAGATCAGCGCTGAAAAAAGGGCTGCTTTTCGCGCTCTGAGTTCAATGGGGTCCCCAGTGAGCGATCCAACTTTTGTGGGTGCTTCAACGCCCGACGTCTTACGCATATATGGTGTACTGAACGTCAGCAAGACAAGAAAATAGACGAATATCGAATTTGCAATATGAACAGCTATGTTCACAAGATGGTAGCCGGTAACTGAAAAACCATGGATTTTGTAGTTGAGGGCAAAAGTGAGATATCCGATGTAGCGGCCTATGAGCCCCCCGTAATAATCAGCGCTCCGGATCTGCGATGGGTTTAAGAAATAGCCGAGGTCTTTTACTACCGGATTGTGAACTATGAAGTCACGCTCATCCCACTGAAACGGTGCACTGAATGTATTTGCATAGATTAGCAGGACCAGCAAGACCAGGCATGCGATATGAACAAAGATGTTGTGGGTCAAACTCTTTCTGAAAATAATCTTTCTCCTACCCCATGCCGGCTTCTTTTAAAGCCTCTTTGCAGACGCATGAACGATGCTCCGGCATTTGAACGACAGCGGTCGCCAGAAGTGATTTCAGCCCTTCCAGCGAAGACTTCATGGCATCCACCACTTCTGTGGCAGTCAGCCTTGAGCCTCCGATGCCGGCTGCATAATTAGTCACAACGGAAACACCGGCACAGCACATCTCCAGCTCGCGTGCCAGGACCGCTTCAGGCATGGCCGTCATACCGACTACGTCAGCGCCTATCTGGGAGAAGAAGAGTATTTCCTTTGCGGTCTCAAGCCTCGGGCCGTTTGTACAGACATAGGTGCCTCTCTCCTTGACAGGCAGCCCGGCGGTTCCGGCAGCTTCTATAAGTATATCTCTCAGCCCCGCGCAGTATGGATTTGTAAAGTCGACGTGAACTACCTTGTCCTCTTCATAGAACGTTGCAGTCCTCGCGCCCATTGTCATATCAATAATCTGGTTGAGGATCACGAGTGAGCCGGGATGCATTTCGCAGCTTATGCCCCCAACCGCTCCGACCGATATTATTTCTTCGACGCCAAGGGATTTGAACCCCCACAGATTTGCGCGGTAGTTCACCTTGTGAGGGGGAATGCTGTGCGGTATGCCGTGACGCGCCAGGAAGATCAGTTCAGCGCCGTTCAGGACAACACGCTTATACACAGATGACGGGGCCCCGTAAGGGGTAGAGAGCGAAATTTCCTCTAACGGTTTCAGTCCGTCAATATCGTACAGTCCGCTCCCGCCTATCAGACCAATTGCCATAACTATCTATTATACTCAATTCACAAATATTCGCCCTATTCGCAAATTACGTAGGGCCTGATCTTTTCGAGTCTTTTGCCTTTCAGCCCCAAGTCTTCTAGACGCGCAATGGGTCCCTCCCTGCGCTGTTTGAGCATGCTCTTGACTGTTGCCGGTCCCAGCCCCGGCACCCTCAACAGAGATTCCCTGTCAGCTGTATTAATCCTTACAGGGTACAACTCCGGATGGCTGCAGGCCCAAAGCTCCTTGGGATCTTTGTCGAGCCGCAGATTTCCGTCTGCGTCAGTAAGAATGTCACCTGGTTCAAATCCGTATTTTCTGACAAGAAAATCGACCTGATAAAGCCGGTGTTCGCGCATAAAGATTTCTTCCGGGCCTGACAGGAGATTTTTCTCTCCAGGGATGTCCGGATGCCCCAGGCCCTTCTGATATGCAGAAAAATATATGCGCTGGAATTTCAGCCGCCTGTAGAAACGAAACATATAATCTATGATCTCCGAGTCGGTCTCGTCAGATGCGCCTACAATGAACTGTGAGGTGCATTTCACTCTCGAAAACCTTGTGCCCCGGTCAGTGAGCCTGCTCATGAGCTTTAAAGGGCGGACAATGTCTTTAAGGTAGTCCTTTTTGTTCGAAAGCAGGTCAAAGCGTTTCTTCCCCGGCGTCTCGATATTGAGGGACACAGCGCTTGCGAGCGAAACCGAATCCTCGATAGCGGCATCCGAAGCCCCGGGGATTATTTTCAAATGTATGTAGCCTTTAAACTGATGTTTGTACCTGAGCAGACGGGCAACGGCGTTGATTCTGTCCATGGTATAGTCCGCACTGTTCATTACGCCGGAACTCAGGAACAGACCAAAGACCTTTTTCTTGCGAACGTATTCCATAAACATGGAGGCCACTTCCTCGGGCTGGAGCGTACAGCGCCTCACATTGCTTTCCGAACGCAGGGGGCAGTATTTACAGTCGTTGCCGCATGCATTGGAAAGAAGGGTCTTCAGAAGTATTGAGTAGCCGCCCTGTGGCAGTGTGACAGGATAAAGCCATTTCCCGTCCAGACCCCTCTTCCTGTGGTCATCCCTGGCAGTTCCACAAGCACAGGCCAGGTCATACTGAGAATCCTCCGAGAGCATCTTGAGCTTTTCTATAGTGTCCATGCGTCGAAAACCATGTCAAAAGAAGCGATTATTTGGTCAGGACTATCTCACCGTCCAATATCCATAAATCATTATCAAGTTTGACAAGTTGCCTATGATCTGTACCGACAGCAGTGGTAAACCAAACTTCATATTCATTGTTGGAGAGGGTCCTTTTTCCGATAATCCTTTTGGCCATACAAGACTGTTTAAGGTTTACCACAATAACTTCGTCCGCAGGCATCATCTTGCTTTTATACTCCACAGCCCAGGCAACAGAACTAACGAGTAACATCACCAAGCACAACAAACCGGCTTTGATTTTCATCTCTTTCCCCCCTTTAGAATAATTTTACTTATCATAAAACAGGCGCTTTGGTAAGGCAACAGAAAAAATCCGGTGGGTTACTGCATTATTTTGTTCTTTCGTCATCAGTCCCCCCAGGTTTTAAGATTGCAAGTTATAAAATCTATGACCTTGCGGTGCTCCTCGGCGCCGTTTCCTTTTACGGCCATAGGCTCGCCGAAGGCAAAATACACTGCCCTGGACGGGTCAATCCTGCCGAAGTCCTTTAAATGTTTTCCATTGCCCCATGCGTCAGTTCTAAGCGCAATCGGCACAACCGGCACACCCGCTTTTTTTGCAAGCTTGATGCCTATGGTGTTGAATGAAGCAGCATCGAACACAGGGGTCCTCGTGGTTTGGGGAAAAATAATTATCGACCTTCCGGCATTCAACCTCTCCGTCCCTCCCTCAAGCACGGCCCTAAGGTCCTCGCGCGGGTTTGTCCGGCCCACGACTACAGGGTGCCTCGAACGCATTACATGCCTGAAAACGGGGTAATCTATAAGGCTTTGCTTTACCACAAAGGTAACATCTTTATACGGTTCAACAATGCAGGGCAGAATAAACGTTTCGAGAGTGCTCATGTGGTTGCCGATAAAAACGCATGGGCCGCCGGTATTGATCAAGACATCTCCGCCGGTCACCTCAATAATAACGCCTACCTGCTCAAGCGCCTCCATGATTTCGCGGCTGCTGTCCGACCATCCCTGGTCACCGTAGCGGCCACGCTTCGCCCTGGAGCTGGACCTTAACACTATGGCCGCCATCCTGCGGTAAAAACCGGTCGACGGCATTTTCTTATCAATTAAGGAGACGCTGACCGGCGCGGTTTTATATATGCCGTCATGGAATATCAGTTTTCTCAGTCGTCCCTCCAAAGTCGTCTGCAATAAGCAGCGTTATGAAACCACTTTAATTATTCCAGTCCTCTCTTGTCAACAGATCGATAATCATGGTAGGGGCACAGTTTGTTTTTGCTCGGGATCGATTAGCCTCTTTGTTTTTTTAAGGAGGCCAGGCGGGCGGAGTATCAGTTAAAGAAGTTGAAGAGAGATAAGAAGCTGGCTGTTTTGGGGATTGAGACAGGAAAGCTCTCTCGTCATTTTTTATAGACATCGCCACGTGGTCGGATCGAAACAACCGCGACAATACGCTCCGCTGGCAGCAATGAAAATACTACTCGGTAGCCTCCTATATGCAATCGGTTAAACCCTTTCAAAGCTCCTGTCAATGGTTGCGCTTTCGGGTGGCTGAGCGGCTGATCCAGAGCAGCCATTTCCCGCAAACCCTCTTTAATTCGTTTCCTTAAATTTTTGTCCAGATGATCAAAATAATTGGTGGCCTTCGTGGATAATTTAACCGTCCAGGGCATTTAAGTCTTTACCTCCGCCAGCGCGGATTTCCTCTAACCCTTCTTTACATTCCTCAAGTATCCCTGGAATATTCAGCAAATCGAGAGTTTCTTTATGCCGCGCAATATATTCGTCCGTCAGTTCAGTATAGATATCGGATAGAGATCTGTTTTCATATCCCGCTATCGCCCTGATAGCTTTAAGCCGGTTATCCGGCAGCCGCAATGTAGTCGCTCCTTTCATGGTCAAACCTCCGCAGTTCTTTTAATGATATTATAATGCCTTGATATTATAATATCAAGGCTCCTGCCCGTACCAAAAACACCTGTTTTTGGTGCTTAAGGCACCTAATTAATGAATTACAACAAAAAATTAATTTTCTTGACAACGCGGCGCAAATCAGTATAAAATTTATCCTATATCTATTCGGGGAGGTTGCTTAACCCTTGACGGATCTCAAAAATAGCAGGAACTGCCGATGACGAAGTCACGCTTCTTTCAGTTGTCGCTGTTTTTCCCCTTCGGTGTGTGGTGCATTTACCTTATCGTTTCTTCCCTCTTAAATGGCCTGGATATAAGTCTTCTGCTGTCGCGTCTGTTCGACGCATACCCGATTTTCATACCTTATTTTATTTTTGCGGCAATCCTGTGGAAGTTATCCGACAAAAAGCCCTTCATACAATTAGTCATTTTGGCCCTCGTCGCACCTTTACTATGGGGCTTTTTTTACGCATTTTCTCACGCCGTACAGTACTATTTTAAACAAAAAGCCGTAGAGCCCTTTTCTATCCTCGCCATTATGGTTTTCTGGGCTACGGTTGCCGGTTATTTGATTGAAGCAGTCCCCCTGATTGTCCTGACCGTATTAAGGAATGATTTGAAGTCCGAATGACCTCGCCTCGTTTAAATAAGATCTCCTTATAATCTCATTAGTTTTATTCCTGTTTCCAAGTGTCCCATGTTTTGACAACGGCCCGCCATTTGTGATAGATTGTCATGTTTTGTATCTGCAGTCTCAGGGGATAATATGGGAACAGGAAAGTCAAAAGCCCTTTACAAAAAAGCCCTCGGTATAATGCCAGGAGGAGTGAACAGTCCTGTCAGGGCCTTTAAGGCAGTGGGCGGTTTCCCGCTTTTTATCAGCAAGGCAAAAGGCCCCCGGCTGTATGATGTAGATGGCAATGCATACATTGATTACGTTCTTTCGTGGGGCCCCCTCATATTGGGGCATGCCCATCCCGCAGTAGTAAAAGCCCTCAAAGCTGCCGCTGACAAAGGCACCAGCTTCGGCGCTCCTTCCCCTCTTGAAATAGATCTCGCTGAATTGGTTATGGCGGCTTATCCGTCTATACAGAAAATAAGAATGGTGAATTCCGGCACAGAGGCCACGATGAGCGCTTTAAGGGCGGCGAGAGGCTTTACCGGAAGAGACAAGATAATAAAATTCGAAGGATGTTATCACGGCCACGCAGACGGCCTTTTGGTCAGGGCCGGTTCCGGCGCTGCGACCTTCGGCGTTCCGGACAGCCCCGGCGTTCCCAAGTCATATGCGCGTAACACTATCACGCTTCCCTTTAATGATGCAAAGACTTTCAGAGAGATGCTGAACAGGGAAGGCAAATCGATTGCCGCTGTTATTGTTGAGCCCGTGGTTGGCAACATAGGGTGTGTACTGCCCAGGGCCGGCTTCCTGGAGACATTAAGGAAGGAGACAAAGAAGCACGGCATCGTTCTCATATTCGACGAAGTGATGACGGGGTTCAGGGTCTCATACGGCGGCGCCCAGGCGCATTATGGAATCAAGCCTGACATGACTTGCCTCGGGAAGGTCATAGGCGGGGGATTGCCTGTGGGGGCTTATGGGGGAAGAAAAGATATCATGTCGGTTATTTCTCCTGAAGGTCCTGTTTACCAGGCAGGCACGCTGTCGGGGAACCCGCTTGCAATGACTGCAGGCATCGAGACATTAAAAATATTGTCTAGAAAAAGCACTTATGAGACACTCGAGAAGACAATGCGCCGCCTCGAAAAAGGGTTGACGGAAGCCGCGAAAAAAGCGGGTGTCACGACAAGATTTTACAGGGCAGGCACCATGTTCTGCACTTATTTTACAGGTACAGACGTCGTGGATTGGGAGACTGCAAAGACAGCCGACAGGGAGAAGTTTGCGAGGTTCTTCAGAGGCATGCTGGAACGTGGTATCAATCTGGCGCCTTCACAATTCGAAGCAGGCTTCATTTCTCTGGCCCATGCAAATAAAGATATAGACGAAACCGTAAATGCGGCATACGAGGTTTTGTGCGGTCTTAAGGATTGATGGTTATTGGCGCCGAAAGGTTACTCTGATTTCTTGGTTCCACGTTATTTAATGAAATTATATGGGAGGGTTTATAGATGTTCAATCCGTTAAAATTGCTCGAAAAAGCTATCGTCTGGTTTACAGTGGGCATTTCTGCCCGTACCAAGGTAATCCTTATGGCGCTCGCCCTTGTGTTCGTCGTAGGAATGGGTCTTATCGGGTACAAGATAAATGATTATTTTGAGAATGATCCCAATGCCTGCATGATGTGCCACGTCCATGACGCAGCCAACAAAGCATGGGCGCATAGCGTGCATCGTGATGTGAACTGCCATCAATGCCATCACTCCACAAAGTTAGATCAGATAACCCAGATGTACAAGTTCGCAGTGCTGGGACAGAAGAGCGTTTCTCCGAGGCACGGCGCTATCCTTGTAGCCTGGAAAATATGCATAGAATGCCACTGGGACAAGAACAGCAAGTATCCCAATGCTCCACAGGTAAACAAGTCGCGCTACCATGCCAAGCACGTATTCATCGAGCAGATTGAATGCTCCAAATGCCATGGATATGTCACGCACCAGTTCCTGCCTGAACAAAGGTTCTGCGTGAAGTGCCATAAGGACAAAGAGGTGCACGGGGTCGGAATGGAAGGGCTGGCCTGCCTCAACTGCCACACTGACCGAAGCAAGGACCTGAAACCGGAGAGAGATAAGTGTCTCTTCTGCCACGGAGGCGAGAAAGGGAGGAAAGAACTTATTGAGGGCGGTTCTATCGACGTAAAATATTTCCAGCCGTCTGAGCAGCTTGTCAATAAAGCGACAAAAATAACTGTGCCTGAGAATGCGCCTATGCAGTTCTATTGCTACGTCTGCCACAAGCCCCACGCAAAAGTGAGACCTGACATGGACGTCTGCCTGAAGTGCCACAAAGTGCAAAAGAATGTGGGGAAACACGACCTGCATATCACTACCATGAACTTGAAATGCGTTGACTGTCATAAGCCGCATATATGGCACATAACTCCGGAACAGGCTAAAACGACTTGTACTAAGTGCCACGAATACAGGGATCCGAAGAAATTCATAGGATCATAAGATATAGAATGGAGGCGATTATATGAAGAACCATGTATGGAGGCCGCTTTTCGCAGTAATCGGGATTATCGTACTTATCCTGATTGCAAGACTCTTCTATGTGCCGCATGACTTCGGAATTCATGAAAGGGGTTTTATGTATGGCTGGTACAGGAACAACAACATAGAAGACTGGAAACAGGTCAAAGTTAAGTACCAGGGAAGGGATTATTGTAAAGACTGTCATAGCGACAAGTACGAAAGTATCCTGAAGTCGCCCCACTCGATAATCCAATGTGAGAACTGCCATGGTCCTGCCATCGACCATCCGTCAGATCCTCCTAAATTGGCGATTGACCGCAGCAGGGCACAGTGTTTGAGGTGCCATTTCCCGCTGCCCTATCCATCGAGCGGAAGGGCAAAAATCAGGGGCATTGACCCTGACACGCACAACCGGGACTTTCAATGCGTGACTTGTCATAACCCGCACAAGCCCAATCTCAGCATAAGATAGGAGGATTGACGTGATATCGAGAAGAGATTTTCTAAAATATACGGTAAAGGGAGCGGCCGGATTGGCGGTGCCGCTTGCAGCTATCGAAATAGTAAATCCGAAAAAAATTCTTGCCGACAGCCAGGGCATCGGTAAGACCCGATGGGTATTTCTCGTCGACACTTACAAGTGCGTCGGATGCGGCTTCTGTGTGAAGGCATGCAAGATAGAGAATGAGATCCCATACGATGCCAATGTCACAAGGACCTGGGTAGAGAGATATGTCAATACCAAGGACGGCAGGCTCTTCGCCGATACCCCAAAAGGCGCCCGCGACGGTTTCACGACAAACAAGATCGACCTCGGACTAGGTAAATTTCAGGACGTAAAGAACGAAGACATCAGGAGGTCTTTCTTTGTCCCCAAACTCTGCAACCAGTGCGAGAACCCGCCATGCGTGCAGGTTTGCCCTGTGGGAGCCACATATCAGACGCCTGACGGGGTTGTGCTCGTCGACAGGACCTGGTGCATCGGCTGCGGGTACTGCATTATGGGTTGTCCGTACGGCGTAAGGTTTTTCCACCCCAAATACCATACGGCGGAGAAATGCAATTTCTGCTATCACAGGATATCTAAGGGCTTAAAGACCGCTTGCGTTCAGGCCTGTCCTTTCGGTGCCAGAATGATCGGCAACATCAAGGACCCGAATGACCCTGTGACAAAGATAGTTACGACAGAGAGAGTCGGGATACTGAAGAGCGAATACGGAACTAAACCGCAGGTCTATTATATCGGCCTGGATGAGGAGGTAAGATAATCATGGTTCATGGAGAAATCTGGACTTTAAAGGAATTATTCGTACTCCCTAATGAATATATATATTGGAGCATTCAGATTGTCATGTACCCGTTCATGACAGGGCTGGTGGCTGGGGCCTTTGTTCTGTCGTCCCTCTACCATGTTTTCGGCATAAAGGAGCTTAAGGACATTGCGCGCTTTGCACTCGTTTTTTCCTTTGCCCTTCTCTTTGCCGCTCCGATGCCCATTGTTCTGCATCTGCAGCATCCGTTCAGGGGAATAAATGTCATGATGACCCCCCACTTTACCTCAGCTATCGCCGCTTTCGGTATAGTGTTCTTTTCATATGGCGCTATTGTTGCATCCGAGTTGTGGTTTCTGTACAGGAAGCACTTTGTCGAGAGTGCCCTGGCCCTGAGGGAAAAACAGGACAAGAGTTTGTACGAAAACATCCTGTATCTGGTCTTCTGCGCTCTGACTCTAGGCGTAACGGATATAAGCCAAGAAGCACTGCACAAAGATGAAAAGGCCATAAAAACACTCGCCGGGATAGGAATCCCTGTTGCATGTTTTCTTCATGGTTACGCAGGGTTCATCTTCGGCTCGGTCAAGGCAAATGCACTCTGGATGACGCCTCTTATGCCTGTCATATTCATTATGTCCGCCGTTGTGTCGGGGATCGCGCTTTGCATGCTGACATACATAATAACGATGGAACTGAGAAAGTTCTTAATGGGGATCAAAAAAGCCCATGCTGTCGGTTTCCAGACCAAGGAAGACCTCAAGAGCGTAGAAATAAATGTTATCAGGATGACTGCGAAATATCTCCTGTTCTTCCTGATAGCCGCAATCAGCCTTGAGTTGCTGGACCTTATCTTCAGGGGATATACCGCTGTGAAGTCATGGGATGTTCTCAGGAGTGTTATCTACGGAAGGGACTTTGCAGCTATCTTTCTCTTCCAGTACGGACTCGGCAACGCCGTGCCGTTCATTCTGTTCCTGCTGCCGGGGCTGACCTTGAGAAGGGCCGTAGTCGGGGTCTTACTCGTGCTCTTCGGGGTATTCATGATGAGATATAATGTTGTTATCGGCGGACAGGCGTTCTCTTTGACTTTCATGGGATACATGCATTATGAGTTGCCTATAATACCGCATGACTGGGAGACCCTGAAAGAAGGACTTTTCGGCGCGCTCGGTATTTTTGTCATGCCCTTTGTTCTTTTCTGGGTGCTCAGCCATATATTCCCCATATTCAATTATGAAGAATCACACTAAATATTAATAACAAACCACAGGGACAGAGATGACAGATAAAGTCTCTGTCTCTGTGGTCAAGCCTTCCTGACCGTCCTCGTTAAAATAATGCTTGCTATGTGTCTACGGCGTATTCTATTATACGAAAAAACAAGGTTGCCATATCGAATGGAAAAACAAATGAAGAAGATCCTTTTTGCTCTAGCCGGCCTGTTTCTCTTGATACTCTTGCAACCGCCTTTAAAAGCTTCATCTGAACAGGACGTACCCAAGCATTTTTTAGTCCCTCCCCCGCCTTTTTCACCCGGGATATTCCCATGCTCACAATGCCATGCTTTTATGCCTCCTAACAGGAAGCCGAGGAAACTCGAAATGCACCAGGACATTGTGCTGAAACATATGCCCGGCGGATGGTGTTTTGATTGTCATAATCCGGATAACAGGGACACGTTAAGGCTCGCTAACGGGAAGCTTGTCAGTTTCGATGAATCATATAACCTTTGCGGCCAATGTCACGGCACCATACTTCGGGAATGGAAGGCCGGCCTGCACGGGAAGCGCACAGGAATGTGGAACGGCGAGAAACAATACAGGTTATGTGTCCACTGCCATTGGCCTCATGAGCCGAGGTTCAAGCCTTTAAAACCAATGCCTCCTCCGGTCAGGCCGTCGGACATAAAATAGGGAGATCAATAGAGGCGCCATGAAAAAAACAAGGGAAATGAAAAGAGAGATTGACATAAACCGGAGGACTTTTTTGAAAGGGGCCGCTGCGGGGCTGGCAGGGGCCATGCTTCCGCTCGACAAAGCCGATGCGTCTTTCTGGGAGGCATTTTTCCAGAAGCACTTTGTAGAAATGAATGATGCGGAGAAGCAGAAAGTGATCCAGCGTCTCGAAAAAGAATATGAACAGAAATATAAAAAAGCGATAAAAGTCGGCCTTGAGAAACCTATCCCGGGGGTCTTATTCGGGTATGGCCTTGACCTGTCGCGCTGCATAGGATGCCGCAGATGCGAATACGCGTGTGTAGATGAAAACAATCAATCCAAAGACCCCCAGATACACTGGATAACCGTGCTCCGATTTAAAAAAGGTGAGAAATGGGTGGACCTTGAGGAATCAGAGAAATACTACAACCCTCCGCTGGTGCCTGAACCCGACTATTTTTATATGCCTGTGCAGTGTCAGCAATGCGAGAATCCGCCATGCGTAAGGTCTTGCCCTACTCAGGCGACATGGAAGGAACCGGATGGTATTGTAGTGGTGGATTATAACTGGTGCATCGGCTGCAGGTATTGCATGGCGGCCTGCCCTTACGGGGCCAGACGTTTCAACTGGGGTGAGCCCGGCAGAAAGTCCGAAGAGATAAATCCCAACACTCACTATCTGGGCAACCGGCCGCGCTATAAAGGCGTAGTCGAGAAATGCACCTTCTGTATCCAGAGGACCAGAAACGGCAGGTACCCGGCATGTGTGGAGGCTTGTCCCGTCGGCGCGCGTAAATTCGGGAACCTCCTGGATCCTGACAGCGAAATCAGGTATGCCATAGAACATAAAAGAGTGTTCAGACTTAAAGAGGACCTGAACACGAACCCGAAATTTTATTATTTCTTTGCTTACGGAGTTTAGGAGGAACGGCGGTATGGCCCATATAATAGGAAATTTCTTCATCGCCCTGCGTCAGGTCTATAAAGGGACCAAAGGTTATTACGTCTGGGTCGGTTCCCTGCTCCTCTTGGTACTCCTTGGGGTCAGCGCATACCTCGATCAGGTAAACAGGGGCCTTATAGTAACCGCCATGAGAGACCAGGTCTCCTGGGGCTTCTATATTTCAAATTTCACTTTCCTTGTCGGAGTTGCTGCGGCAGCCGTGCTGCTTGTTATACCAGCCTATCTATACAACTTCAAACCCATCAAGGAAATCGTGCTGTTCGGCGAATTGCTCGCCATTACAGCTATCACCATGTGCATACTTTTTATTATGGTGGATATGGGACAGCCTCTCAGGGTTTGGCATATCTTGCCCATAATAGGCGCGATGCACTTTCCGGCGTCTCTTCTGGCCTGGGACGTCGTGGTATTAAACGGCTATCTTGCAATCAACACAGTTGTCGCATTCTATGTCCTCTATAGGCTGTCCATAGGGAAAGAGTACAAAATGTCCGTTATCGGTCCGTTGATCCTGCTGTCAATACCTTGGGCCGTAAGCATTCATACAGTAACGGCGTTCCTCTATAACGGTCTGTCAGCCAGGCCGTACTGGAATGCTTCCATTCTTGCCCCCAGGTTCCTGGCCTCGGCTTTCTGCTCCGGCCCGGCCCTGATGCTCATCCTTTTTCAGATAATCAGAAAGCTTTCAGAGGTTGAGATCGATAACCGCGCAATTTTCAAGATTGCCGAATTGATTGCTTATGCGATGGGCTTGAACCTGTTCTTCCTCGGCGCAGAGGTGTTCAAAGAATTTTATTCGGGGAGTATCCATTCCTTCCCTATCCAATACCTATATTTCGGCCTGCACGGAAAAACAGCCCTGGTCCCGTGGATATGGTTTGCAACCGGGGCCAACATTACGGCGTTCTTCCTCTTTCTGTTTCCGAAGACACGTCAAAATTTCACAACGCTCAACATGGCATGTGTCCTCGTGATATGCGGCGTGTATATAGAAAAAGGCATGGGACTTGTAATTCCCGGCTTTGTTCCCGATACACTCGGCGAAATATATGAATACTCACCTAGCAAGCCTGAAGTATTGGTAGCTGTGGGCATATGGGCTGCAGGAGCACTGCTGTATACTATGCTGCTTAAATTCGCCATCCCCATATATACCGGCAAACTGAGGTTCGGGATAAAAAGAGAAGGAATAATTGCAAAGAATATCATGAGCAAAAGGGTTTTGTCGGTCACGCCTGAGACCCCGGTTGAAGAAGTCAGCAAGCTGCTCATTTCCAAAAATATCAGCGGCGTTCCTGTGGTTGACAAAGAGAACAAGGTCATCGGGGTGATTTCGGAGTCCGATATTATCTTTAACGAAATGCGTCGCGAACCTCAATTGGCCGAGAAGGTCGGGGACCTTGTTATGCCTAACATGAAAGGGGATGAGCGTGGCCCCGGCGTTCATGCCGGTGATATAATGACCTCTCCAGCCGTTACAGCCGACGAGGATACGCATCTGAAGGAACTGCACAGGCTTATTATGCAGAAAAAAATAAAGAGGGTAATTGTAGTAAACGAAGCAGGGCATCCTCTGGGTGTGGTTTCGAGGGCAGACATATTAAGGGTCCTCGGCAGCTGATACCGTAGATATCATTTCCCCTACTGACTTACATAATTTATTTCTGACTTATTGTTTGCAAAAAACGTACAGGCCCTCTCTATTGCTTCATCCATACTGCTGCTTGACTGGACTCTGGACGCCAAAGAATGTCCGAATTTATAGTTCTGGGCAAAGTACTTGGTAAATCCCTTCAGCCTAACCAAGCGGTACACGGGGCGATAATTCGCGTTCAGAGTTTGGACAAAGGCCGAGTAAATATCCGGAAGTGACGCCACAGGCTCACTGATGTAGCGGCCGAATACAGTCCTGGCAATTTCGGCGAAGAGCCAGGGCCTTATAACCGCCCCTCGTCCGAGCATCAAGCCATCGGCACCGGATACTCTCAGGCATGTCTCCGCGTCCTCCACCGAGAAAACTCCGCCATTGGCGATAACTGGTATTTTAATACATTCCTTTATTTCGGCTATATATGCCCATCGCGGTCTTCTTGCAAAGGACTCATGTTTGAACCGGGCATGCACCGTAAGCATATCAACGCCCTCACCTTCGAGCATGGAGCAAAACGCCTTTAATTTCCGGCTGTCGGCGTAGCTGCCGAGTCGGATTTTCACACTCAGGGGCAAGGAGGTACGCAGTCTGGCCTCGGCTACGATACGGCGAGCCTCCTCCGGTTGTTCCATCAGCACGACACCAGCGCCGAACTTGCCAACCGCCGACGATGGACAGCCCATGTTCAAGTCAACAGCGTCAGCCTTCAATAATTGAAGTGCATCCATGGCCCGATCTATCTCTTTGTCATTGGAAGTTAGCAGCTGATATGAAAGTGGACCTTCCCTCTCGGTTCTGAGCAGATATGGGGAAATGCTGGAATTTTCCCCGGGCAGTCTTTTTGCGGAGAGCATTTCGGTAGATAACAGGCCGACCCCGCCGAAACCTAACATAATCAGCCGGAGGGCGCTGTGGGTCAGGCCTAACATCGGCGCAAGAAGAAGCGGCGGATCGATCCTCAGGTTGCGAATCTGTATAGCTTGCACGAAGGTATTTTTTTATTCTTTGGGCAGCTTTGAGTAGATAAAAATTATAACGCCCATGCCTGCAAAGAGCAGCATGAGAAAGGCCGAGAAGTTTTTCCTGAAGCGAAGCTCCGCAAAGGTGTCCTGCATGTTTTTATCGAGTATGCTCAACTTTTTTGTAAAATCGTCTGTCCTTTCACTGACAAGAGAGACATCAACCGTATGGAAAAGAGCGCGGAATTCCGCCTGGGTGCTGAAAAGTGAGCGTTCTTTCTCGTCAACAAAGATCCCCTCGCTTCGCAGGGTTTTAAGGTCACGCTCCATGTCACCCATCTTCTTTTCGACAACAAAGAGGGCCTGTTTCATTCTTCTCGCCCTATCATAGGAATGACACTTGGTACAGGTCTGTTCATTTATGATGTCTATGCTTGCCTTGTCGATTCTATGAGTGCCGTGGCAGGTGATACAGACAGGTCCGCGTCCTGAAGCTTTAAGCGCCTTTCCATGTCCGCTCTCGAGATAGTTTTTCAGTATGCCGATATGGCACTTGCCGCAAAAATCCGGGACCTCGGCATATTTCGGGGTCCCGATAAACCCCCTGCTCGGCGACATCGACATCGCTGCGTCTTTCGGGTCTCCGCCGTGACAGTCATGGCAGGATATGTTGTTCTGCGCGTGCCAGCTCGATTTCCAATTCTCTACAATCCATCTATATTCCTGTTTCATGGTGTCCGAGGAATGGCAGCCGATACATGCATCGACCTCAACCTGTTCGCCTGCCCATGGCTTCGACAGAAATTCTCTTTCAAACTCCTCTCTATAACCTGCAGCAGCTATAGACGGAACAAGAATGATCGCGATTAATAAATACAAAAGGTATCTCATTAATACCTCCCCCAGAACGTAAGAGCAATCCACGTGGCCAGTAAGAAGAAAAACACGCCGCGCAGGACAGGCCTTTTCAGTATGTTCTTTTCCTTCTGACTGTCTAAGAAAGGCCAGAGAAGGAATATACCTATGAGTATGAGCTGTATGCTTATGCCGAAAAATTTGTTCGGTATAAGTTTTAGCATCTGATAGGGCGCGAGAAAATACCATTCAGGCTTTATATGAGAAGGCGTCTTCAGGGGATCAGCCGGCGTATTTGCCTCTACAGGCAGGAAAAGCGTCGGCAGGAAAGTGATCGCAAAGAACATTACCGCACCATACATCATTACCATAAACATCATTTTCTGGAAGAAGTACGGATAGAATGGATGGCCATCCGTATGTGTTTTTTTCCTGAATTCGGTCAAGGGCCTCTTCTCATCGTCCGACATGCCAAACGGCGTAGCGGAAATGCCTATGCGTCTGATGAGAAAAACGTGCAACCCCATCAGAAACAGAAAAATAGGGGGTAATATAGCGACGTGAAGCGCAAAAAACCTGCTGAGCGTTGTCCCGGAAACCTGGTCCCCGCCTTTAAAAATTCTTGCCGTCGCATCCCCTATAATGGGGAAAGCGGACGGTATTGAACTGACAACCGTTGTGGCCCAATAGCTCAACTGGGACCAGGGAAGCAGATATCCACTAAGACCGAATATAAAAGTTATTATCAGCATCAGGCCGCCGCCAACCCATGTCAGCTCTCTCGGCCTCGAATAATTTCCCATTAAAAAAACGGTAAGCATATGAAGTAGGACAGTGGCGATCAAGAGATTGCCGCCGACTATGTGGATCTGTCTGAACAGCCAGCCATACGGGACTTTGCTCATTATGTCCTGAACACTGCCGAAGGCATATCCCGGATGAGGGATATAATAAATAAGCAGAAAGATGCCGGAAATGACCTGGATTACATACCCGATCATAGCCGCGAACCCGAGGGTGTAGAGCAGATTGATGTTCTTAGGCACCCTGTATTCCAGCAGCTGTGTTCTGCGCAGATCGTTAAGGCCGATCCTTACTTCAAGCCAATCTTCTATCTTCTTCCCCATTGCCCTCTATCCTATTACGATATTTTCGCCCTCTACTCTGAGAGGCAGCCTCTGTAAAGGCTTCGGCGGCGGTCCTGATACGACATTCCCGTCAAGATCAAATGTTCCCGCATGACACGGACAAAGCATAATATTCTTGCCCGCCTGGTATTCGACCAGACAGCCCAGATGAGTGCATACTTTGGAAAACGCTGTAAACCCTTTGTCCTTCCGGTTGATCACAACTGCCGGCATATTGTTAAAGACAATACTTCTGGCACTGCCAATCGGCACTTCGGCTTTGGGAACTATTACTTTACCGACATTCGCCTCGCTGCCGGGAGGGGCGAGAAATCTCAATAGCGGGTAGAAAAACGAAATAAAAGCGGTCGAGCCTAAAAGAGACAATAACAACTTAAAGAACTTGCGCCTCTTCATCATTACCTCTCAAGCATTTATTTTTTTTGAGAGAAACGCTTCTTACATCTTCGGTAGATTGTACGTTAATAAACTTTGCAAAGTCAAGACCGCTTCTTCGGAATTGGGCCACCACATTGCACCTCAGTCATGTTGCAAATTCATCATAGAAATCTATATTATTCGATTGGCGCTTAATGCGGCCAGATTGTTCAAGAAGGCAGGGCGGTTTAGTGACGGAACAGAAGCCTGAAAAATCATTCATCGGACATCTTCTCGATGCCAGCAGCGTCGGCATTCAACTTGTCGTCTCCACGATTGTCGGGTTTTTAATCGGATACGGAATGGATAGTTTGTTTCACACTTCCCCCTGGTTGACATTTATTTTTCTTATAATTGGTATAATTGCAGGGTTCAGGGAACTGCTGAAAATCGCGAGAAAATCGGACAAGTGGGACGATGACTGAAATAGTAAAGACAGTGTCTAAGCAGGCCTTGATAATACTGGCGCCTCTCTGCCTGCTTTCGCTTTTTTTTACCGGGTGGCGCTTTGCATTCTCCATGGCTTTAGGGGGTCTTGTGGGCGTGGGTAACCTTGGCGCTCTTTCGTGGAGCGTGCCCGCTCTTTTAGGAACTGAAAAATCTCACACAAAAATGATTTTCCTCAGCGTGTTTAAATTGCTGATCGTGTGTTCGATATTGATGACGCTGGCTTTGCTCAGACTGATTAACATATGGGGATTGCTTCCGGGCTTTACGGTTGTCATGGCCCTTATTATCAAAGAAGGATTACGTACCGCAAGAAAAGGTGTTTGATTGTCTTACTTTACCCTTATAGCAGCCGTATTTGTTCTTATGATCGCCGCAAAACTGGCCAAATTTGTGGGCACTCTGGCAGCGCTTGCACTGGTCGTAATATTTATAACTATGAAAAAGCGGAGGGGAAAAGGATGATAAAAATCGATTTCTCGAACTTGATGCAGGAATCTTTGGGCAGTTACGGCCTTGCAAGAAATGATTTTGATTCAGTGAGCGCAACGGCACTGAGTGAGCTGCAACAGACGGAGCGGTATCCTGAAAATGCCTTTTTGGGGCTTCCCGATGCCGACACCGCTGCCATCAAGGATACGGCACGCTACGCCGGTGAGTTCGATAATTTTCTGCTTTTGGGGATCGGCGGATCGGCGCTGGGCCCGCGCTCGATCCTGGATGCAATTTACCCGTTTCACAACCTGAGGGGTAAGAATAAAGTATTAATGTACGACAACGTGGACCCTATGACTTTAAAGAGCATACTCGATATCGTCGATCTGAAAAACACCGTCATTAATGTCATAACAAAATCAGGCAGCACGGCAGAGACTATAGCCTCATTCATGATTTTATGGCAACGCTTAAAAGATCTGTCATTGGACCCTAAAAAGCATCTCATTATTACGACAGACCCTTCAAAGGGGCATATGCGAAGCATCGTGAACGATCACGGCTTGAGGTCTCTCCCAGTCCCTCAAGGTGTCGGAGGAAGATATTCTGTTTTGAGTTCTGTAGGCCTGCTGCCGGCAAAAACAGTAGGCGTTGACATTGACGAAATGCTGAGAGGAGCAGCTGATATCCATAAGAGCTGTCTCAATGCCGACCTTTGGAAGAACCCTGCTTACCTGACGGCTTCCGGACTTTTTCTCATGCAGCGACTCAAGAACAGAGACATCACTGTCATGATACCCTATGCGGACCGTCTGAAATCTTTTTCAGAATGGTTCTGCCAGTTATGGGGTGAAAGCCTCGGCAAGGAAGGTAAAGGTCTGTCCCCGTATCCATCAACAGGCACAACCGATCAGCATTCGCAGCTGCAACTCTGGATGGAGGGACCACTGGACAAGGTCGTTATTTTTCTGGCTGTGGAAGACTACGGGACTGACATTGAGATTCCGGCTGTTTTTCAGGATATCGAAGGACTCGGTTATCTGGCCGGCCACTCTCTCGCTGAACTGATAAAAATCGAGCAGGAAGCCTCCGAAATCGCCCTTACTAAGAACAGTCGCCCTAACATAACGGTAAGAGTGCCTGCAGTCAATGCTTATTACCTGGGGCAGTTGTTCCATTTCTTTGAACTGGTCACTGCTCTTACCGGCATCCTGCTCGGGATAAATCCCTTTAACCAGCCCGGCGTGGAAGAAGGCAAGAACCTCACTTACGGAATGATGGGGAAAAAAGGTTATGAGGAGAAGAAGCAAGAGTTTCTTAAATACAGGTCGCAGAAAAACAGGCTTGTGCTCTGATTAGGGCCTTTCAAATGCATACAAATCCGAATAGCTTGCGAAAGGCCGTGTCCACTTTTCTTGACAAAGATACATTAAAAGTGGATTTTTTCCATCCTGATTGGATTTATTCCAATACAGCACGCAAGCAATTTTGTAGGAATGCTTTTCTATCAATAAGATAACTTGCTGACCTGATTGGCATGCCGCTTGCTTATTTATAAAGCACGAATAACAAGAAATGAAAGGAGGTGACTGATATGTCTTTAATGAATTGGACCGATTCTCTCAGCGTAAACATCAGGGAGATAGATGATCAGCACAAAAAACTCGTGGGCATACTTAATGAGTTGCACGATGCCATGAAGGCTGGACAAGGGGCAAAGATGACCGGCAACGTACTGACTGAACTCATAAAGTACGTCGGAACGCACTTTGCGACCGAAGAAAAGTATTTTGCACAGTACGCTTACCCTGATACTGTAAAGCACAAGGCTGAGCACGACGACCTGACAAAGAAAGCCCTTGATCTGCAGAAGCAGTTTCAGGATGGCAAGCCTGTGCTGACCGTCGAGCTTCTGAATTTTCTTAAGAACTGGCTGACGAATCATATAATGGGCACTGATAAGAAATACAGCCCGTATCTGAACAGCAAAGGATTAGTATAGGAAAGACGAGAAGTAAAAAGTAAGAAGTCAAAATACTTCTTACTTTTTACTTCCTATCGTTTTTTTCCAGATGCCGGCCCCTGCCGCTTGCGCCCTTTTCTGTGCAGCGGTCAGACGATCAGCATACTTGAGGTTTGGCGGGTATATGTTGAGCACCGCGTATCCGGCTTCAATAAGCTTCTCGTTTATCAAGTCGCCTTTTCTATTCCAGAGATAGGCCAGCAACCTGCCCTGCTGGTCCCGCTGCTGCGTATCATACTCGACATTCACGACCCAGGCGTTTTCACCGATTATTTTTTTCAACAGCTTTTTTGCCTGCCTGCCCCAATGCCCATATCCTACGTCGGCGGCATTGAGGCCAATCAGCCTGACACGCTCGACCTTCAGAGGAATGCCCGCGAAGCTTTTTACTCGAATGGTGAGATTAACGCCATCCGGCACCTGGGTCACATGAAAGACATTGCCCGGCACTTCGCCGAAGGAAGTTACCACAGACGCAAACAGAATAAAAATGGACAAAATTACTGTATAATACAAATGTTTCACAACTGCTATTTTAGCATATGGAAAACAAGAAATGAGAGAAGCAGGGGCGGCAACCCCGGAGATGTCGTGAAGAACATAATCCTTACGGGTTTTATGGGCACTGGGAAGACGGAAGTGGGGAAAATATTGTCCCAAAAGCTGGGTCTTGTTTTGATCGACGCAGATGCCGAAATAGAGAAAGAGCAACGAACAACAATAACGGAGATTTTCCAGAGTCAGGGAGAAGCCGCTTTCAGGGACCTGGAATCCTCCATGATTAAGAGGCTTTCTACATTACATGATATTGTACTTTCTACAGGCGGCGGCGTAGTGCTGAGACAGGAAAACATTGATGCGCTGAGGAAGAACGGGACAATAGTATGTCTTTCCGCTTCTCCCGAAACAATTCTCAGGAGGACCGGAAAAAATAAAAACAGGCCGCTCCTGCAGACCGCCGACCCTCTTCAGAAAATAAAAGAGTTGTATGAATTCAGAAAACCTTATTATGAGCGTGCGGACATAATAATAGACACTGATAACCTGGTCCCTCTTCAGGTCGCCGAGGAAGTTATAAAGGCCGTAAAGGACAGGTAGAGGTCAAGGAGATTATGGAAAAAGTTACAGTAGGGCTGGGAGAAAGAAGCTATGACATCGTGATCGGCGGCGGAATACTTTCCGGCATTGGCGAAAGCATGGCCCGGTTCGGTTTCAGCCCCACGGTAACAGTCATAAGCAACCCCACGGTATTCGGTCTGTACGGCAACATTATTATGCGTTCGCTGGCAGATGCCGGTTTCAGATGTACCAGCACACTTGTTCCTGACGGCGAAGAATATAAGGACTATTTCTGGAGTTATCACATACTGTCCGACCTACTGAAGAACAGGCTCGACCGTAATTGCTGCATCGTTGCGCTAGGAGGAGGAGTGATAGGAGACATGACCGG
The DNA here is from genome assembly GCA_015233655.1 of Nitrospirota bacterium. GTDB lineage: Bacteria > Nitrospirota > Thermodesulfovibrionia > Thermodesulfovibrionales > Dissulfurispiraceae > JADFXI01. The sequence goes on along the minus strand of JADFXI010000007.1, from coordinate 18,561 downwards.
CTTTGCCGCGTCGCTTTACATGCGCGGCATACATTTCGTTCAGGTGCCCACGACTCTGCTGGCACAGGTCGACAGCTCGGTGGGAGGAAAAACAGGGGTGAACCATCCTGCCGGGAAAAACATGATCGGCACCTTTTATCAGCCCAGGCTGGTATGGACCGACATCTCCACGTTGAGGACGCTCGCCAAAAAAGAGTTGTTGTGCGGAATGGCGGAGATTATTAAATATGGCGTTATATGGGATGCCGGCCTATTCAACATACTTGAGGAGAAGCGCGAGATGATTATGGACCTGGAGCCTGGCTTAATAAGCTATCTCGTCAGTCGCTCCTGCGAAATAAAAGCTGAAGTCGTATCAAAAGACGAAAGGGAGTCCGGGCTTCGCGCGATACTGAATTTCGGACACACGATCGGCCACGCGGTGGAGACCGAATCAGGATACTCGAAGTATATGCACGGCGAGGCCGTAGCCATGGGCATGTGCGCGGCTGCACGTCTGTCCGAAGCGTTGGGGATTATGGAGAAAGCCAATGCAGACCGAATCGAATCGGTAGTCAGCGCGTACGGCCTGCCTCATGAATTGCCAAAAAACGTGAATATTGATAGACTACTTTCGTTTATTTCGATGGACAAGAAAGCAGTGGCCGGAGAAATGAAATTTATTCTTCCCAGAAGCATCGGTAGTGTTATAATTCAAAAGGGCGTTGATATGCCTACTTTGAAAAGGACCCTGGAACTTTGAAGAAGATACTCGTTATTGATGACGAAGCCGATATCGTAGAACTCGTATCTTACAATTTGAAAAAAGAAGGGTTCCAGGTAGAGGCCGCATATGATGGCGAGACGGCCTTGAAAATGATAAGGACCGCTCCTTATGACCTCATAGTTCTCGATCTTATGCTTCCGGGCGTGCAAGGGCTTGAACTATGCCGGATAATACGTAATGATCCCGCACTGGCCTCGACTCCCATTGTAATGCTTACGGCAAAAGGAGAAGAGGTGGACAAAGTCCTCGGCCTTGAAATAGGCGCAGATGATTACATGATCAAACCTTTCAGCCCGAGGGAGCTTGTGGCAAGGATCAAGGCCATTCTGAGAAGGTCCGAGCACCAGAAACCGTCTCCGGCTGACGAAGATAAAAAGACAGGACAGCCTCTGAAGATCCGTGATATCAGCATAGACAAGGAAAAATACCTGGTCACGGTAGGCAAGAAACATCTCAAGTTGAGCGCTACCGAATTCAAATTGCTGGTTTACCTCTGTGAGCGTCCTAATAAGATTTACAATAGAGAGCACCTCCTAGATGCTGTATGGGGCGACGATGTCTTTGTCGAACCGAGGACGGTAGATGTCCATATCCGCAGGTTACGCACCAAAATCGAGGACGATCCCAACAATCCCAAGTACATCAAGACCATGAGGGGAATCGGCTACTTTTTCGAAGGATAGATGGCAACTGCTGTCATTGTCATCCTCTTGCTGATTGTATTTTCTTTAATCATCTATTTAAGCCGCCTGCACATGTCTATAATTGCAGTTTCTGAACTGATCAAAGAGCTTTCTTCAGGCAATATGAACGCGAGGCTTTTCACCAACAGTTCCGGCAAACTGGATGCCATTGCGCGGGACATAACCGACCTCATGGAGAAAACAAGCATCCGTTTGGGGTTTGCCGAGGCCGAGATGCAGAGAATGGAGGCCATACTCAGAGGCATGTCGGACGGCGTACTGATAACCGATACAAACGATGTGGTTGTTCTCGCCAATCGTACTTTTAAGAAGCTCCTTTCCGTGACGGACAACATAGAGGGCAAACGGGTAATGGATGTGCTGCGCAATGCCCAGCTCATTGAAATTGTGAGCAGGGCCATAGAGACCTGGGAGATAATGTCTGACGAGATCGCAGTAACAAGGGGCACAAGGGACTTGCATCTTATCGCGACTGCCGTGCCTATATATAGTGAGAATTCAGTGAGAGGAATCGTCCTTTCGCTGCATGATATTACGAGGTTGAGACAGCTCGAAGAAGTGAGAAAGGATTTTGTGGCCAATGTGTCGCATGAGATCAAGACGCCCATCACCGCCATGAAGGGGTTTGCGGAGACCCTTCTCGACGGCGCGATTGACGACAAGGAAAATGCCGTAAGATTTCTGACAATGATCAAGAACCACAGTGAGCGCCTTAACAGTCTCGTTGATGACTTGCTTGCGCTCTCCAGGATCGAACTCGGCGATGTCAAAATTGAAAAATCCGAGGTCAGCCTCGAACAGGTAATCGACACTGTTTTTATGACCCTCAAGAATAAAGCCGACAAGAAAGGACTATATCTCAGAAAATCATTGCCTCAAGACACTCAGCTCATAGCCGCCGACAAAGACAAGCTCATTCAAATCATAATCAATCTCGTCGATAACGGCATCAAATTCACAGAGAAAGGCGGCATTACTGTCGGCATCGATGAGACCGGGGGGAAAGTCACCCTTTTCGTTCAGGACACAGGCATAGGCATACCGCCCCGATATTTAAGCAGGCTCGGCGAACGGTTTTACAGGGTTGACAGCGCTCGTTCGAGAGAATTGGGAGGCACCGGCCTGGGACTCGCCATTGTGAAGCACCTCGTAGGCGCCCACGGCTGGAGCATGAGGATAGAGAGCGAGTATGGGAAAGGGACGAGGGCGAACGTCATTATTGACCGGTACTTATAATCCTTGAAATCCCCAACCGTATCATCCTCACGGCTATGGCGGCAAGCAGCAGCGAGGCCAGTCTTGTGATTACACGCGTGCCGTTAATCCCGATTTTCCTTACGATAACATCTGCCTTATCAAATAATAGCCACGCCAGGATGAGATTCACAATAAGCGAAAAAATTACCGGCAGGTACCCGTAATTTCCCACGAGAAGGAGACACGTTGTAAGAGTTGCCGGACCTGCGAGAAGCGGGGTCCCGAGCGGGACGACGCCTGATGCCGGTGCTACGACTGTTCTTGCGGCCCCTGCATTCAGCATATCTGATATCGATATTATCATCAGCAATATTCCCCCGGCGATCATAAAATCTTCCACCAGAATGCCGAGTATATTGAATACGGCCCTCCCCAATAATACAAACAGCAGCGTGACCAGCAGCGCTGTAAAAACGGATTCCCGCACTATCCTTTTCTTCTCCCGTATCTCAATGCCATCCGTCAGCACCAGATAAATCGGCAGCACACCGGGGGCGTCAATGGCAACCATTAACGGGATTAAGGTAAGAAAGAATGGGTCGAACATATGCATATGACTACTCCTTAAATGACATCTTTAGTTCATATACGCCGGCTTCGGCCCTTCTTTCAATCGTGAACCCCATCTTTTCGAAGAGCATGAGCATGGACTTGTTGTCCATAAACACCTCTGCCGTAAAACCGTGGAGACCCGACTTCTTCGCCAGGTATGTAAGATATGCAAGGAGTTCGGTGCCTATGCCCTGTTTCTGATAATCGTCACGAACAACAAATGCAACCTCGCCGGTATGAGTGGCTTCATCTATATAGTATTGGCCCACTCCCGCTATAATCTCTTTGTCATCCTCTTCCACCACGGCAAGGACAACCATTTCCCGTGAATAATCGATTATTACAAATTGCTGTAAGCGGTCGTGATGCATGTCCTTTCTCGTCGACATAAACCGTCTGTACATAGACGTGTCGGAAAGCGAATAGAAAAAATCTTTCAACAGGTGCTCGTCATTTATTTTGACCGTCCTCAACAAAAGCCGGAGTCCGGTCCTGGTAGTCCTGTAGGTCTCTATCTTTTCCGGATAGACCCCCTTTTCTCCGGGGATAAAGGCCTGGTCCTCGTATATAAGGTTGAGCGCCTTCGCTTCTTCAATAAGCCAGGAACGGAACTTCGGATGGGCTATAGAGATCAAGTCCATGGCGCGTTCCCTGATGTTCTTTCCGTGCAGATATGCTATGCCGTATTCTGAAACAACGTAATGAACATCGCCCCTGGTCAGCGTCACGCCGGCCCCTTCCCTGAGAAAGGGGACTATTCTTGAGACATCGTCACCATGCGCCGTAGACTGCAATGTCAGAATTGTCTTTCCTCCCTGAGAAAGGATGGCGCCGCGCATAAAGTCAGCCTGTCCCCCGATACCGCTGAAAAAATATTTACCCAGTGATTCAGCGGTGACCTGTCCCGTGAGGTCAATCTCAAGGGCGCTGTTGATTGCTGCGACATTCCTGTTTCTTGAAATAGTCAAAGGGTTATTCGTATAGCTCACAGGCCTGAATTCTATGCCGGGATTATCATTGATATAATCATAAGTCGCCTTTTTACCCATGCAAAATGCGGCAACGGTCTTATCACGGTTAAGCTCTTTTCTGCTGTTATCGATAACACCCTTTTTCATAAGCTCCACTATGCCGTCCGAAAGCAACTCGGTGTGGACACCCAAATGCCTTTTATTGCCCAAATGCGACAATATTGCGTTTGGAATACTCCCGTATCCTACCTGGATCGTATCTTCATCCTGTATGATACGGGCGACATAGGTCCCAATCTTCTGTGCGATTTCATCAGGCACATGGGACTCAAACTCGAGCAACGGCTCGTCACACTCCATCAGAAAGTTTACATCCTTTATGTGCAGGAATGTATCGCCGTGGACGCGCGGCATTTGCGGATTGATCTGGGCTATAACTATAGACGCACTTTCTGCAGCCGCCTTTACTATATCCACGCTTATCCCCAAACTCATGTACCCGTGTTTATCAGGCACAGAAGTCTGAATGAGCGCGATATCAATCGGGATGCGTTTTTTCCGGAAAAAATCCGGCACGGCAGAAAGGAAAATAGGGGTGTAATCAGCAAAGCCTTTGTTAACGGAATCCCTGATATTTTCACCTATAAAAAAGGAATTGAACCTGAAGTTGTCCCTGAATTTCACGTCAGAATACGGAGAGACCCCAAGGTTCCATACCTGGAGCAACTCGGCATCAAAAAACGCCTTGGGATGTGACCTGACATAGCTTATCATCTCTTGTACCAGGAATTGCGGCTCACCGCAGCCGGTACCGATAAATATCCTGTGCCCTGGATGAATATGGCTGAATATCCTTTCAGGGGGAAGGAATTTTTCGGGATAAGCGAATTTCAAATCTTTCAGGTCGATAAGGTTGTCGCCGGTCGTCATCTCATCCTCTTTAAAACCTGAGGAGCATGGCTTCTTTTATGGCCTCAGCCCTCTCCCGGCCTTTCAGCCTCTCCACAAGGGCAATACCGAACTGCAGCGCCGTACCGGGGCCTTTACTGGTTATAACGCGTCCGTCCGTGACAACATCCTCATCAACGTATTGCGCATGACCCAGTCTCTTGTCATAACTGGGATAAGCAGTCGCCTGTTTTCCGTCCAGGACCCCGGCGTTTGCCAGAACATAAGGGGCCGCACAGATTGCTGCCGTCAGTTTTCCCTTGTCGTGAAATTCCCTGATCAGGTCTTTAACGCGCTGGTCCCCATTAAGATTATCAGCGCCCGGCTGACCGCCAGGCAGCACAATCATTTCGAAATCATCAACCTTTATTGCATCTATGCCGGCATCAGGAATTACCTTCACACTTCGCGCGCTATGAACAGGCCCCGGATGCAAGCCGGCAATGACAACCTCTATTTCGGCCCTTCGTAAAATATCAATAATAGCCATTGCTTCCACTTCCTCGAATCCATCAGCAAGAATCACCGCTACTTGTGGCATTGTTTCCTCCTTAAAATCAGGCCATGGATTATTAGAAAAAGGCTGTCCTCTTGACAATTCTTCGGCCTCCGGCCAAATGGTCTGTTTCAGACCGTTCTTGATACAGTTTTTTCGGAACAGGACCCAACGGCAAAATAAAGGTAGCACGTCGCCAAAACAAAGGTGATCACGGAGCCGAAAGGAAACTCGACTTCGAGCACCGCATGCGCTGTCTGAAGCAGAATCGGCGGGGTGAAAGCGATAACGGAGAGACGGATTAAGGCGCGCGCCGACAGCTCCAAATTAAACATTCTCGAGAAGAGCATTCCTATTGATGCGCAAAGCATTACCTGTACCAGGTAGTACAGGAAAGCGAAAAAAAGGGCAAATATATAAACAGCAAAAATAAAATAATCCTTGAACACCTCAAGCCAGCGAGAAATCAAATTACCGTCAATCACAAGATTATGCAGCCGCGCGAGGTCCAGCGAGCGAAGATCGGAGGCATCTCCTCTTACTGCGAGTTTTGTCTTTGTCAGTATGACGGTGGCCTTAATGTTCTCCATCGCAGGAGGTCTGTCCGACGTATCAATGACCGCAAAAGGCTGCTTACTCCACGGCGCATTTATTGTGTACGGCACCGGCTCTTTTATTGACGCTTGCCCTTCGGAAATAGTGATGGTCGGGACTTGACTCACCACCTTGGGGGCTTCCTCAACGATAAAATCGGTCACACGGGCATGAAGCCTCACCATATCAGGAGCAATGCTCAGTGCAAGCACGATAAGCAGATAGGTAAAGCAAAGACCCTTCCAGTTCCCGGCGACATCCCGGTACAGAGACTTTGAAAAAAAAGACATGTATAAGGGATGGAAAATTGAATAATGCTTCATAGCTCCGGCTTGAGTACGGACGACAGACGGATTCTTATAATACTTTCTTTTTCACTCTGCCGGCGTAATCAGAGGCCTGCTCCGAAAGTTCCTCGGCGATTTCTCTTATCTGCCTTCTCGTCTTCTTGCCCGACTGGGGAGCCAAAAGAAGGGCGAGTCCGGCGCCCACAGCCCCGCCTACCAGAAAGGAAAAAACCACAAATACACCCAAGTTCCTGCTTTCCCCATCCATAACGGCCTCCTGATTTCTGTATTTACTTAAAACTACCATGCCCGGACAAAGTAGTCAAGTACTATTCCCCTCTGTATCATTTATTTTGCGTCCCATTTATAGAATGCCGCCAATCTTGCAGGCGGGACCCCTGCTGAATACAGCGTTATCAACGCCCAATTTCTCAGAGTACAGCAAAAAACACCTTCTTTTTCCCATCTGCGGGCGGATGTTTTTACCTTTTTCGGAATAATATAAATTTTATCTCCTGCCCATTTAATCCGCCTCATGAATTCCACATCTTCCATCAGCGGGACCTCACTGAAGCCGCCTATTGCACGAAAATATTCCCTCCGCACAAATATCGCCTGGTCCCCGTAAGGTATCCTCGTGACCCTGGAGCGAATGGAAGCCGCCATTTCAATCAGCCTGAAAACAGGCTTTTCTGATTCAATGCCCAAATCAAAGGCCCCGCCCACAAATTCTCCTTTCCGCATGACAGAGGAAATTATTTCCAGTGCATCTCGCGGCAGTTCCGTATCGGCATGCAGGAACAGGAGTATTTCGCCGTCTGCATCAAGCGCCCCTACATTCATCTGATAAGACCGGCCGGCTTGGCTGACTACCTTCTTTATGCCCTGTCTTTCTATGGAGTTTAAAGTTTCTGCATGGGGACTGCCGTCTACAACAATGACTTCGACCTTCCCGCCAAACGGCAGGTCCAATATGCCGTCTATCGTTCTATTGATTATCGATGCTTCATTCAGGACAGGAATAATTATCGAGATTTCACTGCCGGGCCCCATACGCAATCATGCAGCCCCGTAATTTTTTTCTTTGCCCAGAAGCAGCTTGACGAATTTCAGGATGCGACTGTTCCGCAGCCTGTCGATGTAGGCGAGCTTTGAAGATTGCTTAACGACATCTGAAAACGTAGGATAAATATGTATAACAGAATCCAGCTTATAAAAAGGGATGCCGAATGACTTCGCCAATTGGACCTCATGCATGATCTCTCCGGCGCGGTCCCCCAAAATATGAGCGCCTATGATTTTCCCCTTGCGGTCTATTATAAATTTGCCCAGGCCCGCATCAATTACATCAGTCCTGGACCTGTCCATATTTTTATACTCGAACTTATATGCCTTGATTTTTTCTCCATACAATATTCTCGCTTCCTCTTCAGTAAGCCCGGCATGGGCCAGTTCGGGGTCTGTGAATGTGCACCATATTACGTCCTTGTAATCAACCTTCTTTTTAAATGGCAGACAGGCATTTTGTGCGGCGATGCGCGCCCCATACTCAGCCATATGACTGAACTGATATGGTCCGGCCACGTCACCGCACGCATAAATATTATGCGCGGTTGTACGCAGCGCGCTGTCGGTTATTATGCCTTTGCGCATATACTGCACTCCGGCCTTTTCGAGTTCCAGCCCCTCCACATTCGCTTTTCTGCCGGCGGCGATAAGCACGGAACCCGCCTTTATACCGCCCCTATGCCCGTTCTTATCTTCGATAGTCACAACAATTTGCTCGGCATCCCTGGATAGTTTCAACGTCTTCGTTTCGGTAAGCAGGTGCAACCCTTCCGTCTTCAGCCTTTCAGACAATATGTCGACCAATTCCCTGTCTTCCTTGGACAGGATAGACTCACTCATTTCGAGGACATGGACCTTGACACCAAGACGGTTCATCGCCGCGGCGATCTCAATGCCTATAGGTCCTCCGCCCAGGCATATAATCGATGGCGGGAGTTCCTCCAGGTCAAACAAAGTTTCGTTGGTCAAATATGGGACCGTCTCTATTCCCTCAATGGCCGGAATGAAAGAGGAAGATCCGGTGGCAATAATAAAGGCCCTTGAAGAAATTCTCTTGCCGTTAAATTCTATAGTGTGATTATCGACAAAACGCGGGCTGCCGAACAAGACATCAATTCCGAGGCCCTCGAATATCTCGGGCCGATGGCTGTTATAAACCTTCTCTATGACTGAACGGACATGCCTCATGACATTACCCGTATTTATGCGGAAGTCGGTCTCAGCCGAAAGACCGTAATCCTTCAAATGCCTTGTCTGCCAGGCGATGCTGGCTGCTTTTATCAATGCCTTGCTCGGGATGCAGCCTGACAATGTGCATTCTCCGCCCAGCCTGCTCTTTTCGATCAGGGCAACTTTCTTGCCGAGGCCGCGCGCAAGCTTGGAGGAGACAAACCCAGCAGCCCCGCCGCCGATCACGACAAGGTCATAATCATGTCCCGTCATGCCCCCCCCTTTTTGCCGAATACCTTTCATAAAACGAAAGGAGATCACCAAGAGTATCGACATCACTCAGCCCTGTCAGCACATGAACTCTGGAGCCTGATTGCCCGAAAATATTCATCGTTTCATGATATACGGAACCGGTGCTCCAAACAATCCCCTGAAAGATGTTCGCCAGGAAGGAGTGCCTGTTGAAGCCTATTAAATAATATCCTCCATCATGGGCAGGGCCTATGACCGCATCACTGATATCAAGGGCGCTAACGGCTTCATTGATCAGTGATATCGACAGATCAGGAATATCACTGCCTATAAGCACGGCCTTTTCGACGCCTTCAGAAAAAGCCTGAACAAAGGCATTTTTCATTCTCTCGCCTATATCTCCACCCTGTTGCGGCACATAGCAATGGCCGCTGCCGAGCCAGTCTTCTACGACCCCATGAGAATCAGGAGGATAAAAGCATAGCCTGACATCATACTTACCTGCTCCGAGCATATCCAACGTGTTGGATACAAGGCATCTATAGACATCAAGCGCCATATCGTCGCCGATGGCATTACCCAGACGCGACTTGACCTTTCCGCGTTCAGGAGATTTCACAAATAGCAAAACGACGGAAAGGTCACTCATTTTAATACTTCATTTCTTAAACAGTTTGAGGTACTCGTCATATCCCTGCTTTCCAAGCTCTTCCCTGGGGACAAAACGAAGAGCTGCCGAGTTCATACAATAACGCTTATGTGTAGGCGCAGGGCCGTCATCGAATACATGTCCCAGGTGCGAATCAGCGTGCCTGCTCCTCACCTCTTTCCGTTTTGTAAAGAATGTCCAGTCATCCTTTTCATAAATATTCCCCGGTTCCAGGGGTCTTGTGAAACTCGGCCATCCGGTGCCTGAATCGTACTTGTCTTTGGAGCTGTAGAGCGGCTCCCCTGATACGACATCGACATAGATGCCCTCTCTTTCATTGTGCCAATATTCGTTACTGAATGCCGGTTCGGTGCCGCTTTTCTGGGTCACCTCATACTGCTCGTGATTCAACCTCTTCTTCAATTCTTCCTTCGAAGGTTTAACGAAATTCTTGTCAGGTCTCTCAGGGTCGGCAGCATGGTCAGCGTCGCTGCCCCAGATCTTTTTCAAAAACTGGTCACGCCCCGAATTGAAGCGATAAAACTTGTAACGGACCGGGTTTTTCTTATGATAGTCCTGATGGTATTCCTCAGCCCTGTAAAATTCGGAAGCAGGCACTATTTCTGTGACAATAGGCTTCTGGAACCTGCCTGTTGCGCCAAGCTCCTTTTTTGATTCCTCCGACAGCCTCTTCTGGTCTTCGGAATGATAGAAAATAACGCTGCGGTATTGCGAACCGCGGTCAACGAACTGACCGCCGGCGTCTGTCGGGTCTATCTGCCTCCAGAATGTGTCGAGCAGCGTTTTATACTTTACTTTTGACGGGTCGAAGATAATCTGAACAGCCTCAACATGACCCGTGGTGCCTGACGATACCTCTTCATACGCGGGGTTTTTCTTGTGCCCACCCGTATATCCCGATATTACCTCTTTAACGCCTGCTATCTTCTCAAAAGGCGAAACCATACACCAGAAACAACCGCCTGCAAAGGTGGCCCTTTCCGTTTGCGCTCCCTCTGCTTCCGCAAATCCCAACGTCATTATCACTCCGAGCATTATCATTATTATCATCGTTTTCATCGCGCTCCCTCCTCTCAATGACAAAGATTACGATGAACTCAACTCGCTCTTCTTTATCTCTCTTATTATACTCCGCCGACCGGCAGGGCATCTATCGCGCCCGCTCAGGTGGAACCCTGTCCGGCTGAACAGCCATAACAGTGTTCATCAACAGATATCCTCCTTCTACAAATCCTTGAATAATCGAAGTTTTTTATTACACCCGGGCAGTCCCCGTCGAGAGGTATCCCGAGCGCCTGATTGAAATCACAGTCATGGAGTACGCCGTCCCAGCCGACGCTTAATATACGTCTGCACATCAATCCCTCAATAGTCGCTGGATTGAAGGCGCACTCCAGTTTTCCCATGTATTCTTCAAGGCAATTATTTGCGATCAGGTTGACCCTAAAGCGTCCAACAGGCATATTTGCGAATGTGAATAATGAATCAAAGGTTATACCGAAGCGTCCGAGCAATTCCCGCTTGTAATCATTCTCAAGGTCCTTTTGCGGAGGGGACAGGAAAGGTCCTGACGGATTATATACAAGATTTAGTTTCCTGTCTGAGAAACCGCTGCCATAACCGAGGCTGTTGAGCTTCCTGACAGCATTAATGCTCCTTTCATAGGTCCCCTTTCCCCTGACGCGGTCAACTTCACTTTCGGTATAGCAGGGAAGAGAGGCTATGATCTCAACAGCGTTGCCGGAATAAAATTCAGCCAGGTCTTCCATCCCAGCTTCAAAAAAAATTGTAAGATTAGTGTGAACAATTATATGCTTACCGGCATCTGTAGCTTCCTTGACTAGATGCCTGAAAAAGGGGTTCAACTCTGGAGCGCCCCCGGTAATATCAAGGTTTTTTATATCGGACTTTCTCAGCACATCGAGGACTGCTTCAACCGTCTCTCCATCCATTTCCTCGTCCCTGTCAGGACCGGCTGAGACATGGCAGTGACCGCAAGTCATGTTGCACTTGTAACCCATATTGACCTGAAGGACATCGACGCTTCCGGCCCTCAGAGGCTGCTGCAGGACGCTCATTACCCTGTCATTAAACTTCATCTTTTGGCCCTATCAGCCGCTGTCAATATCCTTTCAAGGTTTCTCTTGCTCATATCAAGCTTTTAACCTGTTTTTGCTCACAAGGATATTGAACAGGCTCCTCACGCTCTTAAATGCAACGGCCAAATCATGGGGAGTCCTAAGCTCAAGCAGTCTTTTCAGGATAAATGACGGCCTGCCGTAAAATCTTCTAAAGGCAGTCCTGCGCAGACTTATGATGTCCTCTTTGGTCATCGTTTGCGGCACGAAGGCCGCCCCCTGATATGTGAAGTCAGACAGATCATCAGACATCTGTCCGAGCTTTTCACGGTTATCGTAAAGGTAAGTGCCGGGAAAGGGTGTAATGGCATGAAAGTTTGCGATATCGGGATTAAGATCGAGTGCAAATTCGATAGTCTGCAGGCCTTCCTCATATGTTTCACCAGGGATACCGAACATAAAGGGCGTACTCACCTTCAACCCGACCTCCTGCGCAGCTTTTACAGCCGCGCGTATCTGGGCGATAGTCGTGCCTTTCCTTATTGTGTTGAGGTTTTTCTGGACCCCGCTCTCGGCGCCGAAAAGGATTGCCCAGCACCCTGCCTCTTTAAAGGCTCTTAACAGCGGCTTGTCGACCTGGTTCACACATGCCGATGCAAACCATGTGAAATCGAGCCGTCTGGCTTTTATTTCGCCCGCAAGCCTCATGGCCCTGTCGTAATCAGCGGCAAGGGTGTCGTCTATGAATTTAATCTCCCTGTATCCCTGAGACAGGCAGGCCTCTATTTCTTTAATCACATTCTCCACGCTGCGGTAGCGTATGCCGGTCTCCCTGTTCTTATCGATCTGGAAGCAATAGATGCAGTGCCTGTTGCAGCCCCGCGACGTCATAACAACGGCAACCGGCTTTCTGCGGTAAGTCGCCGGAGGAGGGATGTACCGTCCGGCATCGCCAAGAAGTTCCCTTGCCGGGAAAGGTAAGGCATCGAGGTCTGAAATTAACGGCCTCGGCAGGTTCTTCACTATCCTGCCGCCATCGCGGTAAATGACGCCTTCAACACCTTCAAGCCCGCAGCCTGCTTCGAGGCGCTCTATTAGTTCGGCGGTAGAGTATTCGCCCTCCCCGCTGATTATTGCATCCATCGAAGTCCCCGCATCCGTAAGACACTGCTCCTGCATTGCAATAGGATACGGACCGCCGGCACATATAAAAACCCCAGGGCCGAAAATTTTTTTGAAATCCGCTGAGGCCTCTTTCGCCTTCTTCCATCCGAACGCCGTGGAATAAATGCCTATAAAACCCGGGCTGAATGCCTTGAGGCGGGAGACGATAGTTTCATGCTTAAGGAATGCGCCGTTTAAAAAACAGACCTCATGGCCGGCCCTTTGCAGAACGGCAGCAACATAAAGCGTCCCGAGCGGCTGCCAGTAATTGATTTGAGAGTTCGCAGTTTTTGAAGAAAAGATGTCCTCAGGCACCCATGCAGGTATGACCAGTGCGCATTTCATAATATACAGTCTATCTGCGCCAGTTTACGTAAGCCTATGCAACCATTCCTATTTCCCATTGCCTGTCGCCAATCATCTTTTGCATTACGTCGTCTGCCGCTTGCAACCCCGACTCTATTGCATGGTCCATATTGTAATATTTGAACATCCCGACCCTCCCGGCAAGATGAAGGTTACTGAAAGAGCTAAGGTATTTGTATAGCACAGAGCATTGGTCGGCATAGCCAATTTCAAATAGCGGGTACGCCTGCCTGGCCCTCACTACAGCACTGCCCGAAACTTCGCTCCTACTGATAAACCCGAGTTGCTCAAGCCCACGGCATGTGATATCGGCCAGTTGGTCGTCTGAAGCATTCCAGATATCGTCTCCCTCGAAACTGAAGTATTCAGCCACAAGAATTGTCTTGCCCTCAGGGGCCATCTTGCCGCTCCAGTTCGTAGGCTCATGAATTCTGCCGAAGGGTATTTTCTTTTCAGGAATGTAAATCCAGGTCTGCTCCGTGGCCTGCTTTCTATCGACCATGACTGCTACAATAACCAGGTCCCTGAACTTCATTTTCGAAGCGGCGTTCAGGACATCGGCGGGAGCGGCAGGGTCCAGCAACTGCACCAGCTTTGTAATTGGAATGCTCGATATGAATTGGTTCCCCGCCGCCTTATGAGTACCGGTGTTGCTTGCGGTCTCGATATACTCAATAGTAGAACGCGAGTGCCTGACCTTTATTACTGGAACGCCGGCATGAACGACATTATCTTTCTCTATTTCTTCGCGGAGCCTCTCGGCAATGCGGCCTATGCCGTGCTGAGGGTAACTGAAACAGTCTACCAGCGATGGGATGTCCCTCCCACTGAATTTAAAAAAAGCGTTCTTTATTGCGCCGCCGAGTGAAAGGCCCCTGATCCTCTGGGCCACCCAGTCCACGCTGATGCGCTTACAGTCTATGCCCCATACTTTTTCACTGTATTCCCTGAAGTAGATGTCAAACATCGTGCGTCCAAAATTACCTACCACCCAATCCTCGAGCGAAAGCTGAGGACGCACGCGCCCTAGGCTTCTTATTTTCTCGGCAATGTAGTCTTCGACTATCTTCACAGTAGTCGGTATCCCCATGCCGAATACCGCATTTAATGGTTTCA
>JADFXI010000007.1:3565-4082 GCA_015233655.1 Nitrospirota bacterium | reverse complement strand
TGCCGCGCAGAAAAATGGTGCTGTTACGGGAGACGGAAATCAGCTCGCCTGCCATCAGGTTTCTTATAAAAATATCTATCTCGGGCTTGGTGGTAAAAAAGCGATGGCCTCCAAGGTCAAAGCTGTAGCCGCCGCTCCTGATCGTCCTGCAGAGGCCCCCTACTTCAGTGCCCTGCTCGAAAAGCTCTGTCCTGATCCCCGCTTTCGTTAAGGAATAAGCTGCTGCAAGACCCGTAAGTCCGCCGCCCAGAACAATGGCAGGCATGTCTTTGTTAAACGACTTCGGCATAAAAAAACTCATGCTCCCTTTCCTTAGTCTATAAGTAATACCAAATAAATTTCCACTTAAATAGCAAGGCCCGGTGGGATACGGCTAGTCTCTCCACCGGGCCTGAATTTACCTGTCTACTTCGCAAAAAAGAAGCGGACTAATCAGTCCTGCATAGGTTTGATAAACTTAAAATACACCATTGTCCAGTTGCCCAGGATCATGCCTATAAGGGCACTCATACTTCCG
>JADFXI010000007.1:0-3467 GCA_015233655.1 Nitrospirota bacterium | reverse complement strand
AACGGTAAACAGTTCCGATCCTGAGGGGGCCTTCCAGGAGAATTCCTTCAGTAATTTAGCGCTGATAAAAGCACCTAATGGCACCCCTAACACAGCAAACTCAGCCCATGTCACAGTGAAGTGGCCGATACTAGACATGGGAAAGAATAGTGAGTGGGCATCGTTCGTCACGAGGGTGGCAAGGAGTTCTGCTGAAGGAGACGTAAAGTTCATGCCTCTTGCGAACCCTCCGCCCCAGTACTGGGAAGCCCAAAATGTAATTATTCCTGTAAGACCGAGAAGCAGGCCCGTCACCGACCAGTAAAAGCCTTTCTGTTTTCCAATGGAAAAAGGTTTGTCCTTGAGGCTGAACAAAAAGATTGCTGCCACAACAACTGCTATGACTATCCATTTCGTGGTATCGCCGTCACCGAAAAGCTCCCATAACCTTGCATTCGTCTTGCCGGCTATTTCAAACTTGACAGACCTCAAGGCTTTGTTAAGAGGACTCAGGACGCCGAAGGCTGTTGCACCGGCACTGATTAAGAAGCCTAATATAGCAACAATTGCAGCGATCTGCCCCTCACCGGCCTTGAAATATATGCCGCTGCCGCAACCGCTGGCCAATACCATGCCGAGCCCGAAGAGATAGCCGCCAACTATGTTGGCCAACGGATAGAATGTCTGCGGCATGAGCTTTATGTACCCCATATCATTCAGAAGATTGGAGCCCACTATCATCACCCCGAGAGCAATAAGAAAACCGCGGAAAAGAGTGAGGTCCTGAATAAAAACGATATCCCTGAATGCGGAATTCATGCAGAATCTGCCGCGCTGGAGCACAAAACCGAGCATGCCTCCGCACACCAGAGCAGAGACAATATACCCAATGCTTGCGCTTTGCATTACACTTTCTTCCATTGCCGCCCCTCCATACATAATTGTTTTGTTCTTAGTTTAGAGACATGTCTTTTATTATGTCAACGACATTATAGTCCAATAAGTATTAGTAATAGACAGTGACAAGGGTTTGATGATAGAAAATATCATCAAAAATAGAAAAAACCTTTGAATTGTTGTATTTCCTGACCTTCGAAGCAACCCCCTCCGGAAGGTCCTTAACAGCCTCTCCGGAAATAACTGCAACAGCGGTCCCCGGCACAGTCCCGCCCGATGCGTTTAAGGCCCGGCAGTCACCACTGGAATAATAATCCGGGTTCTTATAAATCCAGGTGAAACGGAGCGGAGAAACAGCGATTTTCTCCGGGGCTGGCGCATACCACGGAAGGACATTAGAACCATTGTCATAACAAATTCTCTTGTCGGTATACAGATCAAGAAGCGGCACAGAAACAGCAATGTTAACGTCATCGCCCAGACGCGGCAGTGTAACCACCTCGACAGCTTTTATGGGAAGCGTATCGATAAAGTCCCCCGCAAGCTGCAGGTTCTGCGCGCTCGTCTGTTTAAGAAAAGGCAGATAGGCGAAGACAGCAACCGTGAGCGAGCAGACCACGGCAGAAAAGACGATGCCTCTCTTAAGGACTCTTCCGTCAAGTGCTTTGAGACCATATGCAGCCATCAGAGCAAAAGTAGGAAATGCAATTATAGTGTAGCGCGACCGTTTGATCTGGAGGACAACAATGAGCAACATAAGCCAGCTTGCTATCAAATACCTGGGGTCTTTATTTCTCCACGCAACGTAAATAGAGAAAGCTGCAAAAGCCGTTATAACAGGATGCAGCTGAAAACAAAACATGGACACAAAGCGTTCGCCCCATCTGCCAAGCCCGGGTTTCTGATAGGTCAACAGAAGCCCTATCTGCGAAGCTATAACATCATGCTTGAGCAGCAGTACAAATCCTGCGAAACAGGCAGCGGCCAGGAAGATTATGACTGCTCGACCGCAGTAGCCCCCAGGAGATATACTTTCGGCATCGCGATAAGCCTGAAAAAGCTGCACAGCTGCAATGACGATCAGCAATGAGAGCATCAGCCACAGTGAATACTTTGAGAGTATTGCGAGGGATATGGCCGCTGATGCAGCCGGGACCCAAAGTCCTCCACGCTGCATAGCTGTAATAAACGTGAACACGGCAAGCGAAAAGAAGAACATTGCAGGCGTGTCAGTCATCATAAGCGGTACCTGGGTGAATATATAAGGGATGCCGAGCATAAACATGCCTCCGAAGAAACCCGTTTCCCCGTCCCAGAGTATCTTTCCCGTCAAATATGTAAGCACAACAGTGAATGAGAAGAGCAGAGTGTTAATGATCTGGACATAAATCCTTGCTTCGACCAGACATCTGAAGGTCAGTCCATAGATAAAAGGCATTAACGGCAGGTCTGTCCACGCCTCAATTGTCTTTCCCCATTCCCGAAGGAAGTAGTCAGCTCCGTAGAGTTCAAGGTGTTTGGCCTGAGTAAAATAACGCGAGGCATCCACAATCATCTCCGGTTCACGCCAGAACAGAGCGGCGGCAGCAAACGATAGAACAAAAAGAAAGGGCGCCGGAAAATCACCCGGCATCTGACTCTTTGCAAGCACCAGGGCTGCGATGCTGCCGGGAATAAGCAGCAAAAGTATGCGCCTGATGCTTACGACACTGAACACCCAGTCCCAGCTCATCAGCCGGTTGTCATCGAATGTACGAAAGGCGTAGAGAATCAGCACAGTGAGGATGGTCAGAGAAAAAATTACAATCAACTGTGTGCTTTTCTTCATTATCGGAAGAAGCCATACCAAACCAAAGGGGGGGGTATGGGGTCGGGTGAGAGCGATTTAGAGAGATTTCGTAGCGGACTCTTCACGAAGCGCAACGACCGCAGCCGCAACTGTTTGAGCCCGCCTGAGCGGGCGAGTTTTGCGGCTGCAGTGGAGCACGTGAATAGAGCGCAGAAATATATCTCATGAGCGACACACGGCCCCATACACCCCCCTGCGCGCACTGGCACCAATGACTCTCAATTATTCTCCTCCTCCCCGTGCCATGATATGACCCGGTCACTCGAAAATATGGATTCAATGACATACTCATAGGAAAGGTTGTTTGCGGAAAGGTCAATGGTGTTTACTTCATTATTTTCGTCCTGTATCCGCGCGATTTGCGCTGCAAGAGTGTTATGACCGTCATTTAGTATATGGAGGACTTTCATAAATGCTCCACGGGCCTCAGAGCACAACGACCCTGTCAGCCTCATTCACCATCAGCGCATTATCATACTGGCTCCCGCACACCGTTTCAGGCGGCAGCCCTTCCTTCGAAATGTTAAAACCCCTGGCGTTGAAATCGCAAAAACAGATCCTGACGCCTTTCACAGAGCAGAGCTGCTTAAGGTCCTCACAGCCCAGCAGTTTTGCACCGCTGTCCATAAAGAAAATATTGACTTCATGCCCCATGGAGAGTGCTGCATTGGAAAGCCCCATCAAATGCCTGAGGTGCCTGTCGGTATTGACTAGAATGCCGAGTTTCATCAGCTAATTGTTA
>JADFXI010000079.1 GCA_015233655.1 Nitrospirota bacterium | reverse complement strand
CGCGCCGGTGAGGAAAAGAGAGGTGGCAAAAAAGATAAAAGGGAGAACATATTTTTTTTCTTTCTTGAGAAGTCCCGGAGAAATGAATTTCCATAGCTGCAGAAAAACTATCGGCAAGGCCGCTATCAATCCCGCAACAAAAGCGACTTTAAGGTTCATCCAGAACGCCTCAGCCGGCGCGAGGAAGACCAGTTTAGTATTGTGGAGCTTATCCTGAGGAATAAAGCGCATAGATAATTTCATTACAGAAAAATCGAGGGTGTATTTTAGGGGGAACATAATGACCCCGAAAATTTCCTCTGAATAATTAAAAGCTATAACAAAGGTCACGGCAATGGCGGCAAAGGAAATAATGATTCTTTTCCGTAGTTCGCCAAGATGCGCGGTAAGGGGCAATTTATCATTTGACATAAAGGGCCTCCGCGCTGCGCAAATCTGTAAGGAGGCGATCAGGAATGTTCTTTAGATGAAGCGTCTGTCTGGTCTTTGCCGGTCGAATCATGTGCATGCAGTGTTTCCGAACCTCCAAAAGTATGCGATTTTTCAGTGCCCGCCTCCGCATGATTATTTTCGGCCTTTGGCCCGGCATTCCCTTCCCGGTCCGCCTCATTGACGACATCATTCATCTGCTCCCTGACCCCTTGCAGAGACCTTTGAAGCTGGGCAATTCCCTTACCCAGCGCCCGGCCAATCTCTGGAAGCTTCTCAGGGCCCAGCACTATCAGCGCCACAGCGAAGATAACGAAGAGTTCAGGCAAAGAAAAATTAAACATGCAGCCTTAGTATACCATATGAATATGCGAGCTATTCGTAGATTTTTTCGACTGTTTTGTTATCATACGGCAGAATAAAGCCTACCGAAAACAACAGCCGGTATTCGGAGGCGGTATTTCTCATGTTGAAACCTGCGCCTATAGTCGTATAAACATTTTCAAGAGTCGCAATTCTGTATCCGAGCCTCCATTCCAGGAGGTCGATTTGATTGCTAAAGTACTGCTTTCGTCCCACAAGCTCGGCGATGACCTTTGAATCATGCGTGACCGCCAACTCTGCGCCGAGGTTTACGTTGTATTGTTCATTAAGGTCCGACCTGAGAGGTTTGTTGTAAAACAGATTCAAATGCCCCTTGAAAGGGCCTATTTTTTTTGTGAGTACCAGTCCGGCCCCATGTTGTCCATGAGTGGAAAAGGCGTCATCCCCTGAAGGAGTGGAAATCTCCAAAATATAGGCCACTGACGGGTAATACATTCCCTCATCCAGAATCCTGTGTTTAATCCCGAAGTTTGCGTCTTCGAGACCTGATGTGTGATTTTCCCATGCAAAATCATAAGGGACAGTTACATCGATTTCAAAACGGTCGTGGAGCCCGTATGCAATCTGACCCGTAGTGCGGTAGTAGCCTGACTTGACGGATTTCTCAAATCCCAGACAGACTCCAATGTAGTTCTGTTTAAGACTGTCCGCGCCGAATGTGGAGAAAACCCCGTTGGGCGGCAGTGGACGCAATCCTTCCGTATCAAAAGCAAATGAGGATGCAAGGGGCATTAGCAAGATAATGAGGATTATCAATATTCTCATCGGTCACCACAGAATATCACACGCCACAGGCTATAGGCAATAGTGTATTGGCTATGGCCCGATACTTATTTTCCAAAAGGACAAACAGGGTATGAGCATTGCTTGCAGTCGAGGCAAAGGCCACCATGCCCCAGTTCCGCGAGTTCGGGCCTGCCTATATGTTCCCCTGCCAGTATTCTCGGGAGAACCAGGTCAAGCACCGTAGTATGATGATACATTGCACATGCCGGGATGCCTATGACAGGTACGACGCCGGATTCAGGACTGCAAAAATCGGGAGACGCGTTTTCCGGATCGCTTCCTGTTTGCCGCGCTCCGGCTTCAGTCTTGACATACGCTATCTGAAACATTGAACCCGGCAGCACCGCCGCTCCATAGGTGTAATCGACAACACCCAGATTACGGACAGCAAAACGCGTTACATCGTCAGGATCGACTGACATGCCTCCAGACACTATAACCAGGTCCGCGCCGGCATTAAGCAGTTCCCTGACTCTATCCACAATAAATTGGACGTCATCCGGCGCATAGCAGATACCGATTATCTCGCCATTCATGGAAGCTATTTTTTTTGTTATTACAGGCGCAAAGCCATCCTTTATTTTTCCGTAATAGACTTCACTGCCCGTTATGACCACTCCTGTTTTGGGTCTCCTCATCTCCTTGACCCTTATTACCGGCGCTGCCTGCTTCGCAACAGCAACCGCTGCGTTAAGGATTTCACGCTTGGTAACCAATGGAATAATCCTTGTACCCGCCACAATCCGGCCACCTGCAACAACGGTATTATCATGGAGCGTGGCACAAATGACGTCATCACACCGGTTAAAGGCGCTCAACGCAGTCTTATTGATCTTGAGCAGGCCGTCCCTGGAAGCAACGATGTTTATTTTACCTTCCTTCGGAGCATCATTTATAACGACTCCCTCGCCCATAAGCGCTTCAGCAAGGGCATACGCAGCATCATCCTCGTGGACCTCATCGTCTTCAATATCTAAAACAAAAAGTTGATTCTTACCTAGCCGCTGAAGATGATCTACGTCTTCAGCCGTAACCACATGCCCTTTTCTGAACGCCCTGCCCTTGAAATCATCCTTGCGTATTTCAGTTATGTCATGGACCAATATCATTCCGACGGCCTTTTCCACCGGCACTGTCCTCATCGCCATATATAAAAAACCTCCCCTATTCCCGGGACATTGTCCTGACCGTATAGTAAGGGCTGCCGTCACATGATCTGCACAGGACCTTTCCATCCCTGCTAACCTCGCGCTTATCCTGTATGTATTCACCACACGAGGAGCATTGCACCCTGGACAACGGTTTGCCCGGCAGATCTTCAGGTCTTATTTCGACTGATACCTCTGTTACTTCAAAAAGCGATTCGTCCGGCATGATCCTGTACGCTTCCACCTGTGCCGCATATTTGTCCTCAATGAGAGGAAAGAGGTCTTTCACCTTATCGCGGGCATTATCCAGCGCGACTACCCGCACCGCCTTTCCCGTAAGTACATTAAAAAATGTGGCAGCCATTTTTCCGTAGTCCATGAACTTCATCGTCCTCTTGCCGAGACTGCATCCTGTTACGGATTGCACGGCATCGGTGGCGCATCTGTCCATCTCGACAAATACAAAAAGATTTTTCCTGTCTTTTCCCTTGGGATCGGCAATTCCGATATGACTGAGTCCGACGAGGGCCATTCTTACGCCAAGCACCTGGCCCGGACAGAGGTGTCCGTGAAGCGTGGATGATTCCTGCAATAACAGCTCAAAATTATTTTCGCTCATAAGCGTTCAGAGATCAGCGTTATAGCGGCAAAACCTCAAATATGCCGCTAACTGTACCGTCTTACTTCAATATTATAGCAAATCTCTTCGCGCCGTGGAGATTCCGATTACCGGGCTTCTCTCAGCTTGTCGGCAAAGTAAACCGGCAATCCCCCTGAAGCTATCGCCGATGCCATCTTTTCAATATCATATGGGGTTCTCACAAACGCACTTGTAACATTATCATCCGTCATATTGATAATTGTCGTACAAGTTCGCGCATCTCCATCCTTAGGCTTGCCTACGCTGCCCGCATTGATAAAAACCTTGCCACCGATGTCTTTTCTGTACGGCTTGTGCGTATGCCCGTAAATCATGATGTCCGCATCTATTTTGCCGGCCATTTCCAGGAAGAATTTATCGGGCCTCTCTTCGAACCAGTATAGATTATTCTTTTGCGGTGTGGCATGGAAAATTACTACCTTTCTGCTTCCTGACGAGAATGACAACTCGAAAGGAAGATTTTTCATGTATTCTTTGCTTCGTTCAGAAGAATGTTTCTTGGTCCAGGCAAACGAGACGTTTGCCATTTCCGCCTGAATCGGGTCCTCATATTTGCATCCGCAGTGCTCCCGGTCGTGTGCCACGGCATCGTCATAATTACCCTGCACCCCTTCAATTCCATGTTCGATCAGGAAGTCCACCACCTCGTTTACAAAAGGTGCATATCCGCCTAAATCGCCGAGATGAAAGACTTTATCGGCATTAGCGTCAACGGCGGCTTTATATGCCACCCTGAGCGCCTCTATATTTCCGTGAATATCTCCTAAGACAGCGATTCTCATAGTATATCTCCTGTAAAATATTGTACTCTTTTATGGAATGTCTGTTGTTTTTACAGCTCAGTGTGCGGCGGTAAAATATCTTTTCTGAAAATATCGTGCAACATTCACCAGCCCTATCAGGACCGGCACTTCCACAAGGGGCCCTATAACAGCCGCAAAGGCCGCCCCGGAGTTAATCCCGAATACCGCCACGGCAACTGCGATGGCAAGCTCGAAATTATTACTCGCAGCAGTAAAGGACAGAGTTGCCGTTTTCGCATAATCAGTGCCTATTTCCCTGCTCATGTAGAATGAGACCAGAAACATGACTACGAAATATATCAGCAGCGGGATGGCAATACGAATTACATCCATGGGGAGTTTGACAATATAATTACCCTTCAGAGAAAACATAACAACGATCGTAAAAAGGAGGAAGATAAGCGTGACCGGGCTGATTTTAGGTATAAATACTTGCTCATACCATTGACGGCCCTTTATTTTCAACAGACTGAACCTGGTGATCATTCCCGCTATGAAAGGTACACCGAGATATACGAATACACTTTCCGAGATCTGCCCTATCGTCACCTTAACCACAACTCCTTTTAGTCCAAACCATACCGGAAGAATAGTTATAAATATATAGGCATACACCGAGTAGAAAAGCACCTGAAAGATCGAATTGAAAGCCACGAGACCGGCGGCATATTCCGGATCGCCGCAGGCAAGGTCATTCCATACTATAACCATGGCGATGCAGCGAGCAAGACCAATCATTATAAGCCCGACCATATATCCAGGATAGTCATGCAAGAAAACAATCGCCAAAAAAAACATGAGAGCAGGACCGATGATCCAATTCTGAACAAGAGACAACGCCAACACCTTTTTGTTTTTGAAGACTTCGCCCAGTTCTTCATATTTGACCTTTGCCAAGGGAGGATACATCATGAGGATAAGACCTATCGCAATCGGGATATTGGTAGTCCCGATCTGAAAGCTGTTTATCAAGCCCTCCACTCCGGGAATGAAATAACCGAAACCTACACCTAAAGCCATGGCAGCAAATATCCAGATGGTCAGATAGCTATCGAGAAAAGAAAGTTTCTTATTTTCCATAAGCTTCTTCCTCTTTAAGCCAGTGCTCTATTCGTGCCCTGATCCGGTCCCTTATTCTTCGCGCACCCTCTAATCGTTCCTCATAGGTCCCGGTAAGTTCGGAAGGATCTTCAAATGGCCAGTAAAGCCTCTTGATAACACCGGGGAAGATAGGGCACTGTTCGGCGTTTGCATCATCACATACAGATATGACATAGTTGTAGAGCTTTCCAGCCTTATAGAAATCAAAGGCGCTCTTTACCTTGTTGTCAGCAATGTCATACCCTAATTCGTTCATCACTTCAACAATCAACGGGTTCAAAGTGCCCGGGGTCAGCCCGGCACTTTCTGCAATGAATCTATCACCAGCCATAGAATTCAGAAATGCCTCAGCCATTTGACTCCGTGCCGTGTTATGAACGCATAGGAATAAAACTTTGTTCTTTTGCATTTTTCACCTCCGACGAATTGCAGTGGTTTAAAATCTAAGCGCAGCAGAGCCCATTTTTATCTTTCCTGAATGCAATCAATCGTCTCTGGTCATCCATGACCGATTCGGAGGAGATTCTTTCCAGGACCGAGTTAATCAAAAATCGTTTGAACATATCCGAATCATGAATGCTATAGTGAATCCACTTCCCATGTTTCTTGTCCTTGACCAGTCCAGCGTCTTTCAGGATTTTCAGGTGAAAAGATACTTTGGGCTGGACCATATCGAGTGCGGCAACGATATCGCACACGCAAAGCTCTCCATCTTCGAGGAGCTTTAGCGTCCGAAGCCTTGTCTCATCAGAGAGTGCCTTAAAAACAGTGACCAAATCGTTCATTGCGTCTCCGTTAAGAGCAACTTCATCCTCTCACGACGCCTTTATCATTCTATATGACATATCAAATTAATCTTATATGTAACCTTACTATAGTCTCATTTTTACTGTCAAGCATTAATGAAAATGACTATCATTAAAATACCTCCTGAAAGCCAACATATTGATAAATGTATATGTGTTTGAGTCTATTCAAATTAGAGAGCACTTCACTTTCATAGACCTGATCACTTCTCCGCAGAGTTAAGGATGAGGGTTACCCTGTTGTTGCAGATTGCTCTGGTAATGCAGCGCTGTCAGCTGCAAACCTATAATGAGTTTTTATGGTATTCCTGGATCGATTTTATGGTCAACTCTTTTTTCTGGAGCATTTCGATCGCCTTTAGAACGGCCCGTGCTCCGGATATGGTTGTCGTATAAGGGACTTTGAACTGCAGCGCGCTTCTCCTGATGGAAAGCGAATCTCTCTGTGCCTGGGTGCCGGTCACCGTATTTATTATAAAATTGACCTCCCTGTTCTTGATGAGGTCCACTATATGGGGCCGGCCTTCGGTCACTTTATTTATGACTTCCACCTCGATGCCATTGAGCTTGAGAAATTGTGCGGTCCCTCTTGTAGCGATAAGCCTGAAACCCAAATCGAATAATTTTTTTGAGATCTCTACCGTACCCTGTTTGTCCTTGTCTTTCACGCTGATGATAATCTTGCCTGATGTAGGGATCTTGTTGTAGCTCGCAGCCTGGGCCTTGCCATATGCCATGCCGAAATCTTCATCAATGCCCATGACCTCGCCGGTCGATTTCATTTCAGGACCCAATATGGTGTCCACACCTGGAAAGCGGTCAAAGGGAAAGACGGCCTCTTTCACGGCAACATGCGCCACTTCCTTTTCTTTTGTAAACCCCAGTTCTTTGAGCGTCATGCCAAGCATTATTTTAGCGGCGATTTTCGCAAGCGGAACTCCGGTGGCCTTGCTCACAAATGGAATTGTCCTGGACCCTCTCGGATTGACCTCTAGAATAAATATTTCACCCTCCTTGACGGCAAACTGCACGTTCATCAGCCCCCTTACTTCGAGTTCCCGCGCCAATGCTTTGGACTGCTTCATAATCTCCTCGACAACGTCGCGGGGCAGCGAGTAAGGCGGAATTGAGCAAGCGGAATCGCCTGAATGGATGCCGGCCTCTTCAATATGTTCCATGACCCCGCCGATGACCACGTCGACGCCGTCGGCAATGGCATCCACATCCACTTCAATAGCATCCTCGAGGTATTTGTCTATAAGTATCGGGTGCTCAGGCGAGGCCTTGACGGCCTTCCTCATATAGTCGGTCATAGAGACGTTGTCATAAACAATCTCCATCGCGCGTCCGCCCAGAACGTATGATGGCCTGACCATGACCGGATATCCTATTTTGGCCGCTGCTGCTATAGCCTCGTCAATTGACATGGCAGTTTCGCTTTCAGCCTGTTTGAGTCCAAGTTTATGGAGCAGTTCCTTGAACTTTCTCCTGTCTTCAGCCCTGTCAATGGAATAAGGGGATGTGCCAAGAATACGAACACCCTCATTTTCGAGGGGAACGGCGAGTTTAAGCGGCGTCTGTCCGCCAAACTGGACAACAACTCCCTCTGGCTGCTCTATATCTATGATATTAAGAACATCCTCAATGGTCAGCGGCTCAAAGTAGAGGCGGTCGGCAGTATCGTAATCGGTACTGACCGTTTCGGGATTGCAGTTGACCATTATAGTCTCGTACCCTATTTCCCTAAGGGCCATTACAGCATGGACGCAGCAATAGTCAAACTCTATGCCCTGGCCAATCCTGTTAGGCCCTGACCCCAGGATCACCACTTTCTTCCTGCTGGTCGGGTTGGCCTCGCATTCGACAACAGGATACGGATGCTCTTCTTCGGTCCGACATATGTCTTCCGTGTTCTGTATCCTGAAAAACGGTTTCTCGTAGGTGGAATACAGATATGGGGTGTATGCCTCAAACTCGGCAGCGCAGGTATCGACAAGCTTGTAAACCGGCCTCAATCCAATGCGTCTTCTAAAATCCCTGATCTTCTTCTCGCTATCACCTGTTAATGCGGCAATGCGTTTATCGGAAAAACCGTATCCCTTGGCATCACTCACCACAGAAAGAAATGAATCCTCATTCTCTCCGCAGTCGCACTTTTCTATTCTCGTTTCCATGTCGATAATCTGCTGAATATTGTGCAAGAACCACGGATCAATCCATGTAAGCGAGTGGACCTCCTCCAAAGAAATTCCCTGCCTCAGGGCCTGCGTTACATACCATATCCTGTCGGCATTAGGAGTTTTCAGCCTTGCCCTTATCTCTTCAAGCGTGGCATCAACGGGCTCGAAACCGGCGGAACCTATTTCAAGGCTTCTTAATGCCTTCTGAAGAGATTCCTTGAATGTTCTTCCTATCGACATAACCTCGCCGACAGATTTCATTTGAGTGGTAAGGGTCCCATCAGCCTCCGGAAACTTTTCGAACGTGAATCTCGGCACTTTCGTCACAACATAGTCCATTGCAGGTTCAAAAGAAGCCGGGGTCTCCCTGGTAATATCATTCCTTATCTCATCGAGCGCATAGCCCACTGCGAGTTTGGCAGCTATCTTGGCGATCGGAAAGCCCGTAGCCTTGCTGGCCAGCGCCGAACTCCTCGATACCCTCGGGTTCATTTCTATGACAACCATCCTGCCGTTTTCGGGATTCACCGCAAACTGTATGTTCGACCCGCCGGTATCGACGCCTATCTCCCTTATGACAGCTATGGCCGCATCACGCATTCTCTGGTATTCCTTATCTGAAAGCGTCTGCGCCGGAGCAACAGTTATCGAGTCCCCGGTATGAACGCCCATCGGGTCGAGATTTTCTATGGAACAGATGATCACAACGTTGTCCCTGTTGTCCCGCATGACTTCAAGCTCATACTCTTTCCAGCCGATTACCGATTCCTCTACGAGCACCTGACTCACAGGGCTGAGCTTCAGACCTTTATCCAGCAGTTCCCTGTATTCCTCGATATTGTACGCTATGCCTCCTCCTGCGCCGCCTAGAGTGAACGCCGGTCTCAGTATGACAGGAAAACCGAGGTGCTCAATTATATCGAGACCATCCTGGATGTTTGTGATGGCAGCGCTTTTGGGCACTTCCAGCCCTATATTTCTCATCGCTGTCTTGAACAACTCCCTGTCTTCGGCCTTCTTGATTGCAGGCAGTTTCGCGCCTATAAGCTCCACGTTGTAGCGGTCCAGCACTCCGGCTTCGGCAAGTTCCACCGCCAGGTTAAGGGCCGTCTGACCGCCCATCGTGGGCAATATTACGTCGGGTTTTTCTTTCTTTATGATCAACTCCAGGAACTCGACTGAGAGGGGCTCAATATAAATGGCCTCCGCGGTTTCCGGGTCGGTCATAATCGTTGCAGGGTTTGAATTCACCAGCACCACTGAATAACCCTCTTCACGAAGCGCCTTGCACGCCTGGGTCCCTGAATAGTCGAATTCGCAGGCCTGCCCTATAACAATAGGCCCTGAGCCGATCAATAATATCTTCCTGATGTCCGTCCGCTTTGGCATTATTACCTCTCTATATAATTTTTAAACTTTTCCATTACATCACCGGCTGCTGCAACGTCAGTCGAAGAGAAAATAGGTAATCCCCCCGCATTCCTGAGTTCGAATGAAACTGTGTAACGTACCGCTGTTTCTCCAAATCCAGGAATGACCGAGCCGTGCTGAAGCGCGATTTTCTTGACGACACTCACCTCATCCGGATTCTCAGGAACTATTTCCATGCAATCTTCACGCATGTCCTCAATATCAGAAAGGGGAAATTCCAGTTTCCTGCTCTGAAAGGCCGCCCTGCTGATGATGCTCATAATGTTATTTTTCCTGTCAATTATGACCCGTAAGACAGCTTCAGGAAAAACAAATGTCCTGAAAAAAAGGAAGGACAAGATAAATAGCACGAGGACGCCAGCTGACTTACTGACAGAGAGCGACAGGCTGGAGGCAAAAAAAAAGCCGAGCAGGATTATGAATGCCCCTGCTGCAAGCATGGCGGCTGTTTCGCGGTTATAGACACCGCTGTGAAGTATGCTCCCCTTTTCAGTCGTGAATGAAGTTGTCTGAAACTCCAGCACCGTGTCGTTCATATCGAATGTGTAAGCATCGCTCTTGTCCATCTTAAAGTAACATAATGCCTATGGCCTGTTGGCAATTACCATGTCCCTGAAACGTTTAAAAAGGTGAACTGAGTCGTTAGGGCCCGGGCCTGCTTCAGGATGGTGCTGTACGGACATTATGGGCAGTTCAACATGCCGCATGCCTTCTTCAGTACCGTCGTAAAGGTTCCTGTGGGTCAGCGTCGCCTTTCCCTGCAGGCTATGCACATCAACACAATAATTATGGTTCTGGGACGTTATCTCCACCCTTCCGGTAGCAAGGTCCTTTACCGGATGGTTGCCTCCGTGATGGCCGAATTTCAGTTTGTAAGTCCTGCCCCCCATTGCCAGGCCGAGTATCTGGTGGCCGAGACAGATGCCGAAGATCGGCTTTTTCCCCATCAGCTTACGCGCATTCTCTATAGCGTAAGTAACGGTCTCAGGATCTCCTGGCCCATTGCTGAGGATGATTCCTCCGGGGTCAAGCTCAAGGACCGCTTCGGCAGGTGTCCGTGCAGGCACTACGGTCACCTCAAAACCCGCATTAACAAGATTTCTCAGAATATTGAACTTGATGCCGAAATCATAGACAATAACGGATTCATTTCTGACTTCCGGCTTCGGGCATCTGACTTCTGCAGCGCACCACTTCCAGCAACCGTCGTCCCATTGATACCGGGCAGCCGCAGTTACTTCCGAAACATAATCGAACGCGGAAATGCCTGGGTGCGCTCTTACTTTCTCTAACAGGCTGACAGGGTCCGTATCAATGGCGGAAATAATTCCCATTTGCGCGCCATGGTTCCGCAGATGTCGGGTAAGTGCCCTGGTATCGATGCCTTCGATGCAGGTGATGTTATTGTCGCTCAGGTAGCGTCCGAGTGAAAGCTCGGAACGCCAGTTGCTCGGAAAATCCAGGTATTCCCTCACTATAAACCCTTCCACCTTAGGGCCGCCCTCTGATTCAATGTCCTGCCTGTTTATTCCGTAATTGCCCATCTGACTGTAAGTCATAGTAACGATCTGTCCCTTGTAGGAAGAGTCTGTAAGTATTTCCTGGTAACCGCTCATCGAGGTGTTAAATACGACTTCTCCGATGGTCTCTCCCCGAGAACCGAACCCCGTGCCTTCAAAAACCGTCCCGTCTGCCAATACAAGCAATGCCTTATTCATAAACACCTTTCCCTTTATCTCTCAACGCTGTATGCGATCTTTCCGCCGACAATTGTAATCACGGGCATGCCCTTCAATGTCCAGCCGTCGAAAGGGGTGTTCTGTCCCATCGACGCAAATGAGGCTGCGTTAACGGTAGATTTTCTGTTAATGTCCACTATCGCAATATCGGCATCGGCACCTGCCCTTAAAGTGCCTTTGTCGAGTCCCATAATGCGCGCAGGGTTACGGGACATTTTATTTACGAGTTCATTGAGGGTCAAAACACCATCGTGGACTAGCCCGAGGCCAAGACCCAATGCAGTCTCAAGGCCGGAAATTCCGGACGGCGCCTTGTCAAACTCCTGAAGTTTCTCATCGCGGTGGTGCGGGGCATGATCAGTGGCGATAACGTCGATTGTGCCATCTCTCAGGCCCTCTCTTATCGCATTTACGTCTTTTTGCATCCGCAGGGGAGGATTGACCTTGGCGTTGGTATTGTATCCCTTACAAGCGTCTTCGGTGATACTGAAATAATGAGGGCATGTTTCTGCCGTGACCGCAATGCCTCGCTCCTTTGCCTGCCGGATAAGCCGCACCGAACCCTCGGTCGACACATGCGCTATATGCAGTCTCCCGCCGGTCAATTCACAAAGTATTATGTCCCTGGCTATCATTACCTCTTCCGCTGCCGCAGGAATACCTTTAAGGCCGAGGGTGGTTGAAAGGACGCCGCAGTTCATTACTCCATTGTCAGTCAGAGTGAGGTCCTCGCAATGGGCTATTACCGGAACATTGAACACCCTTGAGTATTCCAGTACCCTCCTCATCAGCATGCTGCTCATTACCGGTCTTCCGTCGTCCGAAAACGCCCTGCATCCGGTATCATACATGAGTCCCATTTCAGCCAGCTCTTCGCCATTCTGCCCTTTCGATATGGCGCCGATGGGAAAAACGGAACAGAAGCCTTCGTCCATCGCTTTCTTGATTATAAAAGCCGTCACCGTCGGGTTATCATTGACCGGGTTTGTATTGGGCATCGGGCATACTGAAGTAACGCCGCCCCTGACCGCAGCCATCGTCCCGGTCCTGATAGTCTCCTTATGCTCAAAGCCCGGCTCCCTCAGATGGGTGTGCATATCAACAAGACCCGGAATAACATAGAGGCCGGCGGCTTCAATGGTTTCATGCTTATTCTTGGGATTTTTCCGCGTATCGGCGTTTCCGTTTTTCCTCTCTATGCTGACGATCCTGCCGTTGTCGATAAGGATGTCACCAATGTAATCTATCCCATCCGAAGGATCTATTATATGCCCTCCCTTTATCCGCATGGCGCTATTCATTCCGCCCCTTGCCGGCCCTTGCCTGCCAGCAGGTATAGCACAGCCATCCTGACCGCAATGCCGTTTGTCACCTGGTCGAGCACCACAGACTGGGCGCTGTCTGCAACTTCGGAAGATATCTCGATCCCACGGTTCATTGGGCCCGGATGCATGACAATTGTGTCTTTACCTGTCATTTTCAGCCGTTTCATATTCATACCCCAGTACCTTGAATACTCCCTGTTGGACGGAAAGAACCCTTTGCCCTGCCTTTCCATCTGTATTCTCAGCATCATTACAACGTCGACATCTTTAAGCCCTTTGTCCATATCAAAAAAAACCTCTGCACCGTAATCACCAATTTCAGGGACGAGTGTCGGCGGCCCCAACAACCTTATGTTCGCACCGAACTTTGAAAGAAGATATATATTGGACTTCGCCACCCTGCTATGTTTTACATCGCCGATAATGGCAATTTTAAGCCCCTCCAGAGTCCCCCTCTTCTCTATAATACTGAAAGCGTCGAGCAGGGCCTGGGTGGGATGTTCATTAATTCCGTCCCCTGCATTGACTACCGATGCGCTCACGTTCCTCGCTATAAAGTGGGGCGCTCCGCTCGATGCGTGCCTGATAACGATAAAATCAACGCCGTAGGACTCGATTGTCTTTACTGTATCGTAAAGTGACTCCCCTTTGACCACACTGCTCATCGGGACCGAGAAATTCAGCACGTCAGTGCTAAGTCTTTTTTCCGCAAGTTCGAAAGAGGTCTTGGTCCGGGTGGACGGCTCAAAAAACAGGTTCACGACTGTTTTGCCGCGAAGCGCGGGGACTTTCTTGATGTCCCGTTTCAGAACATCCTTGAACGACGATGCCGTCAGGAGCACCTGTTCAATGTCCTCCCTTGGCATGTCCTTTATTCCTACCAGGTCCCTGGTCATCAGTTAATCCACCGATTGAATGAG
>JADFXI010000078.1 GCA_015233655.1 Nitrospirota bacterium | reverse complement strand
CCGGGACAGCAGCTTTACAGGATCATCCCTAAGACCATACTGCATATTAAACTCGGCAAGAAGGTCCCTTTGCACGGTGGCGGCCATTCCGTACGGTCGTTTATCCACATTAAGGATGTTTCTGATGCGACGCTGCGCGCAGCCCGTAATGCAGTTCCAGGTGAGATATATCACTTTTCAACTGCTCGTAATATCGCTATAAGCGAGCTTGTCAGGCTGATCTGCGGACTGATGGGGGCGGATTTTAGTGATGTGGTCGAGATCTCGGAAGACAGACCAGGGAAGGACCAGGCTTATCTGCTGGACAGCTCGAAGGCCATGGCGCATCTGGGGTGGAAAGACCGCATCGGACTGGAGCAGGGAATAGAGGAGACTATCGGTTGGGTCTGCGACAATCTGGAAGTCCTGAAGACGCTGCCATTTGATTATATTCACAAACCATGAAGTGTAGGCGGATATATTTATGAATGTCAAAGAGCTTGAACGTGTTGCCGAAGAGATACGGGGAAGAATCATAGAAACCTCGTGCAAGGCTGGAGTACCTCACCTTGGATCATGCCTTTCCTGTGTGGATATCCTCACCGCACTATACTGGGAGGTACTTGATATAGACCCGCAGAACTTGTCCAGGCCCGAGCGCGACCGCTTTATCCTCAGCAAAGGACACGCTGCCCCCGCTCTATTTCAGGTGCTTGCCATGAAAGGTTTTTTTCCAAAGGCCATGATGGATGACTATGGAGAAGACGGGAGTCTTTTCGGAGAGCATCCGCCCGCCTGCGGGATCCCCGGGGTTGAGGCCGCTACAGGATCTCTCGGTCATGGCCTGCCTATAGGTATAGGGATGGCGCTCGCATCCCGGCTGCATGGCTATAAAAATGGAATTTTTGTATTGTTGAGCGACGGCGAATGCAATGAGGGTTCGGTCTGGGAGGCTGCCATGATGGCGCCTGCAAATAAATTGGAGCGTCTGATGGCGATTATCGATTTTAATAAATGGCAGGCGACCGGCAGGAGTGAAGAGATCATGGCGCTCAGCCCTTTAAAAGAAAAATGGTCCTCTTTTGGATGGAGTGTTTACGAGGTTGACGGCCACGACATGGGCTCTCTGATTACTGTCCTGAAAAAACTCCCTGATGGATCGGGAAAGCCTGTTGCCGTGATTGCCCATACGATCAAGGGTAAAGGGGTCTCGTTTATGGAGGATGACAACAACTGGCATTACAGGATCCCATGTTTATCTGAAGTGGAAACCGCAAAAAAAGAGCTTGGATTAATTTAGAAAGTTATGAGAAACGTTATTGCGAAGGAACTCGAAAAAATCGCATCGGAAGATAAAAGGTTGATTCTTCTCTCCGGTGACATAGGGAACAAGCTTTTCGATAATTTTAAAAAAACGGCCCCTGAAAGGTTTTATAACTGTGGCGTTGCCGAGGCGAATATGACAGGTGTCGCCGCAGGCTTGGCCCTCATGGGGTTCAGACCGGTCACTTATACTATCGCTCCCTTTGCGACTGTCAGATGCATCGAGCAAATCCGCATAGATTTGTGTTATCACAATGTACCCGTTGTAATAGTCGGCACCGGCGCCGGGCTATCCTATGCGGAGCTTGGACCTACTCATCACTCCTGCGAAGATATAGGGCTTCTGCGTATGTTTCCGAATATGACGATTATATGTCCTTGCGATCCTGTAGAAGCAAGGCTTGCATTGAGGGCGGCCTTAAACCATGAAGGTCCTGTTTATTTAAGGATCGGGAAGAAGGGCGAGCCGGCCATTCATAAGACTGCGCCGGATTTCAAAATAGGCAAAGCAATAACTGTGATAGAGGGTGACGACGTATGTATATTGAGCACCGGTACCATAATCTCTCTTGCTTTGTCTGTCGCGGAACTTTTGCGAAATAAAGGCATTTCCGTCAGGGTCGAGAGCTTCCACACGGTAAAGCCGCTCGATGCCGGGCTTCTCGAGGACATCAGCCGGGGGTGCAGGCTGGTTGCGACTATCGAGGAGCACAGTCTCATAGGAGGGCTGGGAGGTGCTGTTGCCGAATGGATGGCTGACAATGGACCCAGTAAGGCAAGTTTATTGCGTTTTGGCACCGAAGACAGATTCCTGGGCAGGGTAGGAAGTCAGGAATATGCAAGGGCCTGTTACGGGCTCACTGCCGATGTTATTTCAGAAAAGATATTAAAGGCGGCCGGATAAATGGTAGTAGGAATTGATTTCGATAATACCATCGTTTGCTACGACAGGGCATTTCATCGTGCCGCTTGCGAACGAGGGCTTATTCCACAGGATCTCCCTTCTTCAAAGGAACGGGTCCGCGACTACCTTAGAAGTATAGGGCATGAAGACGACTGGACTGAATTGCAGGGGTACGTGTATGGCGCACGCATGGATACCGCCACGGCGTTTGCAGGCGCAGCAAAGTGCATCAGGACTCTTGCGGAAAAGGGCGCTGTGGTTTACATCATCAGCCACAAAACTCTCTATCCGTATCTCGGAACACGTTATAACCTCCATGATTCAGCCCGCAGATGGCTGGATACAAGCGGTTTCCTGACTGAAGCAGGCATGGGCATGCATCAGGTATTCTTTGAACCGACCAAAGAAGAGAAACTGGCGAGGATCGGCGCGCTGGGTTGTACGCATTTCGTTGATGACCTTCCCGAGATTTTCTCGGCTGAAGGATTTCCAAAGGGTACGGAAGGATTGCTGTTCGACTCCGGGTCCAAAGGGGAAACGAAAGGGATGCTGACATTTACCTCCTGGGAAGAAATCGAGACATATTTTATGGGAGTTTATGCTTAGCAAGTCCGCAGCGCCATTGTCCGGTCTGCGTTTGCGCGCGGCGCGGCTTCTTGCCGAAGCCGGTTGCGATTCCAGCGCGGAACTCAGCTCTATCGGGGTTGGAGGGAACAACCGGATATATTACGTTAATGCCGACCCGCGTCATTATGTGCTAAAGGAATACTTTCGTCATCCCGGAGACAGCCGCGACCGTCTGGGAGCGGAATTCGCCTTTGCTCAATTTGCCTGGTCAAACGGTATCCGGTGCATTCCTGAGCCTATAGCCGGCGATACCGCTGCCGGAATCGGACTATACGGCCATATAAATGGAGAACGGATACTTCCGGGGACACTTTGCCGGGCTGACATAGAGCAGGCTTTAGAATTTATTATATCGTTGAACCGATGTAAGACACTCCCTGAAGCACGGGCGCTTCCAATCTGTTCCGAGGCCTGTTTTTCGATCAGCACGCATATAGACGTTGTAAGAGGAAGACTTGACCGGCTGACCGGGATAATTCCTGAGTCCCCTATAGACCATGAGTTAGAGACGTTTATACAGTCAAGGCTTATTCCCGCATATAAGACTGTAACGGAGCGTATCATGGCGCAAATTTCTGAGGCTCGGATTTCATCGGATGCGGAACTGGCGGCAGAGGAGCGTATCATATCGCCGTCTGACTTTGGTTTTCACAATGCTCTGAGACGTCAGGATGGGACGATCGCCTTCCTCGACTTCGAATATGCGGGGTGGGATGACCCTGCAAAGCTGACAGGGGACTTCTTCAACCAGGTAGCCGTACCGGTTTCACTTTCCTATAAGGACGAGGTATTCAACAGGGTTGCCGATATACTTCCGAACCGCAAGGCGGCACTTATGAGGATGCACCTTCTTCTGCCGCTCTATCGTATCAAATGGTGCTGTATCCTTCTAAATGATTTTCTTCCCGTAGATTCCGACAGAAGGGATTTCGCACAGGGGCCGGCTGTGGAACGAAAAAAAGGGCAACTTGACAGGGCCTGGTCCCTGCTCGCTTCTCTGGAAGAGTTGGAAATTTGAAAACAAGGAGATTTAAGGTATGGCCTATATTGATTTCATGTCTGTGATTCACAAGAGCACGAACCGTGATTACCTGGCCAGGGTCAATGATCCCGACTATCCGAAGGCCAAGGCGGCGGAGTTGGCGAAAAAGTGGGACTTCGACTACTGGGATGGTGACCGGCGGATAAACTACGGCGGTTATCGATATATGGAGGGGCGCTGGGAAAAGGTCGCCCGCGTGATGGCAAATCACTACGGCCTCAAATCGGGCGACAAGATCCTTGATATCGGTTGCGGCAAAGGGTTTCTGCTCTTTGACTTTACCAAAGTTGTGCCAGGCATTGATGTCACCGGCATCGATATCTCCGATTATGCAATCCGCAACAGCAAAGAAGAAATCAGAGACCGTCTCATGGTCTGCAATGCGACGCAACTGCCGTTTCCCGACAAATCATTCGACTTTGTATACTCAATCAATACCTTGCACAACTTGCACTGTTACGACCTGGACAAAGCGTTGCGCGAGATGGAACGCGTTGCCAAGAAACACAAATACATCTGCGTCGAGTCGTACCGCAACGAGACGGAAAAGGCAAACCTGCTGTACTGGCAGGTGACGTGCGAGGCGTTTAACAGCCCCGAGGAGTGGGAGTGGTGGTTCAAAAATACCGGGTATACCGGTGATTATTCGTTCATATTTTTTGAATAAGGAATAATATAGATATGAAAATGAAAGCAGCAATACTTGTTGAACAAAGGAAACCGCTCGTAATAGCAGACCTTGAACTTCCTTCAACTCTGGAGTACGGGCAGGTGCTTGTGAAGGTCATTTGCAGCGGGATCTGCGGCTCTCAGATTGGAGAGATTGACGGGGCAAAAGGTCCTGATAAATTCTTGCCCCACCTGCTCGGTCACGAAGGGGGCGGGATAGTTGAGGAGCCCGGACCTGGGGTGACGAAGGTAAAAAAAGGCGACCATGTTGTTATGCACTGGAGGAAAGGGGCGGGAATAGATGCTCCCGTTCCGAAATACATGTGGGGAAACGCGATTGTAAATGCGGGATGGATTACGACCTTTAATGAGTACGCTATAGTTTCGGAGAACCGTCTTACTGCTGTTCCTGATGATACTGATTTCGAGATTGCGGCCTTGATGGGATGTGCGGTAACAACAGGTTTTGGAGTCATAAATAACAACGCGCAACTAAAAATTGGAGAATCCATTGCAGTTTTTGGAGCAGGCGGTATTGGTTTAAACATTATACAGGCTGCTGCATTGGTTTCCGGCTATCCAATTATTGCAATAGATCTATACGACAACAAACTTGAACTTGCAAAGCAATTGGGAGCTACGCATGTAATCAACTCATCCGGTTCTGATATCAGGGACGAGATCTTTAAGATAGTCGGCCGTCAAGGGGTTGATGTCGCTGTCGATAACACCGGCAATGTCTCTGTTATCGAGCAGGCATACGAGGTGACAGCTGCATCAGGAAAGACAATATTAGTCGGAGTGCCGAAGAAAGGCGAAAAGGCCAGTATCTATACTTTGCCTCTGCACTTCGACAAGGTGCTTACCGGTTCTCATGGAGGAGAAAGCAACCCTTCGGTCGATATTCCCAGATATTTGAAACTGGTTGATGCCGGGAGTTTGAATTTCAAAATGATGGTTACGCATCGTTATACTCTTGACCGCATAAACGAGGCCATTGAGAAAATGCGGGCCGGTGAAGTCGTTCGTTGTATCGTTAATATCGGCACACACGATCGATAGACTTTGGCATAGATTGATTTAAAGATGGACAGGAATAGAAAGGTGATATTTAATGGCAGATAAGGACATGCCGCTTCAAGCAGAGACATGTGACGATGACCTCTATTGCCATCCGGGTGTGCATTGTATCGATTCGGGCAGCGGTAAAGTCCTACTGACCGGGGCCAGAGGGGACATCGGTTCTTCTCTTTGCAAATTATATGAAAAACAAAAGTCGGTGCACAATGACGGCCGTGGAAAAAAAAGCGCTTTCAGGATTATTCATCTCGCTGTAAAAGCGCCGCCGTCAGGAACGGATGATATGATTGCATCAAATATAATGTTCCTGGACAAGGTCATACGTTTTGCCCGCAAAGAAAGAGTGGACGAGCTGGTTTTTTTCTCGGCAATGGCCGTATATGGAAAAATCAACCAGGACAATATTTCAGAGGAAGCAGGTTTTTTTAACCCGTCTTTCTATGCTTTGACGAAGCTTTTAGGAGAAGAAATGCTGAAGGACCAGCCATTTAAAACTATATGCTTGAGACTTCCGGCCATATTGGGTTTAAGGAACAAGACTAATCTGTTGTACCGGTTATTTGAAAAATTTATCGGCAACGAAACGGTCTGCTTAACTAACGCCGGGAAGATGTTCAATAATGTAATTTCAGTTGACG
Organism: Nitrospirota bacterium; assembly: GCA_015233655.1. Lineage (GTDB taxonomy): Bacteria > Nitrospirota > Thermodesulfovibrionia > Thermodesulfovibrionales > Dissulfurispiraceae > JADFXI01. The sequence continues at coordinate 7,560 of JADFXI010000078.1, read as the reverse complement.
GATTATTTCGTTTCATTGACAACCTTTCCATCACTAAACAGCACGATATCATTAATATCGCGTCAAAGAAGGATGCGACCCTTTATGATATCGCTGTTCTGATGAAGGAAAGGCTTGACTCAAAATCGGAGATAAAAACTTCATGCGACACAAGCAGTTTTTTTAATATATCTACACTGAAAGCTGAAACTTCATATGGCTTTATTCCCGATTCTACTGTTGGGAGTGTTTCTATGTGGCTTGACGCAAAGATCGCAGGACTGAGAGAAGAAAATAATGGGAAAAATGTCTGAAAATACTCTGCAATGCCGCATCTGCCGCTCTTATCTTGTAGAGGAGATCGGGACGGTTGGTGTCAAACCTATTTCGGTGACATCGGATTCGAAACTGATAGAGAAAGAGTCTGTTGTTTTTATTTGCGGGCAGTGCGGACATATTCAAAAGTTTCATGACGCCCAGACTGCCGGCATAATTGCCGATAATTACAGTTCGTATGATATCTATCATCTGTCGAATGGAAGCGAACAGGTCGTATTCCCTACGGACTCGTCATCAAAAACAAGGACGCAATTGGTTTTTGAAAAGATAATAGGGTATATACCTGAAAGAGGCAACCTTTTGGATATAGGCAGCGGAAACGGTGCTGTTCTAAAAACAGCGTCGCAGATGCTTGGAGGATGGAAGCTGTTCAGCTATGATGTTGTTGATCGCTTCAAAGAAGAAATCCTGAAAATAACAAATGTCATTTCTTTTTCCTCAACATCGTTGGAAACCATCCCGTTTGCGGAATATGATTTAATCACTTTATGGCATAGTCTGGAGCATATGGAGAGCCCCCTGGACACTTTCGAACGGCTCCAAAGATACTTTCATGATTCAACGAATATATTAATACAGGTGCCCGATGTCATCAGAAACCCCTTTGACCTGGCCATTATCGACCATGTCTCCCACTTCTCAAAGGATTCGCTTTTGGGGCTTCTATCAGCTAAAGGATTTATTATGGTTTTGGATGGAAGTGAATGGGTCCATAACTGCGCTACCTTGTTTTTGAAGTACGAAGGGTCAGGATGGTGTCCGGGTTTGACTCGGGATGTCGGCCCAATAAAACTTGAGCTGAGTGATACCCTTTTGTGGATCAGGAGGGTCCTTCTGGAAATGGACGATTTGATCAGGGGCAGGAAATTCGGCATATTCGGAATGGGGCTGTCATCCCTATAGCTTCTTGGTCAATTGTCCGGTAAGCCGTCTTTTTTTGTCGATGAAGACCCTTCTAAGATTAACAAATTCATATATGACATCCCCAGTATTTCGGTCGAGGCCCTTCTGGAAAACAACGGCGAGAAAACCATCGTTTTATTGCCTTTTGAGCCGCGCATAGGGGAAATGATAAAAAATAAAATGCTGAGGAAATATAATCCATCGCCGAATATTGAATTTGTAGTATTTAATAGATGCAGAGACGCTGTTTCCGGAGGTGCCTCATGATTGTTGTTTCATGCGCAATTCTTATGGTGAGAACATGAAAAACGGGATTCACATTCTATTAATGACCTCTAAATCCGGACCGGGCTGGAACCTTGCTCCGCCATTAGGATTATACAGGTTAAAGAATTATGTGGAAAAGGACAACATTCATTGTGATATTCTGGATTACGATATTGACGCTGACAATACCTACCTCCAGAGAGCGGGCCAGGGGTATTATGACGTTATTGGTATGAGCGTATCCCATATAAACATGGTGGATGATCTGGACGTGATTCTGAGATTTCATCATGCAGCCTCGCAGAGTACAAAAAGACCGATTATAATAGCCGGCGGACAGGCGGCTACATTGAATTATCAGCAGTGGCTGTCCAGCGGCTTAATAGACGTGATTTTTCTCGGATTCGCTGAAGAAGCACTTCTTGGTTTTTGCCGCAATCTGTTGAACTCAGGGAACACCGGGGATTTTTCACCTGCTGCTGAAAGTGTCGAGGGAGTGGTCTTTACCAACAAGGAAGGTATCATGGTCCATAAACCATCTCCTATTCTGACTAAGGATGCGTTTAGAAAATTGTCCTTCAGTAATATTATTGACGCTGATCTCCCATACGAAAGATATTGGGAAAAAGTAAATGCGGAAAAAATAGATGGAATCAGTCATACGGGGTTTATTTTTGAGACTGTCAGGCTGTATACAACAAGTCATTGTCCGAGGAAATGCGGTTTTTGCAGTTCTCAGTCATTTCTATCCGACTCCCAGGGGCGTCAGACACCAATTATTATGCTGTCAGCCGGGGAGGTGTTTGAATTAGTTTTGAAACATATAGACAAATATGGGGCCCGCGGTTTCCTCTTCAGCGATGATAATTTTCTTGCCGGCAACAAGGAGGGCCTGGAGCGGGTCAATACATTTTGTAATTTAGTAATAGAGGCCAAGCAATCAGGGCGCATCTCTGAAGGAGTGAAGTTTTTTTGTCAATCGAGAGTGGCCGACTACATAAAGAATGGGGACGTAAGATGGGACCTCATGAAGACAATGAAACGTGCCGGTTTCGACAATACCGGATTAGGCATCGAATCTTTTTCGCCGCGGTTGTTAAAATTCCCCTCCATAAATAAGGTGGGAGTTACGGTCGAGGATTACAAAATGGTGTTAAACGCAATGTTGGAAACCGGTATCGTTCCGATAATTTTTATTATTGTCGGAATTCCGGAGAGCACAGAAGAAGAACTTGTCGAAACGATGTATACTGCTGTTGATTATATTCGCAGGGGGGCGGACGTTAGTGTCACTCCCCGATTAAGGGCCAATCCAGGCTCTCCTATATGCAAGCGTGGAGAATATAAGTTGAGTTACAAACACTGGAAGAATCCTGATAATGGCAACGAACTGGCCATCGAAGATTACTTTATACCGCAGAATAATAATATAGCTGGGATTATAGACGAGATTCATCTGTGTGCCGACAAGGAGATACAGCGCATAAAGATCGAAAAGGGACTGACAAAGAGTATTGTGCCCAAATTGTTACTCGGCCTGGCAACATTTATAGCTACTGCAAAATTGATCAAACGCCGGGACGTTGCTGATGATTTTACAAAAATCGTGAACGAAATGCTGGGACCATCAGTTGCCGGAAGTAATGACGATGGCAGGTAAGGCAGTGCTTAGGACGGTATATGGGTGGCGTCTTGTTTAGAATTCGACTTGTTGACATAACCTCGGCAAAAATACAAAATAGAACAAACGATACTGCCGACTATCGTGAAAGATCTGTTTTCATTTCTTCTAAAAAAATGCCGTGGATGAACGTTACATGCAAAATGAGAGATACGAATGAAGCATAATGTCGATAAAAGATCTGACGACGAGTCACAGGCATTCCACAACAGCCATGAGGCGTATACGGAAAAAGCCTTTAACACGCCCGGGCTGATGCCGGACCGTTATGTTTTTGTACTGACCAACCAATGCAACCTCAAATGCTCATTCTGCTGCCAGCGAAAAAATTTAAGAAAAAGTCAGATGACCGAAGGGGACTGGCTGGCATTGGCCGATCAACTTCCTGATTTTGCGCGGGTGACGTTGGTGGGCGGAGAGCCTCTCATGTTTAAAGGGTTCAGGAAAGTATTCGATAGTGTTGCTTCGCGCTTTACCTGCAACGTCATTACCAACGGGGTGCTGCTTACCGAAGAAATGATCGACTTTATGCTCTCTTATCCGAATTTCAGGGTCCTCTCCATATCAGTGGACAGTATAAGGAATACTGTGAGAAACATCCCTTCCGACAAATGGGCCCATGTTGAAGCCATGATACGCTATTTTGCGCAAAGGAGGGACCATCTGAGTTCCAAGTGCGTACTCGACGCAAAGACGATGGTTTTGGATGAAAACGCCGCGGACCTTTTTGCGATCCACCGCTATTGTGTGGAGGAGCTTCCCTTTGACCATCATTCGTTCCAGTTCCTTAAGGGATCTCCCCTTCAGCATTCTGATACGATTATGCCTTTCGAAGAAATATTCAGGAAAACACATGCGGTTGTTTACAATAAATTTGAAATAATTAAAGAACAACTCGATATGGTCAGGCGATATAATTTAGATAATAATAAGAAGGCATTTCTTCATCCCAAAGTTGCATCGCTTACTTCAACGTCACCGCCTGAGGGTATTAATATCCTGAACCATGCAGAACATCGGAAAGATCTTTTTCAGCCTTGTAAATTTCCGTGGTCGAGTGTACATATTAATGTTGACGGCGAACTTTTTCCATGTGTGGCGGTCTCAATGGGGAACGTCAGACAACAAAAACTGAGAGATATTATAAACGGTCCTGCATTCAACGAATTCAGGGAGATTATAAGGAGAGAGGGAACGGTTGAAGCTTGTAACAGGTGTGGCTGGCTGAGACCCGCATAGGTGATTGAAATGCCGCTTAATCCTGAATCCATAGCTGCGCTGCAAGACATAAAAGAAGAAGCAAAAAACAAGCGTATAGTCTTCGTCTCCGGCAATTTTAATATACTACACCCCGGACATTTACGCCTTCTCCGGTTCGCAAAAGAATGCGGGGACTATCTTATTGTCGGTGTGCTTGGCTCTGAATCAAAAGGAGTTGTAATCAACGAAGTCCTTCGTCTCGAAGGAGTCAAGGCCATCAGCCTGGTGGACTACAGTTTTGTTCTTCACGACACTCCTGCCGATTTTATTGAAGAATTGAGACCTGACTTTGTAGTAAAAGGTAAAGAGCACGAGGACCGATTCAATCCCGAAACCGAAGTTTTGGCCAGGAGCGGTGGGAAGCTGATCTTCGGCTCAGGCGATATAATCTTTTCATCCGTAGACCTGATGAAGCATGAATGGAAGGAACTGAATCGCTCTTCGATTAAATTGCCGGCGGATTTTCTGTCCCGCCATCAATTCGATTTCGGAACGTTGCAGGATATCCTTGTCTGGATGAAGGGACTGAAAGTATGCGTACTGGGCGATATAATAATCGACGAGTATATAACTTGCGATGCGCTGGGAATGTCCCAGGAGGACCCGACTATCGTAGTTACCCCGATTTTACAGGAAAAATTTATGGGAGGCGCCGGGATAGTGGCGTCCCATGCGCGGGGCTTGAGGGCTGCAGTGCATTTATTTACGACTGTAGGCAGTGATGAAACCGCTGATTTTGCGAAGGACAATCTTTCGAAGATAGGGGTTGAGGCACATTTTTACGTCGACGACAGCAGGCCCACAACGCTGAAACAGCGCTTTCGGACAGGGCAGAAGACTCTTCTCAGGGTAAGCCATATGAGGCAGCATGCGATTAGCGCTGAATTGAGGAATAGAATGTGTAAGGATGTATTTGCCATTATGGATGACATTGATCTCCTGATCTTCGCCGATTTCAATTACGGCTGTCTGCCCCAGCCCTTTGTCAAGAAGATCATCGCTGAGTGTGAGAAAAGGGGGATTATGATGGTGGCGGACAGCCAGTCTTCATCCCAGGTCGGTGATATATCCCGCTTCAGGAAAATGACATTGGTGACCCCGACTGAACGAGAAGCCAGGCTGGCTGTGAGAGACTTCGAATCCGGGCTTGTAGTTCTTGCGGAAAAGCTGAGGCAGAAGGCGCATATAAGGAACGTGGTGCTGACTTTGGCTGAAGAGGGCGTCCTGATACATGCGGAAACAACTGAAAAAAATACATGGCTTACCGACCGTCTGCCTGCATTTAACCTTGCTCCTAAAGATGTATCAGGGGCAGGAGATTCATTTATGACATGTGCCTCTATGGCTATGGCTGTGGGGGCTGACATCTGGCAAAGTTCATATTTGGGATCTCTGGCATCGGCATGCCAGGTAGGCCGACTTGGAAACATACCCCTGACACCCGATGATCTTATTTTGGAGATTACGGGGTGAGGGCATTATTGCTTGCTGCAGGGTTGGGCACAAGACTTCGCCCTCTGACAACAAATATCCCCAAATGCCTGGTGCCGATATACGGGAGACCACTCATTTATTACTGGTTGAAAATGCTCATCGACGCAGGAGTACATCCAGTACTTGTCAACCTTCATTATCTTGCCGACAAAGTCAGAGATTATATACGGACAAGCGATTTTAATGAAGTAGTTTCGCTCGTTTATGAAGAAAACTTGTTGGGCACCGCCGGGACTCTTTTGAGGAACCGGGCCTTTTTTAATGATGAGCCTCTCATGCTTATTCATGCGGACAATCTTTCAAAATTCGACGTCAGGGCGTTTATTGAGCGTCATAACAGCCGCCCCGTACATTGTGAAATGACGATGATGACGTTTCATACGGCTGCACCTGAGAGCTGCGGCATTGTCGAGCTTGACGATTCGGGTGTTGTGAAGGCTTTCCATGAGAAAGAGGAGTACCCTCCCGGAAACCTTGCCAACGGCGCAGTTTATATTCTGGAACCCGGCATTTTCGGCTTCCTGGAAAAAATCGGGCGCGAAGTGATCGATTTCAGCACCGAGGTGCTGCCTCATTATGTGGGCCGAATTTTCACATTTCATAATGGCGTGTATCACATGGATATAGGAACTATGGACAATTACCTGACCGCAATAGGTGAATTCAGGCAATTTGAAGGCAAGATATGAGAAACAGGAGAAAACTTGAAGAAAAAGCGCATTGATATTCGTCTTGAAGGGGAGCAGCAAAGGCTTAATTTGATCTGTTACCGTAATGCGCAACTCTTGGCGCTTAACTCTATAACACTGGAGACAATTAATGCTGCTGATGAGGCCTACATCTTAGAGTGGCTGCTTAACGCGGTAAAAAATATATTTTGCCGGATGCCTGTAGACGATATTGACCAAATAAAAGTGGTTTGCAATCCCGACTTATGGGCCAAGATAGAGCCAAAGATAGGCGGCCCGGTGAACTATGTCTGGAACATCCTGAAGAATACCAACCGGTTTCTTAATGAGAATAAACAGTTAAAGGATAAGGCCTCGGCACATAAGAAAATATTGCTTTACAATGTAGATGGTCCCGGCCGGTTCATTCATTTCTATAACAATTGCCGCGAGCTTGATGCTGACAATCTGCTTTACCGCAACATGGAACTGGGATGGGACGTTCATGCCCGCCGATTTGATTATAGCAAAACGAAGGCAATGGCCCTGGATGAACTTGTAAAGTTTATTATTGAGGGAAATATAAAGAAAATTGTGACGACAAATATGTATTACATTGAATATGTATACAGAGTCCACGCAATTCATGTCATTACCGTTTTGAGGTTTATGGGCGTCGAATTGGTCCTGATAGATACAGACGCGTACTATGAATTAATATGCGGAGCAGTAAAGAAGGCGGCTTCTTCATATGATGGGTTTCACCGGTATTCGGTCCTTCCGTATTATGAGAAACCTTATGATGAAAGATATAAATTGAGTCATATTCATTATGTCGCCAACCTGCAGGAATACAGACCTTGCAAAGAGCAGGTTCCCATTGCCCTTCATCTCCTGCAAAAATGCATCTATCAAAAAACGCTGATCAAACAGGTTGAGCGGAAATTCAAAAACCAGCTTATCGTCAGT
>JADFXI010000077.1:8703-13883 GCA_015233655.1 Nitrospirota bacterium | reverse complement strand
GCATCAAAGCGAATGATTCAATATCTATTGCAGGACATGATTATAGTGGTGGAAGCATTTATCCAAGTGGAATCATAAGCGAAACATATGGCAAGGGTGATGCCGGCAGCATCACTATTGAGACCGCTAAACTGTCTCTTTCAGACGTTGGAAGAATCAGTACAAGCTCAGAGGCGGGCAGCGATGGGAATGCAGGCAGTATAACCATCAAAGCCGGAGATTCAATATCTATCGCAGGATATTATGACAACGGGAAAACAGTTTTTCCAAGTGGGATTCTGAGCGAAACATATGGCAAGGGCAATGCGGGAAACATAAGTATCGAATCTTCCAGGCTGACGATTACTGATGTCGGTGGAATAACTACAAGCGCAGAGGCCGGCAGCGGAGGCAATGGTGGAAGCATAAATATCAAAGCCGGAGATTCAATATCTATTTCGGGGCATTATGATAGAAGTGGAATAGCTTATTTAAGCAGGATCATAAGCGATACATATGGTAAGGGCGATGCAGGGAGCATCAGCATCGAGACCTCTAACCTGTCACTTTCCGATTCCGGGCAAATCAGTACAACTGCGAGGGCCGGCAGCGGCGGGAATGGTGGAAGTATAAGCATCAACGCCGGTGATTCAATATCGGTTGCAGGACATTATGATAACGGGGTGATTGTTTCTACGAGTGGAATCCTGAGCGAGACCTATGGCAAAGGCAATGCGGGGGACATCGGAATAGATACTGCTATACTGTCTCTTTCCGCTCTTGGGTTGATCAGCACAAGTGCAGGAACTGGAAGCGGAGGGAATGCCGGAAGTATAACCATCAAAGCCGGTGATTCAATATCTATAGCAGGACATTATGAGACCCGGGGGACCGTTTATTTAAGTAAAATTGTAAGCGAAACATTCGGTAAGGGCGATGCAGGGAGCATCAATATTGAGACCGCTAAACTGTCTCTTTCAGACGTTGGAAGGATCAATACAAGCGCAGAAGCGGGCAGTGGAGGGTCGGGCGGAAATATCAGCATCACATCGAGTGATTCAATATCTGTCGCAGGACAATATGACAGTGGCGGAACTATTTATCACAGCGGAATTTTAAGTGAAACAGTGGGCAAAGGAAAAGCCGGATCTATTACGGTGGGATCCAACAGCATTTCTCTTTCGGAAGGGGGCATGATCAGCACCTCTACATCAGGCAGTGGAGCAGGAGGCGACATAGAAATCAAGTCCGTGCAGATGAATCTATACAGCGGCTCATCCATAGCATCTGAAAGCTTCAGTACAGGCGTAGCCGGAAGTATCACCATAAAGGCAGGCGATACGATTAAGATGACAGACAGCTCGATAACCACAGCAACGGCAGACGCTGATGGCGGCAATATAAGCATTGATCCTCAGTTGATGGATATAAGGAACAGCAGCATTACGGCTACAGTGCATGGGGGCACAGGCAATGGAGGCAATATTGTGTTTAATTCCGACCAGGTTGTTCTTGAGGGCAGCAGGGTCATAGCAAATGCTGAATTGGGCAACGGCGGGAGCATAAATATAAAAAGCGATGTTTTCATTAAGACATCGGACAGCACAGTGAGCGCATCATCGAGATTAGGGCTTCAGGGGACAGTGGCGATAAGCGCGCCGTTGGTAGACCTTAGCGGCAATCTTGCGGTATTGCCTGCGGCATATATCGACACAGGGGCCTTATTCCCCAAGCCGTGTGCGAGCAGGGAAGAGGAGATGAGCATCTTTGTAGTTAAAGGAAGGGACGGCGTGCCGCCACAGCCTGACTCGCCGCTGGGCAGCGGTTTTTGTCCGGGAGGTATGCAGTGAGGAAAGCTATACTGCATATTATAGGGCTAAGTGCCATTATTATGGTCACAGCCTTTTTTGTGGATGATACCTTTGCAGGGATTACCCTTGACGGCAGTTTTGGCACAAAGGGGGCGCTGACAGGGCCTAACTATTCAATCCCGGCCTCGGTGGGACAACAGACCGGGAGTAATTTATTCCACAGCTTCGGGAACTTCAGCATCACATCAGCAGAGAGCGCCACGTTTTCAGGGCCTGCCAGTATACAGAATATAATCTCGAGGGTGACCGGAGGGCAGTCATCGAGCATAGACGGTACGATACATTCGACCATAAATGGGGCCAATCTTTATTTCATTAATCCTGCCGGCATTGTGTTTGGAGCCAACGCAAAGCTTGATGTCAGCGGGTCTTTTCATGCAAGCACGGCAGACTACATAAAGCTTGGTGACGGCGGTAGATTTGATGCCACAACACCTTCCAACAGTCTGCTTACATCAGCAGCGCCGTCGGCATTCGGGTTCATTGGCAATACCCCTGGCGGGATTACTGTAAACGGCTCGTCGTTGCAGGTGGGCAGCGGCAAGGCATTATCGTTTGTCGGGGGTAATCTGACATTTAGTGGTTCAAATGTTTCCGCCCCCTCAGGGACAATATCGCTGATATCTGCTGCATCGCCGGGGGAGGCAACATTATCAAACTCGGGATGGGACGTTTCAGCTTTCAGTAAATCAGGGAATATAAGCGCGACGAACAGTTCGTTAATTGATGCAAGCGGTGGAGGGGGGACTGTATACATAAGGGGCGGCCGGTTCTTGCTCGACAATTCGAGTGTCCGGTCAAGAGCAACCGGCAGCAGCGGAGGTGGGCTGATAGATATTAATGTAAGTGACGAAATTGATATATCCAATAATGCGGGCATATCCGGGTCGACGTATTCGGACGGCAATGCCTCTGACATATCCATAAACACCGGCATTCTTAATTTAACAGGCGGGGGATATATAGCCTCATCGAGCAATAGCAGTGGGAAGGGAGGAAAAATCACAATTGATGCTACCAAATCGCTCTTGTTATCAGGTTCTTCTTCGGCTGTCAACAATATGGTTTATGATGTCGGCAATGGCGGCAGTATTGCAATAGAAACACCGTCGCTTGTTATCAATAGTGGCGGCGGCATTGAACTTTCTTCTAATGGTTCCGGAAAGGGCAGCAGTCTGAGCTTAAATGTTGGAAAGCTTGAAATATCAGGAGGGGGGTATATCGATAACAATGTGTTCAGTTCAGGAGGTGGCGGGGATACAATAATCAATGCCACAGACTCCATATCGATATCGGATTCTTCAAGCGGTATATATGCACAGACGCAGGGCGGCGGCAATGCAGGGACAATTTCTATCACTGCGCCGGCACTAACTGTAAACAATAGTGGAGTGATTGACCTTTCAACTAATAGCTTCGGAAAAGGCGGCAGTCTGAGTTTAAATGTTGGAAAGCTCCAGTTGTCCGGAGGGGGGGGCATAGGCTATGTTGTCTATGGTGAGGGTGGCGGAGGGAATATTACAATCAATGCAACCGGCTCTATGTCTATATCGGATTTTTCCAGCGGTGTATATGGTAAGACGCAGGGCGGCGGCAATGCAGGAACAATTTCGATAACCACCCCGTTTCTTTCTCTTACAAGAGATGGCTCTATCAATAGCAATAGTGGTTCTTCATTTGCAGATGCTACAGGCCGTGGCGGCGATATTGTCATTAATGCCGACCGGTTGACAATATCGACTGACACCGGTTTGATTGGCAGCACAATATCGAGCGACAGCTATGGGTCAGGAGGTAGTGGAAATATCTCAATTACTGCAAATAATAGCGTTCTGATAGACGGCAGCTCCGCAAACAACAACAGCTTTTTGATAGACGGCAAATACGTGTCTTTTCCGTCTCAAATAACGACAAACTGCACTTCCGGCAAAGCCGGCAGTATAACAATAAATACTCCTGACTTCACTATGAACAAAAATACGCTGGTTTCCAGTTGGACGAGCGGCAGCGGTCAGGGTGGCTCGGTGACAATAAACACGAACAACTTCACTTTCGCAGGCGGAGAAATATCTACATCGACTTCATCTTCAGGGCGTGCAGGCGATATCAGTTTAACAGCAACCGGGACTATGTCAATAGCCGGAGCCCTTACTGGAAGTGGTCTTTTTGAGAGTTCATCCCAGATTGACAGTTTAACGATAGGTGCCGGGAACGCCGGCAACATAGATATATCAGCTCATTACCTGAATCTTGGGTCTGGGGGCCAGATCGCCGCCGGATCTGATTCTACTTTATCTTCAGGCAACGGGGGCACGATTTATGTCAAGGGTGATCAGATTTCTCTTTCAGGCGGTCAAGTCCTGGCCTATACATATGGCAAAGGTCTTGGCGGGGATATTACTATTGACGCCTCTAATTTCATAGTTGAAGCGGGAGGGAAGGTCAATGCAAGCAGTTACGGGCAGGGTAATGCCGGCCACATTGCCATTACTGCGACTGATTCTGTTTTGATAACGGGCGGCAACAGCGTGGTAAGCAGCGGGACCTCCGCCAAGGGCAATGCCGGGGATATCAGCATAGAGACTGCCGGACTGTCTATTGCCGATGGCGGAGAAATCGTTACAAGCGCAGAGGCCGGCAGCGGAGGCAATGCCGGAAGTGTCAAAATCAAGGCAGGTGATTCAGTATCTATTGCAGGACATTACGATAGCGGTGGGGCCCTTTATCAAAGTGGTATTTTCAGTGTAACTTTCGCCAAGGGCGGCGCCGGGGACATCAGCATCGAGACCGCTAAACTGTCTCTGTCCGATCTTGGCACGATCAGTACAAGCGCAATGGCGGGCAGCGAAGGGAATGGCGGAAGCATCAGTATTAAAGCCAGTGATTCAGTATCTGTCGCAGGACATTATGACAGCGGTGGGACCGTTTCTGAAAGTGGTATTTTCAGCGTAACGTTAGGCAAGGGCAGCGCAGGGGATATCGCCATTGAGACCACTAAACTATCTCTTTCCGATCTTGGTTCGATCAGTACAGGCGTGGGGGCGGGCAGCGAAGGTAATGGTGGCAGCATCAGCATTAAGGCAAGTGATTCAATATCTGTGACAGGATATTATGAAAACGCAGGCAGCGGTATTTTCAGTGTAACCTACGGCAAGGGCAGCGCCGGGGATATCAGTATTGAGACAGCCAAACTGTCTCTTTCCGATCTTGGAACGATCAATACAAGCGCCAGACCGGGCAGCGAAGGGAATGGCGGAAGCATCAGCATCAAAGCCGGTGATTCAATATCTATCGCGGGCAGTGATACTAGCAGGGAAACCGCGTATACAA
>JADFXI010000077.1:0-8675 GCA_015233655.1 Nitrospirota bacterium | reverse complement strand
GTATTTTCAGCGAAACCTCCGGCAAAGGCGATGCCGGGAGCATTAGCATTGAGACTGCTAAACTGTCTCTTTCCGATCTTGGAACAATCAATACAAGCGCAGGAGAGGGCAGCGAAGGGAAAGGTGGAAGCATCAGCATCAAAGCCGGTGATTCAATATCTGTCACAGGGCATTACGATAGCGGTGGATCAGTTTATACAAGCGGTATTTACAGCAATACATATGGCAAGGGCGATGCCGGGAGTATCGGCATTGAGACCGCTAAACTTTCTCTTTCCGATCTTGGTTCGATCAGTACAAGCGCAAGGGAGGGCAGCGAAGGGAATGGTGGAAGCATCAGCATCAAAGCCGGTGATTCAATATCTATCGCCGGCCATTATTCCAGCGGGGATAGTGTTTATACAAGTGGCATTTTCAGTGAAACAGGGAGTAAAGGAAAGGCCGGATCGATTACGGTAGAGTCCAACAGCATTTCTTTTTCTGACGGAGGCAGGATAAGTACCTCCACGTCAGGAAGCGGAGCAGGGGGCAACATAGAAGTTAATGTCGCTCAGATGAATCTATACAGCGGCTCATCCATAGCATCTGAAAGCAGCGGCACAGGCGTAGCTGGGAGTATAGACATAAAGACTGCTAATACAATAAAGATGACAGACAGCTCAATAACCACAGCAACGGCAGACGCTGATGGCGGCAATATCAGCATAGATCCGCAGCTTATGGACATAAGGAACAGCAGCATCACGGCTACAGTGCATGGAGGGACGGGCAACGGAGGCAACATAACTCTAAATTCTGAGCAGGTTGTTCTCGAGGGCAGCAAAGTCATAGCCAACGCCGATGTGGGCAACGGGGGCAACATAGATATATCGAGCAATGTATTCATTAGGACATCGGACAGCACAGTGAGCGCATCATCGAGATTTGGGCTTCAGGGAACAGTGGCGATAAGCGCACCGTTGGTAGACTTGAGCGGCAATCTTGCCGTATTGCCTGCGGCATATATCGACACAGGGGCCTTATTCCCCAAACCGTGTGCGAGCAAGGAAGAGGATATGAGCAGCTTTGTAGTTAAAGGAAGGGACGGCGTGCCGCCCCAGCCTGACTCGCCGCTGGGCAGCGGCTATTGCCAGGGAGATATGCAGTGATGAAAAAAATAGCGCTTCTGATGTATCTAAGTTGCATAGTCCTATTCGCTGCTCCTGCGATTGCTTCCGATAGGGAGACTGGGGCTGCATCTGAACATGAAATGCAGGATGCGGTGCGGCATGGAGATTTCAAAACCGCAGTAAAGCTGGCAGAGGAAATTGACCGGCGGTACTCCAGTCAGGGTCTGAAGAAGGAGCGCATAAGCGAAATCATTACATTAGCTGAAGGGTATCAGGAGTTGGGCCATTACAATAGTTCCATTCAGAGTCTTTCTCTGGCCCTTGAGATTTGCCGTCAAACGGGAGACATGGCGATGACGGCTCAGGTTGCTGCCAGGTTGTCCAATGCGTACATGCTTGTCAACCGTATGGACAAGGCCGGGGAGTTGCTCAACGAGGCTGTCGCAGCGATGCCTGAAAAGGGTGACGGCAGAACAGGGGCGCTAATCTCTTTTTATAAGGGCACCCTTGCAGGACTTAAGGGAGAGCATGACACAGCCGTTTCCTCGTACCGTCAAAGCATTAATATAGCCGAAACATCACATGATAATATGCTTGCCGGTCGCGCTTTTGCAAACATGGCGCGGACGCTTATAGACAAAGGCTCTTATGCCGAGGCTGCCAAAGCCCTGGCTGAAGCTGCCGCAATGCAAGATGGATTCGAGGACTCACACGACAAGGCATACGGGTTGGTCAATGTGGGGCAATTGTATCGCAAACTGGCACAAGTGGTGCCTGAACTGAGGGACAAGTATCGTGAGCAGGCTGAAATCGTCTTTAGCAAGGCCATTACCACAGCCGAGTTGCTGGGTGACAGGATTGCTGATTCTTACGCCCTTGGCTATATCGGACAGGTCTTGGAGGAACAGGGAAAGGCCGCTGAAGCCTTGTCATATACTCGACGGGCCCTTTTCTCCGCCCAGATAGCAGGGGCATCGGAATCGCTGTATCTTTGGCAATGGCAGTCGGGCAGGCTCCATCGTGCAATGGGAAAAACGAATGAGGCCCTCTCGTCATATCGCAGCGCAGTTTATACGCTTCAGGCCATCAGGCAGGAGCTTACTGGAGATTGCAGGATATACAACCGTATATCTTTCAGCGATGTGATAGAGCCTGTGTATCTTGGACTTGTGGACCTGCTTGTGAAGGTTGCAGAGGAACGCGAAGATCCTGCGGCTGAGACGCTTGTGCTGGAGGCAATCCGGACTGTCGAGATGCTCAAGGGAGCTGAACTGCAGGACTATTTCAGGAACAGTTGTGTAGTTGCCGCCAAGTCGAGGCTTGAGCGGTCCGACCTGGCAATGCCGCATACAGCGGTGATTTATTTCATCACATTGCCTGACCGTCTTATAACCCTTGCAGGTATGCCTTCAGGCATAAGAAAATTCGTGACTCATGTGGGTAAAGAAGCGCTTACCGGTGAGATACGCAATTTCAGGGTAATGCTCGAAAAGAGGACCACGCGTGAGTACCTGGTGCATGCCAGGAAGCTTTATCAGTGGCTTATAAGTCCTATGGAACGAGATATGCAAAAAGACGGAGTTGACACCCTTGTTTTTGTCCCGGATGGCCCGTTGCGCACCATTCCGATGGCAGCCCTAAATGATGGAGATAACTTTTTGATTGCCAAGGTTGCAGTAGCTACGGAGCCTGGCATGGGCTTCGTGTCCCCGCATTCAAACGCCATGATGAAAGCCAGAGTTCTTCTCACAGGTCTTTCGGAAGCTGTTCAGGGTTTTCCTGCCCTCGAAAATGTATCGCAAGAGCTTACATCAATAGAAGGACTATTCCCAAACAATTTACTTATGAATAAGAATTTCACGCTGCCTAAGGTTAATAGGGAGATCGATCATTCTTCGTACCAGATGCTTCACATAGCTTCGCACGGCGAGTTTTCGGACAACGCCGCCGAAACTTACCTTCTTACATGGGACCGGAAACTGAGTATGAATGACCTCGAAGGCCTCGTTCGTGTCGGAAGCATCAGAAAAAAACCGGTGGAGCTTCTGACATTGAGCGCTTGTCAGTCTGCGGCCGGCAATGATCGCGCCGCCCTCGGCCTCGCCGGTGTTTCTGTAAAGGCCGGAGCTCAGAGCGCCCTCGCGACCATGTGGTATATAAATGACCAGGCAAGTTCCGAACTCGTTGGAGCATTCTACCGCACGCTTCATGACAGGAATCTTTCAAAGGCGAAGTCTTTGCAGGAGGCACAGTTGACGCTTCTGGGAGACCGGAGGTACAGTCATCCTTTTTACTGGTCGCCATTCCTGCTTATAGGCAACTGGTTATAACTGCGCTCGTGAGAAGAAAACGCTCTGCTTTCACTATTTCGCTCATTGTGGGTCTTTTGGTGGCCGCCATAGTCATTGGCTTGCGCAAGACCCGAATGCTTGAGGTCCCTGAGTTGAATGCCTATGATGCTTTCTTGCAGATAGCCCACAAAGGAGCTGCATCTGATGACCGTGTAGTTATTGTCGAGATTGCTGAAGGTGATATTCACAAGCTCGGCCACTGGCCCATGACCGATGCCGATATGGCCAGTTTAATTACTATTGTCTTTGGTCAGGGCCCCAGGGTTGTCGGACTCGACATTTACCGCGACATTCCTGTCCCTCCCGGCAAGGAAGATCTGATGAAGGTTTTTTCCAGGCATAACATAGTCAGCGTCAGAAAAATTGGGGACGATAGTCACTCCGGTGTAGCGCAGCCTTATGCTGTGATTGATCAGCAACTTGTGGGTTTCAACGACGTCACCGTGGACCCTGACGGTATTATCCGAAGGGGACTATTGTTTATGCAGGACGGAGAGACTGTCTATCCTTCGTTTTCACTGCTGCTGGCGGGCATGTATCTTAAGAGTCAGGGCATTGCTGCTGAGCCGGGCAAGGACAACCCCGATTATCTAAAATTGGGCAGGACGACTTTCGTTCCACTGACAGAAAACGAAGGGGGTTATGCCGGCATCGACTCACGAGGTTATCAGTACCTTATAGATTATCGTGGCGGAGTATTTAAGAAATATTCTCTTTCAGAGACGCTGCAGGGGCATCTGCCTTCCGGTGCTTTTCGCGACAAGATAGTTCTTATAGGCATGACTGCCGAGAGTTCAAAAGATTTCTTTTTCACCCCTGTAAGCAAAAACCTGGCGGCCAGAAAGCCGCTGTACGGTGTGGAATTGCACGGGTATATGACCGGCCAGTTATTGCGGGCAGCCCTTGACGGACATGCCACCATGGCAGGCATATCGGAGCCTCTCAAGTGGATATGGATACTGTTGGCGGCGATGGCAGGGGCTTTTATCGGTCTTTATGTGCGTGCTGTCGGGCGGTTTTCCCTGTCGGTGGCGGCGGCCTTGTTCGTGATCGCGGGGCTCAGTCTTGCCGCCTTTGCTGCAAGATTCTGGATACCTATGGTCCCTGCTGCTCTGGCTTGCATCTCTTCCGCTTCCCTGATGACGGCATACATGTCGTATCGCGAGAAAGAGGAAAGGGGCATACTGATGCAGATATTTTCCAAGCATGTCTCTTCGAGTGTCGCAGAGACATTATGGTTACAGCGGGACCAGTTTATGGAACATGGCCGTCTCTTGTCTCAGAAGATAACCGCCACGGTGCTTTTTACAGACCTAAAAGGATTTACCTCTATATCCGAAAAGATGGAACCCCAGGCCCTTATGGGATGGTTGAACGAATATATGGAGGCCATGACCGGAATCGTTATTGCACGTAGTGGTGTTGTAAACAAATACATCGGTGATGCCGTTATGGCCCTCTTCGGCGTTCCGGTTGCGAGACCCGATATTGACGGGGTGCGGCAGGACGCCATAAACGCCGTAACCTGTGCGCTCGAAATGGGCAAATCCCTCTCTGACCTGAACCGCCGGTGGCGTGAGAGAGGTCTGCCCACTGTCGATATGCGGGTCGGTATTTTCACCGGCCCTGTAGTATCCGGTTGTGTCGGCAGTTCAGAACGTATGGAATTCACTGTTATAGGCGACACGGTCAATGTGGCGTCCCGGCTGGAGAGTTTTGCCAAGGACGAGGTCGCTTATGATGGGGCTTGCCGCATTATCATAGGGGAATCCACGCGGGCGTTGATAACAGAACTTTTTGTTACAAGAAAGATCGGCGAGTTTGCGCTGAAGGGCAAAGAGGATACGATCAGTATTTATTTGGTGCAGGGACCGGTTGAAGGCCCGGAGTCCCGGCTATCGATGACACAATAAACTTCGGAGGTCAATATGAGACGAGGACTTGTACTTTTGGTTGTTTGTTTAGTATTTGTTTATGGACAGACATCCCATGCGGCGGATGAGAACAAAGGATTGTTTGTTAAATATGTGCCGCCTAAAACAGGTAAACCAGGGGCCCGCGTCGGAGGCGGCAGCCGTGGAGCTGGCGCCGGCGGCGTGAGGCTTGTGGCCCTGGTACCTGACCATACCGGCTTCACCTCAAAACCTCAGCCCGCCCTGTGCTGGCATGCGTCAAAACCCCTGGCAGCACATGTGGAGATTACCCTCAATGACGATCGATCAGTGGCCCCGCTGCTCGAAAAACAGATTGCGGTGCCTGAAAAAAACGGCATTCAGTGCGTGCATCTCAGGGATTACGGGTTGATGCTGAAGCCTGGAGTCGAATACCAGTGGTTTGTGGCAGTGGTGCCGGACCCTGTACAAAGGTCGAAAGATATTGTCAGCGGCGGAATTATTAGTTACGCGGGGCCATCCAAAGACCTGGATAACAGGGTGATCTCTTCAACGGGGCTTGAGACGGCAGCGGCTTATGCAGAAGCAGGCTTTTGGTATGATGCCGTCGGAATTCTTGCCGAGATGCATCAGGCCAGGCCTGACGACAATAGCCTGACCGAACAGATGAACTCACTGCTCAAACAAGTCGGACTTTCGGAGGTGGACGGAAGATAGCTTATCGCAGCGCGTCTGCCAGCGCGGCAAATTCTTCTATGGTAAGTGTTTCCGCCCTTCTGCGCGGATCGATACCTGCGCCGGTCAGTATTTCTTTTATATCGGGAGAGAGGGTCTTGAGGGCATTGGAAAGTGTCTTCCGGCGCTGTGAGAAGGCGGTCCTTACAACAGTGAAAAAAAACTTTTCATCTTTTACCGCGACTTTGGGCATATCGCGCATTGTCATATGAATCACGGCGGAGTCGACTTTCGGGACAGGCTTGAACGCTTCACGAGGGATGATGAACCTCATTTCAGGTATTGCCGCGTACTGGACAGCTATTGACAGAACGCCGTAATTTTTCGTGTTAGGCGCAGCGGCTATTCTCTCGGCCACTTCTTTTTGGATCGTCAGCGTCATTGACTTGAGACGCTTTCCGGCTTCCATGAGTCTGAAAATGATGGGTGTAGTGATGTAATAAGGAATGTTCGCAACGACCCTGAATGATTCCAGGCTTTCATAGTCGTATGCAAGGGCGTCCCCGTGAACGATGACCGTATTTTCGCGGCCATGAAACTTTTCCTGCAGTCTGCTGAACAGGTCGTCATCCAGCTCTATGGCGATGACCTTCGCCGCAATGCGGGCCAGGAGTGATGTAAGGCTGCCGTGTCCTGGTCCTATCTCAACAACGGTATCACCAGGCGCAACGTGAGCGGCTTCAATAAGCCTCTGGAGTATTAGCGGGTTAAAAAGAAAATTCTGTCCGAGATGTTTTTTTGCCATTAATACTTGATAAAATGCCGGAACATTTTGACATAGGACGAGAGGATGCTTTTCCCCCCGTATTTTTTATTCAGCCAAAGTTTCATTGCAAGTTCCTGAACATCGGGTCTCTTATGGAGTTCGACCCACTTTTCTATACGCTCGTTGTCACGGAAAAGATGCTTTCTAATGGCGCGCATGAGCAGAAATCTGCTGCGGAACCTGCTGTTCCACAATTTCTTATATAGGTCGGGGTTGCCGTCTATAAGGGCCCGGGCCGCTAATTCGCCAGATTTCATTGCATAGTAAATTCCCTCATAAAGCACCGGCAATACTGTCCCGGCCGCATCTCCGGCAAAGAGGACATTGCCCCTGTTGAACAAAGTGCCGTTCCATTCAGGCATCTTGAAGGCCCTGGTCTTGCCCAACAGGTTTTGTCTGTTCATCTCTTCGAGCGACGCGTGAAATCTTCGCCTTACGAAGACGTCGAGAAATGAGGTGAGGTTTTTCGGTGTCGTGCTTCCAGTGCCTATAGAGGCATAACCGTCGGAAGGGAATACCCAGGAATAGAAGTTAGACGCATGCTCAGTGCCGAACCAGAACTCACAGGCATCATAATCCGCAGGTTTGATTAGAGCGCTGACGGTACTAATGGCGGCCGGCCTGGGAATCTTCAGCGCAGAAGCGGTTTTGGACGTTATGCCGTCTGCTGCGATGACATAGTCCGCTTTTATGCGGATCTCTTCGCGAGAAATCTTTTTTTGGACTACTGAAATAACGTTATTGCCGTTCTCTTCGAACCGGTTGAAAAGGCCCTCCATAATTGAGGCGCCCTGTTCTAGAGCGAGCTGCCTCAAGTGTTTGTCGAAAGAGCCTCTCTCCGTGATGCAGAGATAACCTCCGGCGAGTTCGACATCAATCTTTTCGCCGGCAGGTGAAACTATACTGATCTTTTTTATCTTTTTCTTAACGCATGTTTCGGGTATGTCCAACTCCTCAAATGCCGACGATGGAATGCCGCCGCCGCAAGGCTTTGCATATGAGAGGTCGCGCTCGACAAGAGTTGTCTCGATCTTATTGGCCGCCAGTATGCGCGCTGCCGTAGCTCCTGCCGGACCTCCGCCGATGATAAGGACATTAGTGCGTATCATAACTTTAGAAAACAGGTCGTTGAGTAACCTTTAGCTGAGGTTATTAACGTCAAGCGCAGCCCGTATCTTATCCCCTTACTGTCAGTACCGGGCATGGTGCGTAACGTACAATCTTTTCTGCGGTGCTCCCGAATAAAAAGTGGTCCAGCCCTTTTCTGCCGTGAGTCGCTATGACAATAAGGTCTATGTTTTTTTCTTTGGCAAAAGTCAGTATGCCCTCATAGGGAATTCCTCGCAGGACGTTATATTCCACATTTTTGAAGCCGCCCAACGCTTCCAGGCCGAATTTTTCAAGCTCTTTTTGAGCGGTCTTCTCCATGTCTTTGTACAGCTCATCAAAGGAAATATGCGGCACATAGAGTCCCGAGGCTGTCGCGACATCATATATTACGTGAAGCAAAAACAGTTTGGCGCCGTAATTTTTCGCCATATCCAGAGCATACGGCAGGGCATGCAACGCCCCTTCTGAAAAGTCGGTAGGTAACAGGATCCGTTCGGTCAACATCGCAATAAGCCTCCCTATTATTATTTAGTTTTTACGTTTTCTAAATATAACAACCGCAGTCCCTCAAACGTCAGATGAGGGCGAAGCTTAAAAGACCTGTCAATAAATGGCGCAATGAACTGGGCATCCCCGCCTGTCAGGACTAATTGTAACTTATATCAAGTCCATGCACCAGTTCGACTTTGTCATAGTTTATTTCAGGGAATAT
>JADFXI010000076.1 GCA_015233655.1 Nitrospirota bacterium | reverse complement strand
GAGAAGGAGAAAAAGATGGAATATGATTTTCTTGTAGACACTTACGACACAGAACGACTGAAGATCCTCGGGGTTTGGAGCACATTCACGGATAATGATCTTCCAGTTCGCCCTCATCCGCTGGACAAGAGAGACAGAAATGCCCTCGAACATATGGTGCATCAATGTTTGAGTGAAAACAAGTGGTTTTGCAATATGTTCGGTATTGATGTTGGAGCGCCGCCCTTACCGGCACTGGAAACACGCATCGAATTTATAAAGCGGTATGCTGAAGATAGTGGAAAGCGGCTCGCCGCTCTTAAGAAAAAGGATAAAGCCTGGTGGGAAGTTGAGGTGTCCTTTTTTAACGTTGCAAGAACGCGGGCTTGGATTATGCTGAGAAGAATAGCACATACTGCGCATCACCGGGGAGAGCAAGGGGTTTTGCTTAGGATGTTGGGAAGAAAAGTCTACAGTGTGTATGGGCCGTCGATTGACTCGGGATGTTTGCCTGAAAATGGAGCAATTACCATATATCCGTATCCTGATATTGAATCTCTTATTGAAGGAGAATCTGCTGGTGGAAGGAAGGCGAAATTACCGGGACCTGGAGATAAGCCTTGCACAGAACGTCCGGATTGTTGAAAGAAGCTGTTAACCGCCCGACCTTTCCGACATTGACCGACAGTTCAAGTCCTGACTTTTTCAGATTATGTACGGCGATGTCCTCACAGCAACCAATGCGGATTGCAATTTTCGATACCTGCGTAATACGCCCCGCAACTTTATCGATCCGCCCTCTCTCGGTATGCTCTCCTAAATCGAGTGAGTCTCGGGATCAGATTTATCCCCGTACGAAATACCGATTGTAACCTTGCGTGCTATTCCACTAAAATCGGCTGATTATTCTTGTCGAGAAATTCGGGCGTATAGCACCGACAATCACTCATTAGTTGCGGAATTAATTAACTGAGGAGTTCGGTAGAAATGTGCCACAAGTTGCTTATTAATAACAGATGGAAGACTGTATGTATTGCATTGTTGGTCTTTGACAACTATAAATTTTACCCACTTCCATGCAGCGTTGGACCATCTTCTGGAGGTTAGATCATTAGAATGAACTAAATATATGCCTTCATAAAAGCTTTAATTGGACCTTATTAGCTTGATAGTTGACGCATATAAAATCCCGTTTGCCCTGATATCGACAATAAAAAGCATTGCATTTCAGCGCACAAGAATGTATTATCACACATTACTTACCTCCAACCTAGCGAGATGTGTTGGTACAGTTTCTAAATAGGTAATTGAAGACAACACAATAACAGACCAAAACTAATATAGAGGGGAGGCGATGTATGAAGTTTAGCGACATGAAAATAGCTGTGCGGTTGGGTATCGGCTTCGGAGTCGTTGTCACACTTCTGCTGATTGTTGGAGCAACAGGACAGTGGGGCTTGCACACTCTATCAGGGGTCTCTCTTAAAATAATTAATTTAGACGCAAAAATATCGGAATATGCGGCGAAGGCAAGGGCCAACGTATTAGGGTTGAGAAGGTTTGAGAAGGACTTGTTTATCAACATGGGGCACAAAGACAAAGAAAAGGAATACTTTGAAAAATGGACAAAAGAACATGAAAATTTAGAAGGTCGTTTGCAGGATGTTGACAAGGTGGTAATAGACCAGAAGGACAAGGCTGCGGTAATGTCAATGAGAAAAAATCTTGCAATATACGATGCAGGCTTCAGGAAAACGGTTGAACTGATCAACAACGGAGCAATAAAAACAACGCAGGAAGCAAATACCGCAATTGCTGAATACAAGAACGCAATCCATGAGATAGAGGACAGTGCCAAAAGCTTGGCAGAGAACGGGGTAAAGAGAATGGAATTCGCAGTTCCTGAGCTGAATAGGACTGAAAACAAAACAGTCATATCTATGATAAGTCTTGTTGCTGTAGCAATAGCAATGGCGATTCTTTTAAGTGTTTTAATAGTCAAGGGCATTCTGAAACAGTTGGGTGGTGAGCCTACGGAAGTTGTACGTATAGCCGACGCTGTCGCAAAGGGTGACCTTAGAATCAAAATAGAAACCAAGCCCCAGGATGAAACAAGCGTACTTGCCTCTATGAAGGAGATGGTCAAGAACTTACGCAATTCAGTAAAAGCAATGAGTGCCACAAGTGAAAGTGTTGCAAGCAGCTCTGAGGAACTCTCGGCTACGGTACATCAGATGTCCGGACGAGTAGCGGAACAATCCAACAGGGCAAATCAGATAGCTACTTCGACTGCGGAGATGTCACAGACAGTTATCGATATAGCGAAGAATGCCTCTGAAATTGCAGCATCGGGAAATGAGACACTGACAATAGCCGCAGAGGGTGCGGATGTAGTGCATAAAACTGTTGACGAGGTCCAGGTTATCGCAAAATCTGTCGGCGAATCGTCGGAACTCATAACATCGCTGGGAGACCGCTCTAAACAGATAGGAGAAGTTGTGACAGTTATCAAAGACATAGCTGATCAAACCAATCTGCTGGCATTGAATGCAGCAATAGAGGCCGCACGCGCAGGGGAACAGGGACGAGGATTTGCCGTAGTAGCCGATGAGGTGAGAAAACTGGCTGAAAGGACGGCCAAGGCAACAACAGAGATAAGCGATATGATCAACGCCGTGCAGAGCGAAACAGATAGGGCTGTATCTGCGATGGAAGAAAGTTTGCGCAGAGTGGACTCTGGAGTAGAGTTTTCGACAAAAGCAGGTAACGGACTTCAAAAGATAGTCGAAAGTGTCCAGTCTCTACAAGGACGAGTGCAGCAAATAGCATCCGCAACAGAGGAAATGTCTACTGTTTCCGATGGGATAGGAACCGATCTGGAAACGGTTGCAACCGTTTCCAGAGAAACCAGTGAAAGTGTCAATGGTATATCTCGCGCAGCCAATGACCTTGCCAAGCTGTCGGTTGACCTTAAGGAAGAGGTTTACGGGTTTAAATTATGATGACACGCCCGGATTTTTCGAAGAAACTAATTCCCAGAGGTAACAATTTTCAAAAGTACTATGCATACAGGTGAGATGGTACGAAACTCTCGAGTTCAGGAAGCTATAAACAAATTTGCCTAACTTTTTATCATGTCTTTTTTTTAAGCTGTAGTTGCCACTACTGTGCTAACCTTTCGGACGATGTTCGATCAGGTATTGTCTTTCAGAATGGTGCATTCTGATGCAAAATGGTGTATAATTATTTTATGGCTACAACCGAAAAAGCGATCCGCCAGAGCATCACCCTCCCTTCTCCTCTGGCCAAGCGGGTGAAGACCTTGGCAAAAAGCCGAAAAGTGAGTTCGAATCGGATACTTGTTGAACTCGTTGAAACCGGGCTGCGATCAAAAGAAGAGGAGAAGCGCAGATTCTTCGAATTGGCGGGTCGGTTAAGCGCATCAACAGATGCGAAAGAACAGCAGGAATTGAAGGAACAACTTGCCCGAATGACTTTCGGAGAATGAGTGCTGAAGATCCAGTGGACCCGGCTTCCTCTTGCACTCCGAGATCATCTCTTTGATCGGCTTCAGGACCGTCAAATCACCGCTGAGGATCTCTACCAGCTGAAACTCTGGCGGGAATCTGAACCTGAAGCCCCGGATGGCGATTGGTATAAGGATTTCGGCTCATTCAAAGTCTGTGGCAGGGGGAAATACCCCAAGACATTTCTTCTTCGAGGGCAACCTGCCAAGGGCCAAGAGTTGTAAATAACAGCATTTAATCTGGGACTGTCCGACATGTCAAGTTCAGACTTTGACATTTAAGCATAGTACGGTTAAAAGTAATATCGGAACTGTCATGGCCAAAAAACGTTGACTGGTGGCTGTTCATGTTAAAATCCGAACTTTCAACAAACGTTTGTTTCGGGATAAAAGACATAAACGATTTTTAATACTTTTTCTAGAGAGGTGACATCCACACAACAGGACTAATTTTAGAAGCGCGGGCAGGAAGAAGTTTTTACCAATGTGTCTCATCTCTTCTTGGCGTGTTCACAAAACACTTCGTTTGTGCAAAGAATAAACCGTCATTATGCTTATTTCAAAACAGCGCTATGAAGAAAGAAAACTATTGCGGAAGCACAGAGACAATAGACTCCGAAAAAATGCCAGCGGCCGCGCTCCAGCCAGTTTGAAAGCCACCTGAGTGCCAGAAGGCCTGAAGCAAAGCTCAATACCATACCAAGAAGGCTGGGATAAAACAGGCCTGCAATGCCTGTCACATCAAGTGCGGCTGAATGCTGCGCTTTGAGCAATCTCAGCACCTCACGGACAATTACAGGCGGGGTAAGAACAACAGCAAGGGCAAAACTGAATTCCTCTGCCTTCATTTTTGAGATACCCATAATAAGTCCGGCAGATATAGTGGCTCCGGAGCGGGAAAAACCGCGAAAGGGCAAACAAATCCCCTGCACTGCTCCGATCCCGCAAGCTTCCTTCACGCCCAAAACAGCATCCTGTCCCGGCAGACGACGGCTTTTCATTCCTGCAAAGATGATCAGCACCCCTACCACTGCCAGTGACGCCGAGATAAGGGCCAGGTTGCCGAAAATAAGTTCAATCTCCGCATGAGGGACGCCCTTCAACATTAACTTCTCGATTAAGTATTTAAGAAACAGGCCTATAGTCCCGGTGAGAAACGTAGCTGCCAAAGCGAGCTTTGTGGAAACCCACAAGACTTCCCGTGAAGCGAAGAAGCCTTTCTTCCATGAATTCCAGAAAAAAATGATTACTGCGAACATTGTGCCTGTATGAAGCATAACAAGGAGCAGCGTCATTTCAGGACTGGTTGGGTCCAGCCCCATTAATTTAGCTGCTACAATTACATGCGCGGAGCTCGAAACCGGCAATAGTTCAGCAGCCCCCTGGATAGCTGCCAGAACTAGTATCTTCAAAAGAGTCATTGGGACCGACCTACGCCGAGAACAAGTCTTTCAACTTGCTCTTGAATCCCCGGGCCTCGTCAGGATTCTCCTCGCTCAAACTCGCGAACTCCTCAAGCAGATCTTTCTGCCGGGCCGTAAGCTTTTTGGGGACATCAATATAGACGCTGACAATCTCGTCTCCCCTTTGGTGGGTCCCGATCCTCGGGATTCCTTTGCCTTTAAGATGAAAACTTTTGCCGGACTGTGTTCCGGGTGGGACCTTCAGCTTTGCAGAACCATGCAGAGTTGGCACTTCGATTTCGCCCCCAAAAACCGCCTTGGGGAAGGAAATCGGGATCTGGCAGTAGACATTAATGTCTTCACGTTTGAAAAATGGGTGTTCCTCGACAGTAATTACAACATAAAGGTCACCGGCAGGACCGCCATAGCTGCCAAAGTCTCCCTCGCCGCTCAATTTAAGGCGTGAGCCGTTGTCAACTCCGGCAGGTATCTTTATTGAAAGTTCTTTCTGGACCCTGACCTTCCCGTTCCCGTTGCAGTTGCGGCAAGGATTTGTTATTAGCCTGCCTGTTCCATTGCACTTGCCGCAGGTCTTGGAGACACTGAAGAAGCCTTGCTGAAAGCGTATCTGACCCGCGCCCTGGCACTGCGTGCATGTGACCGGCGGCTTACCAGGCTCTGAGCCGGTGCCTCCGCAACCCTCGCAGGATTGCCACCTCGGTATCTTTATCGACTTCTCAACTCCGAAAGCTGATTCTTCAAGGCTCATTGTGAGGTTATAACGAAGGTCCGATCCTTTTGTGGCCTTTGCCTTTTTAAAGCCGCCAAAGGCACCGAAGAAATCATCAAAGATATCTTCAAAAATATCGCCGAAGGGCGCTCCGGCACCGTAGCCTGCAGTGCCGGCTCCGGCCCCAAATCCTTCCGCTGTACCGTACCGGTCATAATGCGCGCGTTTCGCGGAATCGCTAAGGCATGAATACGCCTCGTTAATCTCCTTGAATTTTTCTTCTGATCCCCTGTCACCCTGATTCCTGTCAGGATGATGCTTCAGTGCAAGTTGCCTGAATGCTTTCTTTAAATCGTCCTGGGTGGCATCTCTGCCTACGCCCAGGACCTCATAGTAATCTTTCATTTATCCTTCTATCATTTAACAACATGATAACCTTAACTCTAACATGTTTTAAAAAGATTTATTTATTCGCAGCTTATTTCTTGTTCTTGTCCACATCTTCGAACTCAGCTTCTACCACCTCTTCCTCAGGCGCCTTGGCCTTTGCCCCTCCGCCATCAGCCGGACCGCCGGCTGTTTGCTCCTGGGCAGCCTTGTAAACATGCTCGGCAATCTTGTGGGAGGCTTTTGTAAGCTCTTCAACGGCAGCGCGGATATTCTCAACACTGGTGCCTGTGTCCTTGGCCTGCCTGCATTTCTCGAGGGCCGCTTCTATCTCTTTCTTTTCAGATTCGGTGACCTTGTCGCCGTAATCTTTGAGCGATTTTTCGACAGAGTAAACAAGAGTATCAGCCTGGTTCTTGACTTCGACAAGTTCCTTTTTCTTCTTGTCCTCATCCGCATGGGACTCGGCATCGCGCATCATCTTCTTTACTTCTTCTTCCGAGAGGCCGCTCGACGCCGTAATGCGTATAGACTGCTCCTTGCCTGTGCCGAGGTCTTTGGCAGAGACGTGAAGGATGCCGTTCGCATCAATATCGAACGTGACTTCTATCTGCGGTACACCGCGGGGGGCCGGAGGAATACCCACAAGCTCGAACACTCCAAGAAGCTTGTTGTCGGCAGCCATTTCACGCTCTCCCTGATGTATCTTTATCGTCACTGCAGGCTGACTTTCCGAAGCAGTCGAAAAGATTTGCGACTTCTTTGTCGGGATCGTCGTATTCCTTTCAATGATCTTTGTAAATATACCACCGAGGGTTTCGATGCCGAGCGATAGAGGGGTCACATCGAGGAGCAGTACGTCCTTGACCTCTCCCTTTAGAACAGCGCCCTGTATACCGGCTCCGACAGCCACGACTTCATCAGGATTGACCGACCTGTTCGGCTCTTTGCCGAAATAGCGCTGCACCACCTGCTGGACTTTCGGCGTCCTGGTCTGTCCGCCGACAAGAATGACTTCATTAATATCGTTTTGTGAAAACTTCGAGTCCGCAAGGGCCTTTTTGCAGGGCTCGATCGTCTTCTCGACAAGGTCATCAGTAAGCTGTTCGAGCTTCGACCTGGAGAGTTTCATCAAAAGGTGCTTCGGCCCCGTGGCATCGGCAGTGATAAACGGCAGGTTAATCTCTGTCTCGGAAGCTGTTGAAAGCTCGATTTTGGCCCTTTCAGCTCCTTCCTTGAGTCTCTGCAGCGCCATCTTGTCCTGCCTGAGATCAATGCCCTGCTCTTTCTTGAATTCGTCCACCAGCCAGTCAATGATCCTCAGATCAAAATCATCGCCGCCCAGGAAAGTATCGCCGTTGGTGGCCTTTACCTCGATGACGCCTTCTCCGATTCCGAGGATCGAAATATCGAAGGTGCCGCCGCCCAGGTCATAAACCGCCACTTCTTCCTCTTTCTTTTTTTCGAGGCCATAGGCAAGGGCAGCAGCCGTCGGCTCGTTTATGATCCTCAACACATTGAGTCCGGCAATCTGCCCGGCGTCCTTTGTGGCCTGACGCTGGCTGTCGTCAAAATATGCCGGCACAGTGATTACCGCCTCTGTGACGGGTTCGCCGAGATAATCCTCTGCAGCCTGTTTCAGCTTTTGAAGGATCATGGCCGAAATCTCGGGCGGAGAATAATGCTTGCCTCTTATGTCGACATGCGCATCTCCGTTTGCAGCTTCCACAATCTTATAGGGAAGTCTCTGCCTGGCGTGCTCGACCTCAGGTGAATTGTATTTTCTTCCCATAAGCCTTTTTATCGAAAAGATTGTATTTTCAGGATTGGTGATAGACTGACGTTTCGCAATCTGGCCTACCAGCCGCTCGCCTTTTTCGGTAAACGCCACCACAGACGGAGTCGTTCTCGTGCCCTCCTGGTTAGGGATAACCACCGGCTCCCCCCCCATCACAACCGACACAACCGAATTCGTTGTTCCCAGATCTATACCTATTGCCTTGCCCATTGCAACCTCCTAATTATAAAAATTTTGAATGTTGAATCTTGGATGCAAATGACACATTTTCATTGATTCAACATTTAATATTTAACTCAGTAACTACTCTTTCTTCGACACAGCGACAAGTGATGCGCGTAATACCTTGTCTTTGTATAGATACCCTTTCCTGAACTCCTCTACGACCGTGTTGCTTTCCACATCAGACCGTTCTACCTGCGACATGGCATGATGGTATGAAGGATCAAAAGCCTTGTGAAGCGCTTCAATGGCCACTATGCCGAACTTTTCGAGGGTCCTGTTTATCTCTCTCAGAGTATTCTCTACTCCCTGCGCAAGAGCGTCTGATACGGGGCCCCCTTCGCCGGCATGCTTCAACGCCATTTCGAGATTATCGATTGCCGGCAAAAGCTCGTATGCCATGGCTTCATTGGCATACTTCATGAATTCTTCTCTGTCCCTCTGTACTTTTTTCTTATAATTCTCGAACTCTGCGTAAAGCCTTAGATATTTGCTTCTCATGTCCTCGACTTCAGCCAGTATTGCTTCGACAGCCGCTGGTGATTTTTCTTCGGGTTCGCCGGAGATTCCCGCCTCAGCCTGTTCTGTCGTTTCTCTATCTTCTGTCATCCCGGATACCTCCATTAATCGCTTCGAACTAGCTCCCGAATGTTTTGCTTACACACCGGGCAACGACGTCCACCATTGATATCGCTCTCGCGTAATTCATCCTCTTCGGACCGATCAGCGCTATCACTCCGATCGGTCTTTCGCCATCTTTGTATGTCGTAGTGACCACACTCAAGCCTTTAAGGTCTTCGATCGAGTTCTCTTCACCTATAACGACCTTAACACCTTCGCTCTCTGAAAATTCCTCCAGCAATTTTAGCATCATGTGCTTGTCCTTGATGGCCTTGGAAAGCTCTTTGATACGCGCCATGTCTGAAAAATCCGGGAGGTCCATAACATCGTACAAACCCGAAATAAAGACATCATCTTCAGCAATATGCAGCGCCTGCTCGCAAATATCAATGGCCTTTGAAACAAGCTTGTCCCACAATACTTTTTCGTATTTCATGCGGGTTACCAGCGTTCTCCGTATCTCATCAAGGGCGTAGCCGGCGTATTCCACATTTATATAATCCGCAATCCTGTTCAGGTCCTCCTGGGTAACTTCTTCAGGAACGTTCAGCATCCTGTTCCTGAAAACGCCTTCATCCGTCAGCAGTATGGCAATGACGATATTTCTCTTGTATTTGATCAGCTCCATCCTGTTGAAAGTGGTATTCTCAGGCTTTGGGGGAAGCGCAACGCTCACGTAATGTGAGAGCGTCGAAAGCGTGCTGGTAACTTCCGAAAACAGAACTGACATGTCGTCTTTAATCACTTGCAGCTTGCCGGTAAAATGGTTGATAAACTCATTGGATATATCCTCATGGCCTGCGGCCTCTTCAGACACTGGAAGCGCGTCCACAAAAAACCTGTAACCTTTATCAGTAGGGACCCTGCCCGCCGAAGTATGCGGCTGGCTCAGAAATCCGAATTCCTCGAGGTCCGCCATTATGTTCCTTATTGTGGCTGGAGAGAATCCGAGGTCATATTTCTTAGTTACATAACGGGACCCTACAGGTTCAGGACTATTTATATAACTCTGGACCACTGCCTGAAGTACCAGTCTGCTTCTTTTATCAAGGAAATCACTTATCATTGTTTACATTACACCCCGCACTACGCAACGCAAGGAGTTTTGGCGCTTCCGAAGCCTATGGGACCCATCAAAGTCCCTGTTTTATTTGGATACCCTAGCTTTAGCACTCTAGCTCCCTGAGTGCTAATAATTTAACAGTTAACGGTCAAACCTGTCAAGCCAGAGTAGGATGATGTTTGCTTTCCCCTTTTACCATTGCAGCTTCCTCTGCATCAGCTTCTCATACATTTTAGGCGGCATAAAAGCCTGCTGGTGGATTTCATCACTGTAATATTTCGTATCAATTTTATAGGGCCTGCGAATGCTTCTCAGGTCGTGCTTCTTCGATGCAGCTGAAAAAGACCACCAATTGCCTGCATACGTTGCGATAGACGCTGTATAAAGATCAACCTTAGGGAAAATAAGCTTCATGGCTTCCTGGACTTCTATGATGATGTCCTTGTGAAAATGAAGCGATTCCGAGAGCGTCACGAACATACCTTCATCGGTCATGCTATCCTTGACCGACTTGAAGAACTCAACGGTGAACAAACTCTTGGCAAACCCTATGATATCGGTTGAATCAACTATTACAACATCTATATCAGAGTCCCGGCCCTTAACAAATTCCGCGCCATCCATGCATTTTATTTCAACCCTGGGGTCGCCGACTCCGCAGGCGACAGAAGGAAAAAATTTGCGGGACACATTTATCACTTCTTCATCGATCTCAATAAAATAAACTTTTTCCACAGAGTCGTGTTTCAGCACTTCCCTTACCGTCCCGCCGTCGCCGCCGCCAATAACAATGACCTTCTTAGGGTTCGGATGGGCATGCATAACAACATGCACCAGCATTTCATGATAGAAAAACTCGTCCCTTTCCGTTATCTGCACAACGTCGTCCAGAACAAGTATCTTTCCAAAATGGGGGTTCTCAAATACCATTATCTCCTGGAAAGGACTCTTGCTCTTGTGCAATACCTTGTCCACGCCGTAAACATACTGTATCGGGGCATATGGGTCTTCTTCGAAAAATCTGATCATAAAACTGTCCTCCTGATGCATCGTGCATCGAGCGTCAGGCGTAAAGACAAAGGCATATCTCTATACACTTGTCTTTTACTCTCAACGCACAACGCACGACGGTTTTTTATATAAGTATCGTTTTAGGTATAGAAAACCCGTTAAATTCGGAGGCATAAGAAATAGTGTAGGCCCCGCTGGAAAGTATTAGTATGCGATTACCGACTTCGGGTTCAGGCAGCTCAACGTCGCGGTCTATTACATCAAAGCTGTCGCAACTCGGTCCTGCGATAGTCCATGACTTTTCACTGCTGCTCCTGCTGCCTACAACATAAGTATATTTAATGCCGCCTATACTCTCCATGAGGCCGTTAAAAACGCCGACATCAATGTGAAGCCAGTTCTCATCGCCGCGCAGCGCCTTTCCAATAACAGTCGACACAAAGACCCCGGCGTCACCGACAACAGCCCTCCCCGGTTCAATATATATATCGATATCAGAGGGGAATTTCTGATGAATAACTTTATCCACCTTTTTTTCTATGGTTTCAATATCCACAACACTCTTCGTGTAGTGTATTGGATACCCGCCCCCGATATTGAGCAGACTCAATTTAAGACCCTGCTGTTCTGCCGCTTCCCACAAATCTCGTGCCTTGTCCACAGCAGTATTCCAATTGTAGACATTGTTGCACTGAGAACCGACATGAAACGTGATGCCGACAGGGACAAGACCCTTTTCCTTTGCATAAACCAGCAGCGCCAACGCTTCATCCATTTCAACCCCGAATTTCTTGCTCAAGGGCCATTCGCTCCCCTCGTTCGGAACAGACAGTCTAACGTAAACATTGCAGCCGGGTGCGTAACGCGCAAGCTTATCGGCCTCTGCAACAGTATCAAACGCAAAATAGCGCACGCCATATTCGACGGCCTGATCCAGGAATTTAAAAGTCTTCATGGGGTTGCTCGTAATTATTCTCTCAGGCACTACTCCAAGGGACGCGAGAATGTTAAGCTCGCCCTCAGAGGCGATCTCAAAGCCTGTTTCGAGGCTGTTCAGAAGTTTGAGGACTTCACGGTCAGGGTTTGCCTTTACTGCATAAAATGTCTTGGAATTCCTTATACGCTTGCCTATCTGGGAGACCTTTTCAGTCACGACCTCTTTATCGATAAGCAAATACGGAGTTTCCTCATCGTTCAGCGCTATATAATTCAGCACCTTATTCCAAGTCTTTTTGCTTATGAATTCAGGGGTTGTTTCCAAAGTTCACTCCATAAGGGAAATTTCGCTTATCTGTCACGCCACTACATCTGCGCAAACAGAAATTGCGAACGGTTATTATATAACAAGTATAACTACATTATACAATTTTGATCGGTTTCATTTTTTTCGCTTGTCAGACTTTTTCATTTCAAGCTCAAGGTACATCTTTTCCCGTTTCAATTCTTCTTTCAGTTCTTTCTCCGTCGGCAGGTAGAGCTTATATTTTGACGCAAAGAGGTTCTTACTACCTTCAAGAAGCGTATATTTAGCCATCGTCGCATTCTTTTCTGCGCAAAGAATCAGGCCGATCGTCGGATTATCGCCCTCAGACTTAAGTTCTTTTTCAAAATATCTCACATAGAAGTCCATCTGGCCGATATCCTGATGGGTCAGCTTGCCGACTTTAAGGTCGATGAGTACGAAGCATTTAAGGATATAGTTGTAAAAAACAAGATCGATATAAAAATGGTCGCCGTCTATAGTAATTCGTTTCTGGCAGGCTACGAATGAAAAACCTTTGCCGAGTTCAAGAAGAAAATCGTGCAGCTTGCCTATCAGGGCTTGCTCCAAATCTGCTTCGAGGTGTTCCCAACTTTCCTTCAGCCCCAGGAACTCCAACACATAAGGGTCCTTGATAACATCGTGGGGCGTCGGGCCGGGCTCCAGCTTCTTTATTTCGGCTCTGACCCGGCTCTTGTACCTGCTTGATAGCAGGCGTTCGTAATATAACGAATTGATCTGCCTCTCAAGCTGACGGGTGCTCCAGTTTTCGGCGATGCACTCCCCAACATAGAAGTCCCTGGCCGACTCGTTTTCGACCCGCATCAGTAGACGGTAATGCGTCCAGCTCAATTGGCTACGCAGTGCGTCGCTAATTGGGAATGTCAGGTAAAACTGTCGAATATTTTTCACATTGGAATAATCAAACCCCTTCCCAAAATCTTTGGTTAAACGTTCGGAGATGTCTTGCAGCAAGTACTCCCCATATCCCGCCTTTGCCCTACCCCGCTGCTCTTCCTCAACAATGATTTTGCCAATATCCCAGTATGCCTGCACCATAGCGAAATTGACGGCAGAATAAGCCTTCCGTCGCGCATCTTCGAGAATCAGTTTAACGCTTTGATACGCCGTATCTACTGGTTTAATAGTTACGCTTTTTTTCATTGACCATGCCCTAAGTTGAATCTGCTGTGCATCCTACACAACCTTTTTGCAATACAATATCCAATTCTGAACGAAAGCCGTGCGCGTCGTCCTTTCGCAAATAGCCTCGTCATTGACTTAGAGGCCCGGAGAAATCATTCTGGACCCTTTTGCAGGAAGCGCATGAGGGAATAAGAGCAGTCAGGGTCTTGACCTTTGATAATGATTCCCTGAGTTCAACAACAAGCTTTTCTTCATCTTCGCTATCAAAATGGCAGTCGGAATTATCGAGGACCTTTTTACAGAAAACGCACATGGGGACTAGATCAGTCAATGTCCTGACCTTTGACAGGGCCTCCCGGCGTTCGGCAAGGGCCAGCTTAAGGTTAGACAGCACGAAGGCAAATATATTGTAGATTACAAAAAGCAAAGCGATATTCCACAACTGGACCAGCATGTGTCGATGATGTTTCACTGAAGTAAAATAGACAAAAACCATTATCACGGCGCTCATAGTTGATATGCCGATCCCCGCAAACACATTGGCATACCAGACCGCAAGAAAGACGGGTATCAGATAAAATGCCGACATATGGAAATGATATCCCGTTAAATAATCAATGTACCCTATGCAGAGATTAACAATCAACGCCACTGCAATTATGAATAATGTCGACTGTCTTTTTAAGTAAGCATCAATATCCATCAAGCAATCACCACGTCATATAGATCAAATATTCTATATTTCCCTTCTGCCCCGTTACAGGGGACTCCATTATCCCGACT
>JADFXI010000075.1:8801-14440 GCA_015233655.1 Nitrospirota bacterium | reverse complement strand
GCTTCAGACAGATCGGTTTCGTTGACTATCGCTCCCCGGGCGCAGTTTATTATTTTTACCCCTTTTTTCATTTTGGCTATCGAGTCTCTATTGATCAAATTGATCGTATCTTTGTTTTTGGGAACGTGCAAGGTAACGAAATCAGATTTTCTCCATATATCATCAAGTGATGCAGCATAAGACGAGCCGGCGTTTTCCACGAAAAATCCTGAAGCTGGATAATGAGGAGTTGGTTGGGGTTGATGAATAAATGAATTATTCAGTTTAAAATAAGGTAAAAGGTGCTGGGAGGTATATACATCAGACCCTCACCGATAAATCAGCTGTCTAATGATTAATCATCACCGAGGGCCTTTTTCATTCTGGAACGGTATAAAGCTATTAGTTTCTTTACTATTATGGGAAAGATTCCAATCAGTGCGAATGAAATGATCAGGCTCGGGGATAGAATACCTTTGATAGACTCAATCTTCGCAAGTTCTTTTCCGGCATTCACGTAAACCATAGTCCCTGCAAGCATCCCTATCTGTGAGACCCAATAAAATTTGAAAAGCGACATTTTCGTAAGCCCCATCACAAGATTGATCATCCAGAATGGAAATAAAGGGATCAACCGCATCGTGAATAAATAGAACGCCCCTTCTTTTTCGATTCCGTCATTGACCTTTGCGATCTTGTCACTGAATCTATTCTCTATCCAGTCCCTCAAAAGAAAACGGGAAACAAAACATGCAATCGTGGCGCCAATAGTGCTCGCGAAAGAAACCACGATTGTCGCTGTCCAGAAACCGAACAATGCTCCTCCGGCAATGCCTAACGGAGAAGCTCCTGGCAATGAAAGGGACGTTGTGAGAACGTAAACGATAAAATAACCGGCAATTACTATGAGCCTGTCGTTTTCGTAAAGGGCTTTCAGCTTATCTAATGATCCCTTCAGATATGAGAGTGTGAGGTAGTTATCGAGGTGAAAGATCTTTACTGCCAAGATTAAAGCAGCAATAACGATCAAGATGAGTATTTTCTTTAGTTTCACCTCTCGATTATTCTCCCAGTGCCTTTTTCATTCTTGGCAAAAACTCATTTCCCGGCACGTAGTCCACTTGATATGCTGCATCTGATACGACCACTCTTGCCTTACATCCACCAGAAACAGCTATTTCTATATCCTCAAAAGTTGCCTCGCTGCCAAGTATCTTGTCGTTAACAGCTATGTTAGGCGGCTTAATGGCTTCTCCTTTATGACCAAAACGAGGGAGACCGGAATAGACAGTTTCTACTTCGACATCATCGGTATATTTTTCTCTGACTTTCACGGCCAGAGCACAGTGAGGACAGGTATCATAGTCAAGTATCTTTGTGCCCAACGAAACTTGTTTATTTTTTTCTATCACCGGGGTATACGCCTTTTCTTGTCACGGGACAACAAGCCGGCCTGGAAAGAGTTTGATGGTAGTCTTTTCTAAGCAACTTCAGGATATCAGGCACGAAAGGGTTCACAAGGAAATAGCATCTTAGCCGTCCATCTACGTAGTAATCAACTATGCCATGTTCTCTCAGAAGGGAAAGATGTTGGGATATGTTAGGCTGCCGGAGTTCCAAAAAGTCCTCGAAATCGCTAACACACTTCACGCCTTTAGCCAGTTCCTCAAGAATTGTGATTCTTACTGGATGGGCTATAATCTTTAGAAGCTCAATTTTTTTACCTGATGAGAGCATAGGCACTCTCCTTCAATATATTCTACCATAAATATATATCAGCTGTTGAATATATTTGTCAAGTGGTTAAATATATTTTCTCTGCAGTCGCGCAGTTATGTGTTGATTATCAAGCAAAGGACAAATAGCAATGTCAAATGTTTTATAGATTTTCGGACAAATTGTAGTGCATTTTCCCGGTTGAATGAGGACATTCAGTAAAAGTTCACTTCAGGATAACGACAGTTAGCCTGTGAAAATCGTCATTTCCGACAATGACCACATAACTTACCAAGCGGCCAATTTATAGGGTCAGATATTTGTCCTATTTGCCCTTTTTTCTCCTCAAAGAAGGATAAATGAGGTTTTTATGGGGTAACGGACATGTTGTTGAGGTCGCAATGAGTGTTGGATTGACTTTGCAGGCTCAAAATTTAATTTTGCGAGCATTGTTCTCCGGGTATGGGTATTCCATATGCTTCGCTGTCGCTCGCGCAATATCTTCACCACAGTAACGTTCAACAACTTTCAGCGCCATATCTATACCGGCAGAAATGCCTGCAGAGGTTATCAATGCGCCATCGTCGACGACGTGTTTGTCGTCCTCTACCGTTACCGATGGGAAGGACTCACGCATCCAATTGAGTGCGCGCCAATGGGTTGTTGCGCGATGTCCGTCAAGAAGCCCGGCAAACCCGAGGAGCATTGAGCCGGTGCAAACCGCTGTCATGGTTTCGACCTCAGACGCACGGGTACGCAACCAATTAAGCATCGCAGGGTTCTTGAGTTCTTTGCGAGTGCCCCAGCCACCAGGAACAACAAGAATATCTAACTTGGGACAACTCTCAAATGTATGGTCCGGAATTACTTTCATGCCGCCCGTTGTGACCACAGGTGCGTTTTTCTCCGCGACCAATAACACTTCAAAAGGCGATGATTCTTCCCATCGCCTTTGTTCATTGAGGCGGGTGGCGGACAAGACCTCGAAAGGTCCGCAAAAATCGAGGACCTCGATGTTCTCAAACAACACGATACCGACACGCTTCTTTTCCATGCATTACCTATCAGCCAGAAAATTACTCGAAAACAATCAGAAACTTGGACGATTTGCCTTTGCTGACAATTACAGCGCTACCGTTCTTACTGAATTTACGAAGGTCCGTTAAAGCGTCGCTGATAGTCGTACTGTTTGCGGAGAGTCCGCCCTGGGCAATAAGCCTGCGAACCTCGCCTTTTGATTTAGCCCCCCCCAATTTTATTAATACATCAACAGCCAATGCTTCTTTGTTTCTGTCTAACCGCAAACTTGGGACTGCCTTAATGAGCATCTCAACCACTTCGGCATCGAGTTGCTCAACAGTGCCGTAGAACATTGCTTCGCTCGCTCGCCGGGCCATATCGGCGACCGCCTCTCCGTGGACCCTGGCAGTCAGCCATAAAGCAAGACGGCGCTGAAGTTCACGGGTCTCGGAGCTAAATGTGGTGGCCCAGGCGCGGATTTCATCAATCGAGTAATCGGTTAACCACATCAGGAACCGTTCAACATCTTTGTCATCGGTCCCAAGCCAAAACTGATAGAAATGGAACGGTGTTGTCATATTGGGATCAAGCCACACAGCACCCTTCTCAGACTTGCCGTACTTCTTTCCTGCCGCGTTGGTTAGAAGAGGTAAGGTAAGCCCGTCGACCGACACAGCGTGGTTTCGGCGGATTAAGTCGATACCTGAACAAATGTTGCCCCATTGATCTGAAGCGCCCATCTGCAGCCGGCAACCGTGGTGCTCAAACAGATATAGGTAATCATAAGCCTGCAGCAGGGCGTATGAAAACTCAGTGTAAGAAATCCCCTGGCTTCGGTCCTCGATTCGGGACCTGATCGATTCTCGTGCGAGCATCTGGTTTACAGAGAAGCTTTTACCGATATCGCGCAGAAACGTCAAGAGTGCCATTCCCTGATACCAGTTTATATTGTTGCAAAAAATGGGTTGAGGGCCGTCTGTTCTTTGAAAGAACTCGCGGACCTGGTTTTGGAGGCTGTTTACCCGCTCCCGTACTGTCTCCTCACTTTCAAGTTGGCGTTCTTCGTCCTTGCCCGAAGGATCGCCTATAAGACCTGTGGCGCCACCGAACAGCGTGATCACTTGCCCGCCCTGCCGCCTATAACGGTCCATTGACAAAAGCGGAATCAGGCTCCCTGCATGCAGGCTCGGCGCAGACGGATCGAAACCAACATAAAGCGGGCTGCGTGTCTCTTGCAGCCTCAGATCTGTGATGTCCGGTGTTTTCTGATTTATGAGTCCTCTTATTTCAAGGTCTCTTAAAAAGCGCATTTCTGTTGGCATAGGGAATTATTATATTATACTTGTCGCCCTGGCCACAAGTCAGCTGTGCGACATGTTGCCTACGGCAGTGTCATGAGTTTTTTTGTGTCTACCAGTGCTTCCACCTCTTTGTTTGCAGGATGGTTGAATACTTCAGAGGGGTGGCCGGTTTGGACTACCCTGCCATTCGAATACACAATGATATTGTCGGCCATAGTATAGGCCTCAATGATATCGTGCGTTACGAGCACGACAGGGATATTGAAAGTATTTCTTACGTCTTTTAAAAATTGACGCATCTCCAAGCGGAGAGGATTATCGAGAGCAGAAAACGGTTCATCCAAAAGAAGCACGTCAGGCTTGCGTATGAGTGCCCTTGCAAAGGCAACACGCTGCTGCTGGCCTCCCGAGAGTTTTGACGGGAGGCGGCCTATAACTTCCTCAAGGCGAAACGCGCCTATTATTTCAGCCAGGCGTTTCCGGCATTCATCTGAACTTATGCCTGTGGCCCCGTATCTTATATTTTCATCCACTGTCATATGAGGGAAGAGGGCAAGATTTTGAAATACGTATCCAAAGGAGCGTTTTTGCGGCGGCAGGTTGATTTTGTTAAAGCTGTCAAAAAGCACCTTTTCCCCGCAGCGCACAACTCCGGCATCGGGCTGCATTAACCCGGCGATCATTTGGAGGGTTATGGATTTCCCTGCTCCGGAATATCCGAACAGTACGGCAAGCTCATCAGCCATTTCCCAGGCTACATCGAGATCAAATGGGCCCACCTTTTTTTTAAGCTCAACGGACAGTCCCATCAGAAAAGCCTCCTGCTGTATTTGGTCGCAAGGTAGAGGACTGCCCCGGAAAGTACTGTCAGAAGCAGGACCATTGCATGGGCACTGGACCATTCACCGCTTGAGGCGAGGGAGTAAATTGCGAGCGGCATTGTGTCGGTTTTGCCCGGCAGGTTTCCTGCAAGCATCAGCGTTGCGCCGAATTCGCCCATGGCCCTGGCAAAGGAGAGGACAGCTCCGGCAATAAGTCCCCTTCTGGCGAGCGGAAGGATTATCCTGACAGCTGTTTCCAACTCTGTGCGCCCCAGGGTATAGGAGGCGTTAATCAGGTTGGCATCCACAGACTCTATTGCTGCCCTGGAGGTCTTAATCATGAGAGGCAGAGCAACGACAAAAGAGGCGAGCACTGCCGCCTGCCAGGTGAACATGATGCTCCAGCCGGTCCATTCATAAACAGGTTTTCCTACAAGACCGTTTCTCCCGAAAAGGACAATAAGGTAATATCCGGTAACTGTGGGAGGCAATACCAGGGGCAGTGTAAAGAGCATATCGAGCAGATCTTTACCATTAAAAGCTCTTCTTGCAAGAAAATAGGCTATAGTCACGCCGGTGATTATTACAAAGAACGTCGCCACCAAAGCTACCTGAAGGGAAAGACGCATGGAAAATAGCACTGAACTGTCCATATATACCTTTATTTGACTGTCTTAAA
Source organism: Nitrospirota bacterium (assembly GCA_015233655.1). GTDB lineage: Bacteria > Nitrospirota > Thermodesulfovibrionia > Thermodesulfovibrionales > Dissulfurispiraceae > JADFXI01. The sequence continues at coordinate 8,924 of JADFXI010000075.1, read as the reverse complement.
GCCGTATTTAATGAGAATTTGCTTTCCTGATGGTGAGGTTATAAAGGCAATGAATTCCTCAGCCGGCCGCTTGTCTTTTGTTGTTTTTACCACTGCTACAGGATATATGACAGGCTTGTGGCT
>JADFXI010000075.1:0-8713 GCA_015233655.1 Nitrospirota bacterium | reverse complement strand
GCATCAACTTCTCCCCGCGCCACATAATCGAGCGCCTGACGAACATTTTCTGTAAAAATCAGCCTGTCTTTTATCGCATCGAGGATCTTATAGTAATTGAAGACTTCGTCAGCATATCTTCCTGCAGGCACTGTCCTGGGATTGCCAACCGCGATTTTTTTTATGCCTGCAGATTTAAGATCGTCGAAGGACTTTAGCCGGACCCCTTTGTCGGCTGGGACCACAAGTACCATACTGTTGGCCGCGAAATTGACTCTTGACCCAGGAATGATCAACCCCTTTTTGTCGGCATCGTCCATATCTTTCTGCGCTGCTGAGGCGAAGACATCTACAGGGGCGCCGCCCTCGATCTGTCTCATCAGGTCTCCCGAGGCCCCGAAATTAAAAACCACTTTTATCCCTCTGTTGTTTGCCTCGTAAATCCTGCCTATTTCCTCAAATGCATTTTTAAGGCTGATTGCCGCCGAGACGGTTATTTCCTTCTGCGGTTCGGCAAAAGCCGTTGAACGTGTAAAAAGAGCAGTTATAACAATCAGAGCTAAGATGGTACTCTTAACCATAGGTTCATTTCCTTTCTGCTTTTCATTCCCTGGACGACCCTGCTATTCCCTATCCAGTCATCTTTCATTAAAATCTGCCGGTTCATTTTGGAAACAGACACATTTTCAGAACTAATTGATTTAATTATATTATCTGCCACACAAAAAATGCTTGGGCACAAATTGGGGACACGTCAATAAAGCTATGTCGGGTATCATAAGTATCCCTCCTGCGTGTTCAATTTCCTTATCTATAATACTATACAGCAAGCAGTGTGCCACCATATAAGTTGTTGATTATCAGAAGAACCTTATTTGCCAATAAGAACTCAAAAAGTAGTATATATTACAAAAGTGACGCAAATATTCTTAAGGGCATGGTATTGTCAGGTTTCAATTGTATTCGGCTTCAAAGTTATCTATGCTGTTGAGCGCGGTGCCGCATACTTCACAATCAGGATTTTTGTGAACTTTAAACTTCCTGAACTCCATGTCGATTGTATTGAAAATGAGCATTTTGGACATGAGCGGTTTGCCGTAACCGGTGAGGAGCTTTATTGCTTCTATACTCATCAGGCATCCAAGCATGCCTGATACGGCACCTAAAACAGGGAAGCCCAATTCCTCCCACTCAGGATTGTTATCTGGATAAACGCAATTGAGACAGGCGGTAACGCCGGGTACAATATTAAAAAGATATCCCTCCATTCCATTCATTGCCGCTTCGACCAGAGGGACGCCCTTTTTTATACATGCCTCGTTCAATACTCTTCGTTCATGAAAAGTGGGGCGGGCAGAAAGCGCTAAGTTAGCTCCACTGAGCAGTTTCTCAATGTTTGACTCTGAGGTCCGTTCGTCATAGATTTCGACTTCCACTTCTGGGTTTAAGTCTTTTATGCTCTTCATTCCCTGTATAACCCTGCTTTTCCCTATCCAGTTGTCCTTCATCAATATCTGCCTATTCATGTTTGTCAGAGTCAGTTTTCCGTAATGGGCAAATATCATTTTTCCAATTCCGGCCACTGCAAGATAAATAGCGGCAGTTCCGCCAAGCCCTCCTATTCCGGCAACAAGTACAGTGGAATCCTTGAGCTTCTGCTGCTGGGCTTCTGTAAATCCGTCAAGCATTAACTGCCTGCGGTACCGCTCAAAAGACTTTTTCACCGTAGTATTCTCCTATTCTTGAATCTAAAAATTATTCTACCACACTACATGAGTGAGAGTCTGATTTATCAATCGGTGCTGAGGAAAGGTTGGTGCTATGACTTTTTGAGATACCTAGGCAATTGTATTAGCGATTGAGCTTCTTTCATAAGTTTGAAATTTACCTTATTGACGTAAAATTGTTCCGTTGTTTTTTGGCTTATGACAGACAGGACATTTTTCTTTGGTTCTTATGGAGCCAACCATTTCTTTTAAGCCCTTTCCTGAATTGGATTTTTTATTTTGCTGCTCCGCTGTTATCGCAGAGTTCTCTGCAATAATCAAATTCTTCCACATTGCCTGCGGAATCGTAGTAGTAAATAAGGATGCCGGAATTTCGAGTCCCATTGCGGCTCCAGCTCCCCAGCCCATGGCCTTTACATAATTTGGCCCTCCAATCTGCCCTCCTATTACAGCACCTGACAAAGCCAAGTCTGCAGAATCTGTTTTGGGAGAGTTGTATTGTTGCTCATCCAATTTGGAAGGTTTGTAGTAATACGGCGATTCCGGATTATGTAAAGGACTTTAAGCACATGCCGAAAATATGGTGACGCATACTGCTACTGCAATAGTCCTTATTTTCGCTCTCATCGGCTGCTTCCTCCTTTTTTAACAACAATATCTTCGGTCTTACGCAGTTCCAGCAGTATTCCTCTTCGGTATGAGTTCATTGTGGGCATATCAGCCCCAATGATTATTCCCCTTACATATGCTTTTGTGTTTTTCCCCTGATTATCAAAGATTGTCTTGAAAATAGATTCACTGTTCGAAGCGACGATGTTTACATCTATTGAATTCTTTCCGTCCGTCAAAATGATCTTTTCGTAAGGCAGCTGTGGATCGCAGGTATGGCTGAACACATTGTTGCAATCAATGTTCCCCGTTATCGTAACTATTTGGCCTTTGCACGGCATGGCTTTGCCGCATGGACCTGGCATTTGGCAGTATGTTAAAAGTTCAGAAATGCTCATATAGGAGTCGGGCATATTTGAGGCATGCGAGCTATTAATGGCTGCAATGATGCCAAAGCAAAATAAGGAAATGAAGGAGAGTCTTAAAAGCATTACGCCGCCATATGAAAAGTTCACATCGGGCACGGGGCTCTCATCCCCGTGCCCGCCTACAGCTACCCACAATATCACTTTGACGAAGTATTTTTTGTGAAGCTAGCAACTATCGTGTGGTTTCCAGGCACATTGCTGAATGTGTATGTGTTATTGCCAAGTGTCACTGATTTTCCGTCTACGACAACGCTCGCAGTATATCCTGATGCCGGAGTAATTGTGTAGCTCTGGCTCCCACCGCTCCTTACCCTGGTCAGCCCTGAAGAAGATATGTTGCCGCCCGTTCCTGCCGACGCTGTTATTGTGTATAAGGGAGCAAACTGAGCAGATATTGTGCAGTTGCTTGTAACCGGAGCAGTCACAAACAACTCGGCGGAATTAGATGATCCGAGTGAATTGCCACATCCCGACACTGAAACTATGTAATAGCCGCTATTGGGAGTTACAGAAATGCTGAAGGCCTTATTAGCTACAACGGTCTGGGGAGTGCTCGGAGCAAAAGAACCGCCTTGGCCAGCTAAAGGAGTAACAGTATAAGTGCTAAGCTGGAAAGTTGCCGATATGGTATGGTTTGCAGTAACATTGCTGAAGGTGTAGGTGCTTATTGCTCCTTTAGATACTCCGTCAACCACAACGTTTGATATGGAGTATCCCGTTGACGCTGATATAGTGTAGGTCTGGCTGCCTCCATAGTTAACGGTTGTTACACCTGCAGGGCTTATACTGCCACCGGTCCCTGCAGTCGCCGCTATCGTATAAGTGTTAATTCTGAAAGATGCCGAGACACTGCAGTTGCTGCTAACTGCCCCTGTAGTAAAAGTGCTGCCTGATAGACTTCCGCCACAGGTGGTGCTGTAACCACTCAACGTATAACCGCTGTGGGGTGTGAAAGTAAATGACTGTGTTGCTCCAGGAGAGACTGTCTGCGGTGTGCTTGGTGATATGCTGCCACCAGAACCCGCGCTCGGTGTTACCGTATAAGTTGTTTGAGTCCCTGTAAAGTTCTGGCCTGTCAGACTCTTGTTACTTACAGATAATACAGAGGTTGCGGGACTAAAAGTATACCCTGCTTTACTTGCTACTACCGTATAAGAACCATTGGCCAGACCAGTAAAACTGTAATTACCACTACTGTCTGTAGTCGTTATCAATGCCTTTGTCCCGCTCAGTGCGACAGAAACACCAGACAAAGCAGTGCCACTTGAGGTAACCGTTCCTGATATTGAATATGATGAGGTATTAGCAGAAGCAAAAGTAGCGGTTACGCTTGTATTTGCGGCTATGCTGAGGACACATGTACCTGTTCCTGAACATGCCCCGCCCCAGCCGGTAAATGTATCGCCAGCTGCCGGTGTGGCGGTTAAGGTCACTTTTGTCCCGCCATAGTATGTGCCCGTTTCTGTTGTGCCGCTTGCCGTTAAGGAACCCTTGTCCGCAGTTACCGAACCGCTCCCGAAATTGGCAACTGTCAAGGTGTAGGTTGTTGGCTGTATACCGATTACTAACTCCTGGCCGTTAATAGTCCATGTGTAATCGGCTACCCAGTTGTTGGTTATGTCGTAATAGCCGTCGTCGTGTCCGCCCCAGCCATAGTTAATATGGACCTGGTCAGTTCCGGTTGTCTCTTTTTGGTAGCCGTCTATTACTACTTCGTGGCCTGCGTATCCGGTTGTGTAGATTGTAAACATGATCGGCCTTGGGGTAGAGGCGTTTAATTCGTTTTCAATTGTGCTTACCCATGCCGAGGCGGCATAGTCTTTCCTGTCAATAAGCTGAGGTTGTGCATATTTGAAATTTGTGTAGAAAGCCGTTACCGCATCTGCAGGCCACGCCCCTGAACCAGCACATGCGTAGTTCATCTTAATGGCGATGCCGACATCCGACATTAGCCGGTCTATGGCATCCAGCTGTTGTGTAGAATCGTTCTCTCCAATAAGGATATTCGGCATATTGGCCCAATCGTATGAATGGGCAAAATTAGCACTCAATGTGGTGCCCTTCCACTGATACGAATTGCTTCCCACCCCGGAATCCGGCCAATTCCAATATTTCATCACTTGGGCCATCGCGGTAGCCACACAGCCGGTAAAGGTATGGGTACAGGCGAGATAGCCATTTTCGGCCGGGCCCGAAGGCGTATACAAGTTGTAGATGAACATTTCATTGATTCCGTAAGGGTAATTGGTATACGAGGTCGGCAATACCATGCCCTGATTCCATGTCGTATGTAAAAGCGGCCCAACAGTGCTGTTTGTCGCCCCTGCGGTTAAGGCCAGGGCATGTACCGATGATTTTGCGGGTGTGAAATTTACCTGTCCGAGCATCTGCCAGGCATTGGCTATTTTCATGCCGCTATCGCCTGAGTATTTGTCCGCCGTAGAAAGGGCATGTATTGCATGATTGCCTGTTGCCTGCGGCATAACACCATTTACAAGCATGTTGACATGTCCGTAAATTTCTGGCATGAGCCAGGACTCAATAGCGTTGGGGTCATCAACTTTTGAAGGATCAAAGTCGCTTGACGGCGAATAAAAGAGTACCGGGCTGAAATCATCGTAATAGGCGACAAGCATGTGGCCTGTCGGATTTATGTTCACCTGATACGCTATCGACATGTTCTGGTACGTTACAACATCGATATTGCCGACTGTCGGGTTTGTAGAGCCGTTCCATTCGCCGTGGACCGCGATATGGGATTTCAGCAGGTTCTGTGCTACCTGAAGGGCTGTTGACTCAGATACTGTCGCTGCAAAAGCGGTGTTAACAAGTGAGAATAAGGCAATGATACAAAAAAACATGAATAATATTTGTATTCTTGGTCTCATGGCAATCTCTCCTATTTAAATAAAATGTCTTCTGTGTTTTTTAATTCCAGCCTAAGGCCTCTCCGACATGCGTTCATCGTAGGCATATCAATTCCTACAATTGTTCCTTTTACAAATGCCGTCTGGTTCAGTTCTTGAGCATCAAATATCTTCTTAAAAACGGCTTTGTTATCAAGTGTTGCCACTAATACTTCCACAGTTTGTTTGTCATCTGCTAAGAAAAACTTCTCATATGGAAGCTGTGGATAATGGGTATGATCGAACACGTTGGAGTAATCGATTTTGCCGGTTATCCTGACGCTTTGCCCTTCGCACTGCATGGCTTTGCCGCAATTGGACAACGGACAGTATTCGTGAAACTCTGAAACACTGAGGCAAGTATCAGCAGGGATGCCAGAGGCATTTGAACTAATGGCAATACCAGTGATGCCTAAAACCAAAGAAGAAAAAATGAATGAGAACTTGGAAAACATAAAACCTCCATACAAGAGCTGCCCTAAAACGGCCTCTCATACGGAGAATGAGGTCGTTTTTCGGTAACCCGGCCATCCCCAAGGGATCCGTGGTTTTGCGCCCCACGATTGCTCGTGGTTTGCCTTTTCGAAACGTCTACATCAACTAATCTGCTTTGAGTTTATCTCTTTGTTTCTAAAGAGTAAAGGGAAAATTACCAAAATTCGTTGGTAATTTTACCAAAGAGGAATAATGTCGTGGAGAAAAGAACCTGAAGTAAATCCTAAATGCCTGATGAAATTACGAAATAGCCTTGTTCTTCAACTACTTTCCCTTTTCTGGATAAGAGCTGCAAGGCTTTGGATACTGCTTCTCTCGAGGAGCCTATTTGTGAAGCAAGTTCCCTTTGAGTAACTTTTTTTAATCTATAAGAGCCTTTGGGGGTCTTTTCACCTTCAGTTTTTGCCAACTGAGTGAAATATTTCATTAACCTTTTATCAACGGCAGAAAAAGCTATAGACTCGACCATAGCATTTGTTTCATTCGATCTCTTTACCACTGTAGAGAGCATTTGAATGGCAATCATCGGATTCTTTTTTATTACATCCAAAAAGCTCTCGTGTTTTAGCATGCCTAACAGTGAATCTTCTTCAGCAGTAACAGTAGCGGATCGTGGCGTGTCACCAAATAAACTCGTTTCACCCAAAAAATCGCCCCTGCAAAATGTGGAAAGGATAACTTTGCTGCCGTTCTCATCAGACAGAGACGCTTTGATCCGTCCAGCAAGAACGATGTAAAGATCCATGGTGGTTTCATCACCTTTATAAAACAATGACTGTCCTTTCTTGCAACGGATAATTCTTATGTTGCAAGCGAGTTGCCTTATATCAGTCTCGGGTAGGCTCTTAAAGACAGGAATATCTCGAAGAGAATACTCTAGAGGTGCCTTATCAGATGTAATTTCGTTACGGTAACTGACTGTCGGCTCCGAACTTGGCTTATAAGTAGGAAGTGCAGTTTGCATCGATCCATCTATTTGCATTACTCCATTGTCATTAAACAGAGCCAGGGAGTTTATTGATATGGATAATGCTGTTTTGAGCTTGCTATCGCTTGTTTCTGCTAATGCTTGCCTGAAAGCATCTTCGACTTCTTTCTTTGGATAGGTTAATTCTATAACTTTAGCGGCTTTCAGTGCATCCGGAACCAATTCCATCTTTTTGGAGTAATCCTCAATTACATGCCAACAATCCTCTACTTTTAGCTCTTTACTACGAAAAAAATCTTTTACTAATATTTCCACATATCTTAATGACTGTTCCGTATCCTCAATTCTTTCCCAAAACTGTACAGCTTTGACAATACGATCAAGGATAACTTCCATAGGTTTTTCGTTATAACAGAGGGGATAGGGAAATTTCATCTGCCATATTAGTTCAGACTGGCCTGACGGCGGTTGGCAGAACATTTTTATATCTTCGGGTTGTATATCTATAAAAATCTCGCACGCATCATTCAATGTCAGGTATGCATACTGACCGTCTACGATGGCTGTAACTGGCATATACTCTTTCCTTTTGAAAGTTAGATATATATCAGAGAGATATACAAAAAATGTAACGTCTATTCTACATATAAAGAGGAAAATGTCAACAGTAATTTATGCTTGTGTTAAAGGGTGATAAGCCATGCCTATTATGACTTTTTCGTCTTCCACTATTAGAATTTTCATGGTTGTTCTCATATCGCTTATTTCTATCTATTTGTCACATCATAGTATGACAACATTTTTGTATAGTCCGCCCATATTTTTTCCAAGCATGCAGCCATTGTTGACAGCGTGAATGGCTTCACGATATAGGCATCACATTGGGCACTTTTAGAGGTAGCCATTGCCACTTCATCCTCACGGGATGTGACCATAATAATTTTAGCTCTTTTAGTTTGAGGAATCTTCATTTGCTCTTCAGTGGCTTTGATACTCTGCAACACGCTCAGTCCCGACATATCATCTAAGTTAATGTCGAGAGTGATAATGTCATATGGCACCTTGTTTTTACATGCATCACTAAATGTCTCTATAGCATCAGCCCCCCTTGCTACGGCACAACACTCCCCGAAGTTATTCATGATGAACTGCATCTTCTGACTGCTGACTTTCTCGTCTTCCACTATTAAAATTCTCATATCTGATCCCTCGTTTTTTTCAATCCAGTAATATAAACATTCAACCTTTCTGTTTCGATAGATAATCTAGACAATAAATCACTGCATAATGAAGCCTCAGATAAAGCAGCTTGCTCTAGTTCTGATGCGACACGAGAGAGATCCATGGCATTGATGTTTGCCGATCCTCCCTTGATTGAATGTGCCTCTTTCCTCACTGTATCAAATTCTCCCTTATCAATAGCATCCCGCATTTTTGTTACCTGAGCGTTTATGGTATCTATAAACTCACAAATAATACGGAGGACCATATTTTTGTCGCCGCCAAAATCTTTGACAACTTCTTCGATATTTAGCGGTTGTGAGTTTTCCGAACCTTCAGTTGCATTTGGCACTATGGCAATGTTTCCTTGGGGCAGTTTAGGTGCTGTTTTTGCATTGATTTCCACTCCAAGCCATTTCA
>JADFXI010000074.1 GCA_015233655.1 Nitrospirota bacterium | reverse complement strand
GGAAAGATATATTTCAACGTTATAACAAAAGAACGAAGAGGCGACTACCTGGGCGACACAGTGCAGGTGGTGCCTCATATCACGGACGAAATCAGGAACGCCATAAAGGCGGTAGCCACGCCTGAGTACGACGTCGTTATTGTAGAGATCGGCGGCACGGTCGGAGACATCGAAAGCCTTCCTTTTCTTGAGGCAATAAGACAGTTCAGGTACGATGTCGGCAGGGAGAATGTCTTGTATGCCCATTTGACACTCGTGCCTTACATAGCTGCAGCAGGGGAACTGAAGAGCAAGCCCACGCAGCACAGCGTAAAAGAATTGAGGGCCATCGGTATTCAGCCTGATATACTTATATGCAGGGCTGACAGAACACTCTCGCCTGATGTGAAGAGGAAGATTGCCCTCCACAGCAACGTCGACCCTGATGCCGTTATTGCGGCAGTCGATGTTGAGACCGTTTATGAGGTGCCTCTCTGTTTTCAGAGCGAGGGGATGAGCAAGCTGCTCGACAAGAAACTCCTGGGGAAAGAGATAGAGCCTGATCTTTCTATCTGGTCTGAAGTCGCACGGAGAATAAAGCAGCCGGCCTTTGATACGACAATCGCCATAGCCGGAAAGTATGTGGAGCTGAAAGACGCTTACAAAAGCCTTGCTGAAGCACTGCTGCATGGCGGCATAGCCAATAATTCCCGGGTGAACCTGCTCTTTGTCGATTCCGAGGAGATAGAGAGAAAGGGTGCTGAGGAGTTTCTTTCCGAAGTGGACGGCATTCTCGTCCCCGGAGGTTTCGGCTCTCGGGGCATCGAGGGCAAGATTGCTGCAATAAAGTATGCCAGGGAGAAAAAAGTCCCTTATTTCGGCATCTGCCTCGGCATGCAGACCGCTGTTATAGAATTCAGCCGCAGCGTATGCGGGCTTAAGGCAAACAGCACTGAATTCGACCTGTCCATAAAAGACCCGGTCATTTATCTTATGGGCAAATGGTTTAACCACAGGACAGGCAAAGTAGAGGAGCGTTCCAAAGATTCTCAACTAGGCGGGACCATGAGGCTGGGCGCTTATCCATGCGTGCTCAAAGAAGGGACACATGCCTTCAATGCATATGGAAAGAAGGAAATCTCGGAACGCCACCGCCACCGGTACGAATTCAACAATGACTATCGTGAATTCCTTTGCGACAAAGGGCTTATAATAAGCGGGACCTCTCCGGACGGAGAACTAGTTGAAATCGTAGAGTTGAGGGACCATCCGTGGTTTGTGGCGTGTCAGTTCCATCCGGAATTCAAATCCAAGCCTATCGAGCCGCACCCGCTGTTTAAGGGATTCATAGAGGCCTCGCTAAAAGAAAAACGTTCTCTGTTTCATTAACAGGGCCTGTCCATGCCTGAAACATCTACCGGTAAAGAAAGCCTGCCTGCAAAACTCAAAAGCCCTCAATTTAGAATAGCGGTTTTTTTCATATTTTCTATAATCTTAATTTTCTTATGGGGAAAACTCATGGGGCCTGAGGAACAGCTTCGCTATCCTGTCAATTACAGCCAGTTTATGGAACAGCTCGACGCCGGAAACATACGCGCGGTCAACATAAGCGGACTTCAGGTGACAGGGGAATTCAATAAAGAGGTCCCCATTTTGGTCCAGGGCGAGAAGAAGAGCGCCCAGGTCAGGTATTTTCAGACTTCATTGCCATCTTTCCAGGGAGATTGGCTTCTCGCGAAGCTCCGGGAGAAGCAAGTTGCCATAAACATCAGTCCGCAGGAGAAGGCGTCATTTTGGGGCCAACTGCTCATAGGGCTTCTGCCTCTCGCGCTGATAATCGGTTTTTGGGTGCTTCTTTTCAGGCGCAGCCAGCAGCTTCAAGGCGGGCCGGGCGGTCTTTTTAGTTTCGGCGCCAGCAAGGCGAAACTCTACGACGTGAAAAAACCGAGCGTTACTTTTAAAGACGTTGCCGGAATGGATACTGTCAAGCAGGAACTGCAGGAAACCGTAGAGTTTCTGAAAGACCCTGGTAAATATAAAAAGCTTGGAGCAAAGATCCCCAAGGGGGTGCTGCTGGCAGGATATCCCGGCACAGGCAAGACACTTCTGGCACGCGCTGTTGCGGGTGAAGCAGGCGTTCCCTTTTACAGCATCAGCGCTTCGGAGTTTATAGAAATGTTTGTCGGCGTGGGAGCTGCCCGTGTCAGGGACATGTTCAAGAAGGCAAAAGAGACGCAGCCCAGCATTATTTTTATCGACGAGATAGATGCAGTCGGCCGCACCCGGGGGACCGGTTTTGGAGGGGGGCACGATGAGAGAGAGCAGACGCTGAATCAGCTGCTGAGCGAGATGGACGGGTTCGAGTCTCATGAGGAAGTAATTGTTATTGCTGCGACCAACAGGCCCGATGTCCTTGACCCTGCACTGCTCAGGCCAGGCAGGTTTGACCGCCACATAATGATTGACAGGCCGGGATTAAAGGAGCGAAGGGGTATTCTCGACGTGCATGTGAGGGGCAAATCACTGGCCGAGGATGTGGACCTTGATAGTGTTGCCAGGGGCACCCCTGGTATGACAGGTGCTGATTTGGAGAATCTTGCCAATGAGGCGGCCCTGATCGCTATTAGAAAAGACCATGACCTGATTAACATGAGTGACTTTGAAGAGGCGAGAGACATACTGCTGATGGGAGCAGTAAGAGGCGAGACCATCAGTGACCTGGAAAAGCGTATAACCGCATACCATGAGGCCGGACATGCGCTGGTTGCCTGGGAACTCCCCTTTACCGACCCTATTCACAAAGTCAGCATTATTCCGAGAGGCATGGCTATGGGAGTTACGCAGCTTCTTCCTGAGGAGGACAGGCACTATTATCCCAAAGCGTATCTGAAGAACAGGCTGAGCGTGGCAGTGGCCGGCATGGTAGCGGAGCGGATAGCTTTCAACGACACCAGCAGCGGAGCGCAGAGTGATCTCAAAGAAGCCACAGCGCTTGCCGAAAAGATGGTGGCGCAGTGGGGAATGAGCGACAAGGTGGGGCCGGTATCTCTTGGCAGAGGGGAAGAGCACCCCTTTCTCGGAAGGGAGCTTGCACAACCCAGGCGTTACAGCGAGCACATGGCCTGGCTGATGGATGATGAGATACGGAAATTGATGGTTGCAGCGGAAGCAAAGGCCGATGAGGTTTTAAGGAATAACAGGCATGCCCTTGACCGTCTTGCAGAAGGCCTTATCGCGGAAGAGGTCCTGGACAAGAACGACGTAGAACGCATAATAGCTGAATCAAGGGGTGCAGACAGCGCAGAATAACAGCATGGACATTAAACGAACTCTTGTATTCATGGGCGATTCGCTTACCGAATTTTTTGATTGGCAGAAGCGGTTCCCTGGTTACGAGGTGTTTAATTTCGGGCTCGCCGGCGAGACCGTAGAAGGGCTGACAGGCCGCGTGGATATAATGCTCCGCACTCTGCGCAGTGCGGGCCGGGAGCCGGACCTTATTTTTCTCATGACCGGCATTAACAATATAGCTATGGAAGACAACGACATACTTCCGGCTTACAGGCAGGCGGTCGGAGCAATCGCCGCTGCTTTCACTAAATCACGAATGGTAATACAGAGCATTTTGCCTGTAACGCTTCCATGGGTCGATAACGGCATTATTGAGGAATTGAACGCATCGCTAAGGCTGATTGCGAACGAGTTTGGCGCGGAATATATCGACCTTTACAATCTTTTTGTCAGGGCGGGATCAGGGCTTAGAAGAGAGTGCCTGCTCGATGACGGCGTTCACATAAGCGGCAAGGGTTATGAGGTCTGGGCAGGGGCTGTCGAGGACTTTCTGAAGCGCCTGACCTTGCAGGCATGAAATCTAATGTGACCCTTATAGGGATGCCGGGCGCCGGCAAGAGTACCACTGGAATAATTCTGGCAAAATACCTGTCGCGCGGTTTTCTGGACACGGACGTCCTGATTCAGATCAACCGTAAAAAATCTCTTCAGGAAATAATCGATGAGAGCGGATATTTGGCCTTGCGAAAAATTGAAGAAGAGGAAATCCTGGGAATTAATGTTGAAAATCATGTCATCGCAACCGGCGGCAGCGCGGTCTATAGCCCTAGAGCTATGTCACATCTCAGGGACATTTCAAACATAGTATTTCTGTCCGTCGATTTTGAGACAATCCTTAAGAGGATACATAATTTCGATACAAGGGGCATTGCAAAAACAGAGGACCAAACATTCCGTGATTTGTATAACGAGCGCCAAATTCTCTATGAGAAGTATGCGGAGTGGACTATTGACTGCAGTCATATTACCCAGGAAGAAGCAGCGGACATGATATCGAAGAAGTTGCCGGGCGGCAGGGCAGAGAGTAAGGCACGCTAATTTGTCAGGAACATTATTTGACTCTTCTTTTTTAATCTGCTATAGCTTTATTAATGAACATACTGCTTGCTACAGACGGCTCTGAATACTCGGAACTGGCAGCGAGGTTCCTGAGGCGTTTCCGATGGTCTCGTGATGACAATATCACTGTTTTTCACGCTTTATACTGGATCCCTTTTCGATATGATGAGGAATTCTATTTGAGCACTCTCAAAGACTTGAAAAAAGAGCTTGCGCCACGGGTACTAGATTCTATTGTGAAGATCCTTAAACCGCTTGCTGCAAACATCGGCGTTGCGATCCAGGAGGGCGCGCCTGAAAAATGTATTATTGATGCGGCCGTAAATTCGGATGAAGACATGATTGTCCTGGGAGCGAGGGGAATAAAGGGCGCAGAATCTTTTTTTGTCGGCAGCGTTACAAGGTCTGTTGCCAACGATTCTCCCAAACCGGTTCTTGTGGTGAAGCCGCGGGTCAATACGGCATCTGATACGATGAGGGTTCTTTTCGCCGCTGACGGCTCAGATCATTCATATGCAACCGGAGAGTTCTTGTCTGAAATCCCATTTCCTGATGATACGGAAGTAACTATATTGCACGTAATATGGTCCAACGTCCTCGATATACCTGTAAGGTTTGCTATGGAGGCAGATGAAAGGACAAAGGAATTCATGACTGCAACCAGTGAAATGGAATTTGCAAAATCCGAAAGGATTACCGAACAGGCCGCTGAACATTTCAACAGAAGATTTAAAAAAGTACACATACTGTCAAAGGTCGGAGACCCGTCGGCAGAAATATTGAGTACAGCAGAGACAATCGGCGCTGACGTAATAGCCATGGGCTGCAGGGGGCTAAGGGGGATCAAGAAAATAATGGGGAGTGTCTCAAGAAATATTCTTATTCATTCCAAGAGTTGTGTTTTAATAGGCAAAGCGTGCGAGTGACGAAAATTGGTCATCCATGTTCTCCGGTCTTTTTATCCAGGAGCCGCATGAGTACGATGAAGTCATCGTCCGCCCAGCCTGCGGACATTCCCTGATCGTAGATTTTCTTGAGACGTTCCGTCAGTTCGAGTGACACTGAGAGATCGGCAGCTGTGTCCAATGCCAGGCGAAGGTCTTTCTCCATATTCTTGAGTGAAAACTGCGGGGCGTAATCGCGTTGGCGCAGCTTGCCTTCTTTAAGGTCAGAAACTCCAGAGCGCGAAACATTTCGCGCCAGCGCATTGAAATAGACTTCATCCGGGATTCCCGCTGCCCGGCAGAGCGCCAGGCTCTCGCACAAAGCGTGAGTGACGCCGGCAATGTTCAAATTCATCGCAAGCTTCAGCGAAGAGGCGGAACCTAGAGGCCCGATATGGATGATCGCGCCGGACAAGGGTTCGAGGATTGGGCGCGCCTTTTCGACGACTGCCGGTTCCCCGCCCAGGTAATAAACGGTTTGCCGCTTCTCTGCCGCAAGTTTGCTTCCTGTGAAGGGTGCTTCCAAAAACAATGCACCAGTACTCTGCACCTGTTCGGCAAAGAGCAGCGTCCATTTGGCCGAAATCGTGCTCGATTGGATCACCAATACTCCGCTGCCGAGCATGGGCTTGATCTTGTCCAGAACAGACTGCACGGCAGGAGGGTCGGAAACAACTATAAAAATCACCTCTGCTCCTTCGACCGCTTCCTGAATGGATGCATGAAAGTTTGGAAAATCTTTGGGCGTACGGTTCCAGCATCGCACAGCATGGCCGTCAGAGATCAGATTTCTCGCCCAGGCGCTTCCGATAATGCCTAATCCCAAGACTGAAATTTTCATTATTTATTCTCCTCTCTTAAATGGTGACGATAGGTCCTTACTGCTCACCCCGGTTCTGCCAATAGAGGTATCTCAGATACCTCGGGAAATTGATCCCATATGCTTGTTGCAGCCTTTCGGCCACCCGCCGGTATTCGGGACGGGCCAGGTTTGTCCGGGGATCGCTGAGACCGAAAATAATGGCGTTCTGGTATGCCTCACCGAGGGGGAGCTTCAGCGTATGGCCCTCGAAGACCTCCTGGACCGAGGCATACAGGCCGGAGAAGTTGTCACTGGGGCGGTTCCATACATTCATGGCGAAAATGCCGTTTGCGTTCAGCCTGGCGCGGCATGCCGCGATAAAGTCCTTATTCAGGAGGGCAGCAGCAGGGCCGCCTTCGTCGAACGCATCCACCAGGATCAAGTCGTAGCCTCCAGGTCCATCACGGCGGCAGACGAAGTCCTGGCCAGGGGCGTGGATTATTCTCATGTGCCGACGTTCTCTAGGCAAGAGGAAAAATCTGCACGCCAGGTCAATGACCTCCTGCCTGATCTCAACGATATCAAGAGAGCAGCGAGGGAACGCATCTAAAAGGAAATTAACCAGCGAGCAGCCTCCAAGGCCGACCAGGAGGACCGACCCGGGCTCGTTCATGAACAGCAGCGCAACCATCATCGCCCGGCTGTATTCTTCGAAAAGCATATTCGGCCAGTCCAGCCTTATGCTGCTCTGGAGCATTCCTTCGCCGAAATAGAGAGACCGCACATTCCCATCGTCCGCTACAATGATTTCCCCGTAGGCGTCCTGGCGACGACAGACGATTGTCCCCGTGATGTCTCCCTTAACCATCTTTTTTTCTTAAAATTTTGTCGGAATAATCCGGATACAGTTTCTTGACGCATTCAGGGCAGATACCATGGCTGAACTCTGCTTCAGAATGGTCTCTTATAAACACCTCTACCTGTTCCCAATATCCCTGGTCGTTTCGTATCTTCTTGCAAGACGCGCAAATCGGAAGCATACCGCTCAACAGCTTGACCTTGTCCAAAGCATTCCGAAGGTCGTTGGTCAGCTGTTCCTTCTCTTTGTCTATTTTGTGCTTGTATATGGCAATTTCCACGGCTATGTGGAGTTCTTTAGCGATTACCGGCTTTAACAGATACCCATAAGGCCCCGTCACCTTCGCCCTTTCGATAGTGCCTTCCTCAGAATGCGCCGTCATATAGATGATTGGAACGTCATACTTCTTTTGTATTTGTTCGGCAGTATCAATGCCGTCCAACTTTCCCTGAAGCTTAATGTCCATGAGCACTAAATCAGGTTTTTCCGCTTCTATTCTTTTAAGTGCCTCTTCTCCGGAGGCATATATTGCAGCGACCGAGTGACCATTTTGCAGAAGTTCATTTTCTATCTGAAGGGCCAGCAAACCTTCATCTTCAACAATCACTATTTTTCTGTTTCTCATCGCTATTCCCTATTGTTTGTCGTAAATGTAACAGCAGCCTCAGTCCCCTTGTCAGATGTGATTTGCAGGGTACCCCGTAGTTGTTTGGTCAAAACATTTACGATCTTCAGTCCCAGGCTGCTTGTTGTTTTAAAGTCAAATCCTTCAGGCAGGCCTACGCCGTTGTCCTTGATTGTCAGTCTGTACGTGTTATCACTCTTTGCAAAATTAACGCACAATTCTCCGCTTCTATTGTCAGGGAATGCATACTTAAAGGCATTCGTAAGGAGTTCGTTAATTATCAGTCCGCAAGGGACGGCCGACTCCAGATCAAGTTCAATGTCCTCTATGTTGATTTCGGTGGTTATCAGACTGGGATTTATATGGTACAGAGTGACAATGGCCTGTATCAATGAATTAATGTAGTCTTTAAAGTTAATGGATGTCAAATCCTTTGTGCCGTATAGTTTCTCGTGTACCAGCGCCATTGATTTGACCCGCTGCTGACTTTCTTCAAGAAGGCGTTTTACGGTAGGGTCTTTTATAGCGCCGGCCTGCAAACTAAGAAGGCTTGAGACTACAGCCATATTGTTCTTCACCCGGTGATGGATTTCCCTTAGTAGGGTCTCCTTTTCTTTCAGGGATTGTTTCAGCTGTTCCTCTGTCTGTTTGATGTCCTGGATATTGGTGCAAGTGCCAAACCACTTCGTTATTTTTCCCTGCTCGTTAAATACAGGCACGCCGCGAATCAACCACCACAGATACACACCGTCCGCCCGCCGCATGCGGCATTCGAGTGAATAGGTGCCGTTGTTTGTTACTGCGTTCTGCCAGGCATCCCAGGCCCGCTTCTGGTCATCAGGGTGAAAAGGTTTGTTCCAGCCATGACCGTAGCCTTCTTCCAGTGTGAGTCCTGTGTAATCCACCCATTGGTGGTTGAAATAAATGTTCCAGCCGTCCGCCCGGGTGATCCAGACAATTTGAGGCATGGCCTCGGCCAGAAGGCGGAACTCTCTTTCACTGGCAGCAAGGTTTTCCTCCGCGTTCCTGCGTTCGGTGATGTCCATAAAGTTGCCGTAAACTCTGACGACCCTATTGTCCTGTTTCTCCACATGACCCGTTGTGCGTACCCATATATGATGGTTCTCTCCGGTTTTCAAAGGGAGTTCCAGGTCATAAGGCTCGCCATCTGAAACTGCCCGTTCAAAGGCGTTTTTTAAGATGGCCATATGCGCATCGTCGTAGAAGCCCAGGGTTTGCACCAGATCATTTTGGTCGTAATCCAGAGGCACTTGATATATATTGTAAACTTCCTTTGTCCAGTAGAGCTTCCTGCTTGCCACGTCATATTCCCATCCACCCACTTTTGTAATCAGCTGCGTCTCATTCAGCAGTTTCTCGCTTCTTAACAAGAATTCCGTCGCATTCTGCAACTCTTCCGTGCGCTCCTGTACGCGCCTCTCAAGTTCTCCATAAGCCCTGGCAAGTTTTTCCTCTGCTTTCTTGCGGTCGGTGATATCGGCCTGCACTGAGATAAGCACCCGGCCATACTCGGAATGATCGAGCAGGGAACAGCTTGCGTAAGTCCAAAAAAGAGTGCCGTCTTTTCTAATGTTATTAACTTCGCCGCGCCATTCGCCGGTGCCGAGCAGGACTTCAATGATTTCACTGGCTGTATCTTCAGGTTTCTTATAAGTAGGGGCATTGAGGATAGATACATGTCTCCCAATCATTTCACCGGTGTCGTAGCCGAATATCTTCTCAAATTTTGGATTAGTATAGACAATCAAGCCATCGCTGAGACGAACAAGTTGGACCCCCTCAGACATGTTCTTCGTGATCTCGGAATGTAATCTCAGGGTTTCTTCCGCCACCTTGCGTTCCGATATGTCCTGATTTATCCCAAGCATACGCGCGGCCGCACCCTCGGAATTTCTTATTACAATGCCGTTTGCCTTTATATGTTTAACCGTCCCGTCAGGGTGAAGCACCCGAAACTCTGTGTCCCATTCCCGCTCGCCGCGTAAGGACGCCTGGCACTCCTCCCATGTCCTGTCGTGGTCATCCGGATGAAGCCCTCTCTCCCAGGCCTCTACTCCCCCTGGGAAACTTTCCCTGGTATGGCCATAGAGTTCAAGCATGCGATCATCCCAGACCATTTCATTCGTGATAACATTCCAGTCCCAGATACCTAAGCGTGCGGAGGCTGTGGCAAGCTGAAAACGCTGTGTGATTTCGAGCAGTTTCTCCTCTGCATTCTTGCGCTCAACTATTTCAGCCTGTAACTCTTTATTGACGGCTTTGTGTTCCGCCGTGCGTTCGCTGATACGCCTTTCAAGGTCCCGATTAAGGCCCTTAATTTTTTCCTCTGCCAGCTTGTGCTCCGTGATGTACCTGTAGAGCAACCATGACAAACAGAGCATGACAAGGACAAAAAGCGCGACCAAGGCAACCATCTTGACAGTTTCGTTCCTCCACTCGGCCAGATAGTCGTCTTTGGCCAACCCGACTTGCACGTAAATGGGATAGTCGGAAATCTTGCGATATGAATATATTCGCTCGATGCCGTCAATCGTGGCATGGACCTTATACGTTGCCGAGGCTTGCTTCTTCTTGAACAATTCCCGGATCTCGGATGATTTAAACTTTATGCCGACGGTACTGCCGGGCCCACGAGGTTCCGGATGGCGGGCTATGACACTTAGTTCACCGTCGAACAACGAGATAGTGCCGTGTTTGCCGACATTTATTATCGAGAATATTTCGGGAAAATGTGCGAGGGGAACGGTCCCGAACACTACTCCGGCAAATGAACCGCCAGGGTGATTAAAACGGCGGGCAAAGGCTATTGCCCATTTGCCTGAAATACGACCGACGTATGGCTTGGATATGAAAATTGCGCCTGTCGGATCATTGCGCGGATGGACAAAGTAATCACGGTCGGAACCGTTTATCAACTGGCCCGGTACCAGACCTGTTCCATATAAAACGTCACCTTTTTCATTAAACATCCTCAGGCCCTCAAGATAAGGCAAACGTTTGTACTGTCGGGTGATGAATGCATTCATGCTTTGTTTATTGATACCGCCCGAGGCGAGTTGTCGCTCGGCTTCGTCCACCACAGTCAGCAGTGCCAAGTTTATACTGGTGATGACACCATTAATATATTCATCGAGGACCCTCGACAGGTTTTGGGTCGTAACAGTGGCTTGTTGCTCATGATCAATACGGTTGTGGAAGACTGAAAGGCCGCCCATGACAATTACGAAAAGATTGATCAACAACACGCTTATCGCCAATTGCTTGCGAAAATCAACAGGAGATGTCGTTTCTTTCATTTATTTGCCCTCTAAAAAATAGCTCATAGATATGTAAGTATATCAATAATTGTCCTAAGAATATACTAATTGCCTGCTGTCAATATGACCTGCATCATACCAACTTTAAACTTATAGTTATAAACTTATCTAAAGCCTTAAATTAAGTGCGCCATAGAGGGTACATGAAATTTCGGGCCTGAAAAATAAACTTCAGGAGGTATTTATGTTTTGTTATCAGTGTGAGCAATCTGCGCAGGGAAAGGGATGCACCAAGATGGGAGTTTGCGGCAAGGACCCCGAGTTGTCGGCATTGCAGGACCTTTTGATCTATGCGATGAAAGGTCTTTCGTTGCAGGCTGTTGAAGGAAGAAGGGTAGGAGTAGTGGAGCCTGACGTAAACATATTTATAACCAAAGGGCTTTTTTCTACGCTCACGAACGTCAATTTCGACCCCAAGTCTTTCGAACGGCTTATCCATCGGTGCGCTACTCTTCGCGAGGTCCTAAAGAAGAGGGTCAAGGCTGCAGGCGGCGAAACATATTTCACGCATGGCAGCACATCGTATGTCCCTGCGTATTCGATCGATGAGTTGGTAAAGCAGGGCAGAAAGGTTGTCGAAAAGGTGCCTGATGTTGCGATCAGCCCGGACATACAGTCGCTTCAGGACATTCTGCTCTTCGGCTTAAAAGGTGTGGCCGCATATGCTGATCATGCTCAGATACTTGGGAAAAGCGACGAAGTAGTCTATGCATTTATGAGTGAAGCGCTTGCAGCCATGACAAAGACCGAACTCAACATCAACGACTGGATAGGGCTTGTGCTGAAATGCGGAGAAATCAATCTCAGGGCAATGGAACTCCTGGATGCGGCGAATACCGGGACTTACGGCAATCCCGTCCCTACAAAGGTGCCGCTGGGCCACAAGAAGGGCAAGGCTATCCTGATTTCAGGCCATGACCTCAAAGACCTCTTCGGGCTTCTGAAGCAGACCGAGGGCAAGGGGATAAACATATACACCCACGGTGAAATGCTGCCGGCGCACGGGTATCCGGAACTAAAGAAATACCCCCACTTCTACGGCCACTTCGGTACTGCATGGCAGAACCAGCACAAGGAGTTTGCCCATTTTCCGGGCGCTATCCTTATGACCACCAACTGCCTCCAAAAACCTCTCGATTCATACAAGGCAAACATCTTTACCTGCGGACTTGTGGGCTGGCCCGATATAACTCATATATCCGACGGCAATTTTACTTCTGTTATAGAGACGGCCCTTTCTCTCCCCGGATTTGCCGAAGATGCGCCGGGCAAAGAGGTTATGACCGGATTTGCGAGAAACGCGGTCTTGGGTGTTGCGGATAAAGTGGTAGAGGCCGTCAAGTCCGGAGATATTCGACACTTCTTCCTCGTGGGAGGTTGCGACGGAGCAAAGCCAGGCAGAAACTACTATACGGAATTTGTCGAAAAGGCGCCGAAGGACACAATTGTCCTGACCCTTGCCTGCGGCAAGTTCCGCTTCTTTGACAAGGACCTGGGCGACATAGGCGGCATCCCGAGGCTGTTGGACATAGGCCAGTGCAATGACGCTTACTCTGCAGTCAAGATTGCGCTGGCGTTATCCAAGGCCTTTAATGTCGGGGTGAACGAACTGCCTCTCTCTCTTGTCCTGTCATGGTATGAACAGAAGGCCGTGGCCATTCTCTTGACCCTCTTGCATCTGGGCCTAAAGGGCATCCGCCTCGGTCCCACGCTGCCTGCGTTTATCACACCGAATGTGCTTGATGTCCTAGTAAAGAATTTCGACATAAAGCCGATAGCGAGCACGCCCGAGGAAGATTTAAGGACGATCCTTGGCGACGACTGCTGCGATGGCGTGAAGGCAGCTGCTTAGTTCAACCGGGATTTGAAGAAACATCGCTGAAGAGGCCCTGAAGTGAGGGGGCCTCTTCAGCGATGTGATTATCGTTGGCATTATAAATGCTCTTTTAAGGACAGTTAAGGCAGCTATCACCAGTAGGAGGTATAAGCGGTAAGAATTAATTAATAAAAAGGACGTTACAAGCAGGACAGAACAACGAAGCACTAGCGCATTAATATTTCGAGCAACCTGTCCAGCTCATCGAGGGAATAGTACTCAATCTCTATGTTCCCTCTCTTGTCTTTGTGATGGATCTTCACCTTTGTTCCTAATGAGATTGCAAGCTTGCTTTCGAGTTCCGCGACTTCCGGGAGTTTGTCCTGGTTTTTCTTTGTCTTAGGCTGGGATGCGCCTGACAATTTCTTGCAGAGGGCCTCGGCCCCTCTGACGCTCAATCCGTTCTTTATGATTTCCCGCGCAGCTGCTATTTGCTTTTGACGACCCTCTACAGTCAACAGCGCTTTAGCATGCCCCAAAGACAGGCTGGTGTCGTTAACGAGGGCCTTTATCTCATCAGGCAACTTCAGGATACGCAAATAATTGGCAACGGTGGCCCGGTCTTTGCCTACGCGCTGAGAAAGAGCTTCCTGTGTAAGGCTGAAATCTGTCGAAAGCCGGTTCAGGGCCTCTGCGGTCTCGATGGGGTTAAGCTCTTCCCGCTGGATATTTTCTATCAGGGCCATTTCGATCGAGTCCTGGGAAGACACATCTTTTACGAGGGCCGGGATCTTTCTGAGGCCGGCCATGTGAGCTGCCCGCCATCTCCGCTCTCCGGCAATAAGTCTGAAAGTGCCGTCCCCCACCCGTGATACGAGGACCGGCTGGAGCACCCCTTTTTCCTTTATCGAAATCGAAAGGTCTTTAAGCGCATCGTCCCTGAACACCTTTCGCGGCTGGTACTCATTTGGCAGAATTTTCTCAATGTCGATCCTGATTACTTCATCGCCCTTTTCAGGGAGGAGAGCCTCAAGCCCCTTGCCTAAAGCCGTTTTCATTCAACATCTCCTTTGCCAGTAATAGATAGCTCTGGGCGCCTTTTGACCGCGCATCATAGAGAATCGCCGGCCTCCCGTGGCTCGGCGCTTCGCTCAGTGCCACGTTCCTTGGTATATAGGTCTTGTACACCTTTTCGTTAAAGAATTTCCTGACCTCCTCGGCAACCTGGTGTGAAAGCGTATTCCTGGAATCAAACATTGTGAGAAGAATCCCCTCTATATCAAGGGAAGGGTTGAAAGAACCGCGTATGAGCTTCAGGGTCCTTGAGAGCAAGCCGAGTCCTTCCAGGGAATAATACTCGCACTGTACCGGAACGAGCACGGAATCAGCGGCAACGAGACCGTTGAGTGTCAGAATGCCGAGAGAGGGGGGGCAGTCGATAAAGATATAGCGGTATTTATCCCTTATTTTTTCAAGTTCATTCGACAGGATTCTTTCGCGTCCCTCTTTTTGCACCAGTTCAACCTCGGCGCCGAGAAGGTCTATTGTGGAAGGAACAATAAAGAGATGCGGCAGGACAGTCGCGATAATGGACTCCTCAAGCGAAGCCCTTCCGGAATAGACATCATAGAGGCTCTTCCGGACCTCGTCGCGGTTCACGCCAAGTCCGCTTGTCAGGTTGCCTTGCGGGTCAGTGTCGATGACCAGAATGTCTTTTTCTGCAAGTGCGAGAGAGGCTGACAGGTTGACGGTAGTGGTAGTTTTGCCGACGCCGCCTTTCTGGTTGGCGATTACAATTATTTTTCCCATGTACCAGTTATTGTATCATTTTCAGGAAGGTTATTACCTGCCAGCTTACATACGGGTAGTGTCCTAATTTGGGAAAGGTAATTCTTCATGACAAATAGGGCATACGGTTTCAACTTTACGCTTACTTAAACGCTCTTGAGGAGAAATGCTTGACTTAGCATGGAAACAATCAGAACATATATTCCTCTCAGAATCGACAAGATAGTTACTACAACCAGATTTTTGACATTTTGAAACTGCAACTTCATGACCGTTTAGGCATTTTACTTTCATGTGTAACCTCCATTTACTGTCTCTTACGATCCTTTACAATAGAGGCTCCTACAGCTTTTTCATGTGAATCCACAGGCTGGACATGAAGCACAGCATAGTAACGACGCTTTGTGCTTCCATCAATCGGTGACGACCATGCATAGCACTTATTGGCCTCTTAAAAACATGTACAGTCCCTTCCCAGACCGTTTCAGAGCACTTACTGCGACATCCTCTATAAAGGCTGCTTTACAGTTGTGAAGATGTTCT
>JADFXI010000073.1 GCA_015233655.1 Nitrospirota bacterium | reverse complement strand
GGCTCAACAGCGGATTTTACAGCACTGGCTTCGGCCATTAACAACAACGTAGCAACCACTGGTGTAGCTGCCACGTTGACTAACAACAACTCTGCGATTCTGCTTTCGAACTCTGACGGCGCCAATATTGTTATATCCAACTACACGAACAGCGCCGGCTCATTGCCGAACGCAGGCAACATTTCAGGCACCGACGCTTCGATGCAGGTCATAGGCGTAACAAACAGTATCGATAGTTTCGGTAATGTTACAGCAGTTAATGGTAATGCTACTACCCTGCACTATGGAGATACGCTGGATAGCGGCGCTGCTTCCACCACAGTTGGTGGTCAGGTGACGTTCAGCGCGAACGGCGGATTTAATATCGCCTCCAGCGTAAGCGGTACTGCAAGCAGCATGGTGGGCGGCACAAGTTCAGTGTTCAGCGGAGCGGCCAACTCGACAAACTCCAGCTCATTGGAGACTGTTAACGGGTTGAACATCAGCACTGTCAGCGGAGCCAACACTGCTATCACTGTTCTTGACAATGCCATTAACCAGATCAGTACCATCCGCGGCCAGCTGGGCGCCGTACAGAACAGATTCTCATCTACGGTAGTCAGTTTGTCGTCTGCGGTTCAGAACCTTACATCGGCCAAATCCACCATTACGGATGCGGACTATGCGGCAGAAACCTCTAACCTGACAAGGTCCCTGGTCATTCAGCAGGCTGGTATCTCGATTCTTGCTCAGGCGAACTTACTGTCTCAACAGGTTCTTGCCCTGCTGCCGAAATAAACAGTAAGCGGTAGGCAGTAAGAAGCAAGATAAGTAAATGAAGCACAGGGCGGGTCCTCCCGAACAACGGGGGGGCCGCCCTGAATAAAAACATTAAAACAGAAGAGTGAAGGGATTAATGTATTACAGGTGACACATGATAGTGTAACCTGATATATAATACGAGAAAGATAAAGACCATGAGAATAGACACAACATTACAAAATGTGCCTGATATAAAAGGCCAGACGGATCAACAGGCGAATAACAGACCGGATGCGCGTGATCAGGCCGGTAATGCGGCGGGCGGGCAGGCTGTAAAGCATGCAAGTCAGCAAGCCGGCGTGGCTGAAGCTTCTTCAAATTCACTACTGGTGGGCGGAAAGGGCGTAATTGCCCTTGACGATAATAAGAATGTTGTCGTACGTTTTATGGATGATAAAGGTAAGATAGTGGCCCAGTACCCGCCGGAAGAGTATTTGAGTATGATGAAGTCATTGAATCAAGTGGCAGAGAGCCTGTTCCACGTAAAAGCGTGACGGTTTCGTATTTTGAGCATTCGCGGCGTCTGTCTGTATAGACTCTTTCACCCTTAGGCAAGCTAGGGTGAAAGTGGACTATTGCCTATTGTTTACAGCCTTCTTGATATTAAAGATTAGTCTGAATCCTCCGATATAATAAATATCACCGGTTAATAGTCATACGTTTGGTTAGGAGGAAGTTATATGTCAACGTCTGCGAGCCCGATAAATGTATCAAGTATTTTGCAGTCTTTTGGTCTGGGCGGGTCTACAAACGTTGATGTAAATACCATTGTCAGCCAACTCATGCTGGTAAATTCCCAGCCTTTGACCACTTTGCAGAACGATGTATCCGGTTATCAATTAAAAATAAGCGCCTTCGGATCTCTGCTTTCCAGTGTAGGATCTTTGAATACTGCTGTTTCGGCATTGCAAAATACCACTGTCGCTCTGTCCGCTACTTCCTCTCAACCCTCGTATTTCACGGCGACTGCAAATAGCGGCGCGACAGCAGGCTCTACTTCCATAAACGTTTCAAATATTGCAAGCGCCCAGAGCCTCTATTCCACCGCTTTCGGCTCCCAGAGTGGGCCGGTTGCGGATTTGTCAGAAAGCGGCACGCAATACCTCAAGATCCAGGCGGGATCCAATACAAGTGAGATAACTATTAATTCATCAAATAATTCCCTTGCAGGGATAGCAACCGCCATCAATAATCAGAAAATTGGCGTGACTGCATCAGTAATACAGCAGGCCCCGGATTTTGTCATTGGTGCAACCAACAATCAAATAAACTTCGATTACGGAGGCAGTAATTATACGGCAACTATCGCTAAGAGTGATTACTCCGGTTCCGGTCTGGCAACGGCAATCACAAACGCCATGAATACCGCAGTAACCGCTTTCGACAATACGAACCCTTTCTCGGTCAGCTACTCTGCTGGAGGCGTTTTTTCAATAAAAAATGGTTCTGCCGTCAATAGTGCCACGATTAATTGGGCAGACAATAGTACTACTCTGACTCCGCAGCAATTGGGTTTTATGCCTGATAAAACTACCGATACTTACGGTAATTTCAATCCGCCAGCCGCCCCCAATACGGAAAGTTCTGCTCTAAATGCCGGAACAACCATCACAGGCACTGCTGTTAACGGCATGTACGCGCTTAGCCTTACTTCCGATTCTACGGGAGCGACGAGTGGAATTACTGTTAAGGTCGATGAAAGCATCAACGACTTCAAAACCGCTGCCGGGTATATAGGAGAGGTAGGCAGTAATATAGATAAATTCGGCCTGTCCGCCCTTGCCTCTCATGCAACTTTTGATCCTGTCAGTAATGCCGTGACGTCAGGACTTTCCAATCTGACGCAGTCAAGCGCGGGGGTTGATGCACAATTAACGGTTGCGGGCGTACCGGTTACGTCATCGAGCAACAACGTCACCACTGCGGTTCCCGGAGTCACGTTAAACCTTCTTGCTTCAGGAAAGGGAACTGTCACTGTCGCGTCTGACAGCACCTCGCTGGCAAGCAAATTGTCATCTTTTGTTACAGCGTATAACTCAGCTATGGGTACTATAAATTTACTCTATGAACCCGGCACCGATGCCAATGGCGCTCAGCAGCAGTCGGTCCTGGGCGGCGATGCGCAACTGCTTACCCTCCAGCAGTTCTTGGGAGCTGTTCCTTCAACAGCATACGGGAGCAGCGGCAACCCGATGAATAATTATCTTTCTTCCATAGGCATTAGTACAGATAAAAATGGTGTTATGTCGTTTAATTCATCCACGCTCAGTTCTGCATACAGTTCCGGTTCTCAAGCGGCCAGTATATCTAGCATGGTTAACAATTTTGCACATCAATTGGGATCGATACTTAGCAACGCTGTAAATAGCGGGATTCCGGCAGAGAGTAACGATTTGCAGAACCAGGTTAAGACTGCCCAGAATCGCGAGACCGAGCTTCAGGCTCAGCTTAATATTGAACAAGCACTACTTACGGCCCAATATACGCAGCTCTCCAGTGTTGTCGCTAGCTACGCCAATATAAGCAAGTTCCTTACAACGCAGACGAATCTTATAACGAAAAGCAATTCGGGTGGATAAATGATAAACAGAGCATACGCACTTAATTCATACACACAACAAAAGGTCGCCGGCACCACAAACCCTGTCGATCTGGTTATAATGCTCTACGATGGCGCAATTGAGTTTCTTGATAAAGCAGCCACGGGGATTAAGATGAATAACCTTCAGATAAAGCTCAAATACATCGCCAAGGCATTGGCAATCGTTCAGGAGCTTGACGGGGCACTGAATTTCGAGGCCGGCGGAGAAGTGGCCGTTAACCTGCGCAACCTGTATAGCTTCATCATGGTAGAGCTCGTCAAGGCAAATCTCGAATATGACGCCGATAAGCTGATCCGCATTAGCGATATGCTGAAAAATCTGCGCGGGGGCTGGGTGCAGATAAGGAACACGGGACAATAAGAGAATCATCATTAATATCTTTTCCAATTGACACGTTTTATTCTTCTCACTGAATACTTTTATAGCTACAGCAGAGATGTTTTCTGCTGTTTTTTGTTGCATATTAATATTTTTTAAAATAATATATAATTACTTTGCGCCAGTCGTAGGAAAAGAGGTAAGAGATCAGAAAATGGACATAGCTGCGGTTTTAGGTATTCTGCTGGGTATAGGTGCCATAGTCGGCGGCAACATGGTTGAGGGCGGCAATCCGGCCCATCTTTTGCAGGTTGCTGCCGCTCTTATAGTTTTCGGCGGCACGCTGGGAGCAACCCTGTTGAGCTTTTCACTTACGGATATGCTTAATGCCGTCAAGGCACTCGGCATGGTCTTTGGCCGCCGGTCCGCAGCTCCGTCCGAAGTCATCGAGGACATACTCGGTCTTCTCGTAAAGGCGAGAAAGATGGGCCTGCTGGCCCTGGAGCCTCAACTTAAGACTATCGAAAATGCTTTCCTTGTCAAGGGGTTAAACCTCGTGGTCGACGGTATACCTCCGGCAATGATAAAGGAGATACTTACCCAGGAAATCGACACTTACGAGGATACTTTCAAGAAGGCCTCTAAAGTCTTTGAGTCAGCCGGCGGGTATGCGCCTACGATTGGTATATTGGGCGCTGTGCTGGGTCTTATTCAGGTCATGAGGAATGTTACGGAGCCGTCCAAAATAGGCGGCGGCATAGCAGTAGCTTTTGTTGCGACGATATATGGTGTTGGTTCCGCAAACCTCATTTTCTTGCCGCTCGGCAAGAAAATCCAGAACAGGCTGAAAGAAGAGATATTCATCAAAGAACTGATTGTCGAGGGCGTTCTCGGCATTGAAAGCGGCGTCAACCCATACTTTCTCAAGGCGCGCCTTAATGCATTTCTGGCAGATTATGAGAGAGCTTAAAGAAGATTCGGACGTTGCGCTTCTTGAGTTAGGCGCAAGAGATAAAACAAACGGTGAAACAGCGGGCGGTGAAAAGTTATGAGATCTCGGCGCGGGGATGACGATGAGCACGAAAACCTGGATCGATGGCTGATATCATATGCTGATTTTATCACGCTTATGTTCACATTTTTTGCAGCACTGTATGCATTGTCATCTGTCGACAAGGCAAAGATGGAGCAATATTCGGCCTCGCTGAACCAGACCTTTAAAATAATTGATAAGCCCATTGCTGTGATGGACTCTGCCAAATCGACGCTTATGCAGGACATCAGGAAAGTGACGGGAAATATAGCGGGCGTAAGCGTAAAGAACGATCCGCGGGGAGTCGTAATTACTTTTTCGGATGCGGTCCTCTTTGGCTCCGGATCAGCAGATGTAAAACCGGAAATACATGGGATGCTCGATAATATTTCCAAATTGCTTATGACTGCTCAGGGAAAGGTGTCTATTGAGGGACACACCGATAATGTCCCGATTTCGAGCGCTAAATATGCGTCCAACTGGGAGTTGTCCACTGCCAGGGCAGCAAGCATGCTTCATTATTTTATTGAAAAAGGCCTTGACCCGGGCAAATTCGCTATTGCCGGATACGCGGAATTCAGGCCTCTCGAAAGCAATGCAACTGAGGAGGGACGACAGAAGAACAGGCGGGTTGAGATAGTGATAGGCCAATGAATTAAAAAAACAGGTTGAGGTTTAGGTTGAATTGAGATTAAGATATTTTGTGTTTTTATCTGTCTAAAACGAAACATTAACCGTAACCTGATGTTGGAGGGGTTCCTATGGCGGAAGAACAGTTTTCAAAAATGAGAGAGTTTTCGAGGGTCGACGCCTACCTGCCTATGCAGGTAATGCGTGTTGTCCCGGCTGAGGAACGTGAAACCATAAGGTCCAGGACCTCGGGGCAGGCCACGTCCATGGAGACGCGGGATTTGCCTGACCTTCAGGACAAACTCCTTAATGACTGGATCAGGCTGCTGAACGCAAAACTCGACACCGTAGTCAACATGCTTGTACTTCAGAGAGAAGGGTTTAGTACGATTCCTGTTACTCGCGTGAATGTCAGCGGCGGGGGGCTTGGATTTCTCACTAGAGAGAGGTATGCTCTAGGTAATATACTGGAAATCAAGGTGGTGTTGCCTATGATGCCGCCCGTAGCTCTTTTTGTCTACGGCGAAGTCGTAAAACTTGACTTGCTTAAAAATGTGTACTCGATTGCTACAAAATTCGTTGCCATGGACGAGGATGTCAGGGATGAAGTCGTCAAGTACGTCTTCAGAAGGCAGCGTGAAATTCTTAGAGAGCAAAGGAGGTAGTTAAATAGATGATTGAGGACTTTATTGAGGGAAAGACTATTTTTCTTTTGCTCATACACTGATATGCGAGAGGACACAATATGTTTGCTATTATAGGTGCGGCTATTGTTTTGGTTTCAGTTGTCGGAGGGTTTTTATTAGAAAAAGGAAATCTTAGTGTAATCATCCAGCCAGTTGAAATGCTGATAATATTTGGTGCGGCTATCGGCGCCTTTGTTATTGCGTCGCCTATGAAAGTCATCAAAAATGTCATCGGTGGTGTTTTAAAAATATTTACGGGTAAAGCTTATTCCAAGAGTGATTACATGGAAGTGCTGCTGCTTTTGAGTGAGATATTCAGCAAGATAAGGAAAGAGGGGCTTGTATCGATAGAAGCGGATGTAGACAATCCGGCGGAAAGCAAGATTTTCAGCAATTATACCAAGTTCCTTAAGAACCATCATGCCGTTGCTTTGGTCACAGATACTCTCAGGACTGTAATGACCACCAGTATCGCACCCCATGAGCTAGAAGCGCTGCTGGATACTGAGCTTGAATCGCATCATGAAGAATCCATGATTCCATCGAAGAGTATTGGAGTGATTGCGGACGGCTTGCCGGGCCTTGGAATTGTTGCAGCGGTCCTCGGAGTTGTTCTTACCATGGGGAAGATAAGCGAACCCCCGGAAATCCTCGGGCACAGCATTGGTTCAGCGCTGGTGGGCACATTTCTCGGTGTTTTGATGTGCTATGGCTTTGTCGGTCCGATGTCAAGAAATCTGGAGTTTGCGGCGACCGAGGAAAGGGATTATTTGAATGTTTTAAAAATCGCCCTTGTCGGTTTTGTGGGGGGAGCGGCCCCTCAAATTGCTGTTGAATTCGCCAGAAGGGTGATCCCCGGCAATGTTAAGCCGTCGTTTGTAGAAGTCGAGGAAAAGATAAGAGAGTTGAAAAAATAGCTCGTAAATCCCGGTTCTTCTCAGAAGGGGTTCAGACTATGAACTGTTTACTGACGGCTATCATCTGATTATGGCAGATAAATCCAAAACAATAATAGTAAAAAAGGTAAAGAAGGGTCATGAAGGCGCCCATGGCGGGAGCTGGAAGGTTGCCTATGCCGACTTTGTCACTGCGATGATGGCTTTTTTCCTTCTGATGTGGCTTCTCGCAATGGTTTCGCCTGAAAAGAGAGCTGCGCTGTCGGAATATTTCAAAGAATACTCTATATTTGAACAATCCGGAAAATCGTTTATGCAGTCCTCGTCCCAGATATTCGCGAAGCCGGGAGGTGAGGCGAAGAGCAACCCAAGGGAAGTTGCTCCTGGCACAGACGCTCAATCTAACGAAGAATTTTCAGTTAAGCTGAAAAAAGCCATAGATGAAAAATTGCAGGATTTGAAAGAGCATCTTATGGTAGATACCGTCGAAGGCGGCGTCAGGATACAGCTTGTTGATACCGAGGGCAAACCCATGTTTCGTCCGGGCAGTTCGGAGCTGAGTCCGAGCGCAAAGGAAATATTGCGTTTTGTTGTGGACAACATTAAAGAAATGTCGAACAAGATTGCGGTGGAAGGACATACCGATTCATCACCTCTAATGAAACAACAATACACCAACTGGGAACTTTCCACCGAGAGGGCCACAGCAGCCCGCCGGGGCCTTGAGAACGATGGCATTCCCACAGATAGGATTGCCCGGGTCGTCGGCTATGCCGACACGGAATTGCTTTATAAGAACAATCCGACTGATTCGAGAAACCGCAGGATCAGCATAATCCTGCTAAACGACAAAGTTGCGAAGCCAAAACCAGCTGCTGTTACAGCTCCGGGAGTTACTACAACGGCGCCTGTAACCACAACTATGCCCACTACAACAGTGCCTACTATCTCGACCACTGTCGTGACGACTACCATACCAAGGTCAGCACCAGGGCAGGAGCAGAAGAAATCACTGACAGAGCCTATAGGGGTCAAGCCGAAAGGGCCTATTGAATTCAACAAGCCTTTTACCGCACCCGCGACAGGAAAATAAAGGAGGACTTATCTACCCATTTTCAACCTGTTTGTTGTAAAATTTAATTGAGCAAATAATTACGAGGGAGGATGCTAGATGAGCGATGAGGAAATCATTGAAACTTTAAAAAGGGATAATGAGGAATTCAGAAAGCTTTACCAGGAGCATCGTGAACTGGATAGCATGCTTTCGGAGTTCAACAAGAAGCACTACCTCACAGCTGAAGAAGAAGTAGAGGTGCACCGGCTGAAAAAAGAGAAACTTTCCAAGAAAGACAAGATAGCGGAGTTGGTAAAAAACTTCAAGAGCAGCATTAATTAAAAAATCTCTAAGAAAGGGGACGTTCCTGCTTTAAAAGGGCCGTCCCCTTTCTTGCTAACGCTGAAATGGGGGTATATGAGAAGTAACACAATCAAGAAAGGACTCGAAAGGCTTCCGCACAGGGCTCTTCTTTACGCCACAGGCATCCCAAAGAGCGAGATTAATAAGCCATTTATTGGGGTGGCGACCAGTTTTACCGATATAATTCCAGGACATATAGGCATGCGGGACCTCGAGCGTTTTATAGAGAAGGGTGTCCATACAGGCGGGGCCTATCCTTTCTTTTTCGGCATTCCGGGCATTTGTGACGGCATCGCCATGGGCCATAAAGGCATGCATTATTCTCTTGCATCAAGGGAGTTGATTGCCGATATGGTTGAAACCGTTGCCGAGGCGCATCAGCTTGACGGCCTCGTTCTTCTTACTAACTGTGACAAAATTACTCCCGGCATGATCATGGCTGCCGCCAGGGTGAATATTCCGAGCATTGTCGTAACCGCAGGTCCCATGCTGTCAGGAAATTTCAGGGGCCGCAGGCTTAATCTCACCAGCGATACCTTTGAAGCAGTCGGGAAATACAAAAGGGGCCTGATAAAAGAGGATGAATTACAGGCACTGGAAATGTGCGCCTGTCCCGGGGCCGGCTCCTGCCAAGGCATGTATACTGCCAATACTATGGCGTGTGTAACGGAGTCGCTGGGTATGAGCCTGCCGGGCTGCGCGACCGCCCCTGCCGTCCTTGCGCAAAAAAGGAGAATAGCCTTTGAGAGCGGCATGAGAATTGTCTCTCTCGTTAAAAAGAACATAACACCCAGAAAAATAATGACACGCAAGGCCTTTGAAAATGCCATTATGGTCGACCTCGCATTGGGCGGTTCGACTAATACTGCTCTGCACATTCCGGCTATGGCCCATGAAGCCGGTGTGGACCTGCCCCTTGAGATATTTGATCACCTGAGCCGCAGGACCCCTCATATTGCCAATATGATCCCCGGAGGTCTCCATTATATGGAAGACCTGCACAATGCCGGCGGTATTCCAGCTGTTTTAAAAAGGCTCAAAGGCATGATAAACCCTTCTCTTACCGTATCAGGGCTTGATATTACCGCTATTGCGCGGGATGCAATAGTAATGGATGAAGAAGTCATCAGGTCCGTGGATCGGGCTTATCATAAAGAGGGCGGAATTGCGATCCTCAAGGGTAACCTGGCACCTGAAGGTGCAGTGGTTAAACAGACGGCAGTGAGCAAGAAGATGATGAAATTCGAGGGCACGGCGCGTGTCTTTGATTCTGAGGAAGCTGCAATGAAAGCCATCATGAACGGCAATATAAAAGCCGGCGATGTAGTAGTCATAAGATATGAGGGGCCGAAAGGCGGTCCGGGCATGAGGGAAATGCTCTCCCCTACATCGGCCATAGCCGGAATGGGGTTGAGCGAATCGGTGGCCCTTATTACGGACGGTAGATTTTCAGGCGGCACACGCGGACCTTGTATCGGCCATATTTCACCCGAAGCGATGGAAGGCGGCCCCATCGCTGCAGTTAAGAACGGCGACAGGTTGAGAATAGATATAGCGAAAAGGAAAATAGAAGTCCTTATTTCAGACAAAGAACTGAAGGACAGGCTCGCCGCCTGGAAGAAGCCTCAGCCTAAGATTAGACATGGCTACCTCTCCCGTTATGCAAAACTTGTCAGCTCAGCCGGTAACGGCGCGATCATGCGTGAGTAATAAAGGTTGCGTTAGTGTATTACTATTGCTGACCTGAAGTTCGAAAATTATTATGTCCACCGGCGAATAATATTGTGCAGTTGTCACTGCATATGATATTATTTACTTCATACTTATTCAGCTCTTTTGCGGGTGTAACTCAGTGGTAGAGTGTCAGCTTCCCAAGCTGGAGGTCGCGGGTTCGAATCCCGTCGCCCGCTCCATAAATATCAATAAAGGTTGCCTTGAAAATAGCATAGTTAGTTGAAGGCGGGATTGAATAGAGACTATGCCTATGGACAGAAGCCTGTCAGTTTATACCTATGATACTAACTTAAGCGAGAAGATTGAGTATCTGACCTTTTTCCTTATTAGCCGTAGAAAGGGCATAAATCGATGCCTGCAGCTTCACCTTGGCAGAGGCAGCGCTGGTAAGCTCTGATGCAAAGTCGGCATCGCTGACCTGCGAAAGAGCGCTTGCCGTATTAACTGCGCTGTTTGCAAGGTTTGCAGCCGCGGAGCTAAGCCCAGCTTGGGCAGCGCCTGCGCTCGCCTGCTGAGAGGAAACTTGCTGCATAGCGTTCTGTACGGTTGAGATTGCAGACTCAGACTGCGCTTGCGTGACCGTGCTTGCGCCTGACAGCGACAGGTTGCCGGGAGTAATATTTCCTGTCGGCACGCTGACCTTGTTGCCTGCGCCGCTTCCGGACTGTATATTTACCGACGATGCACTTCCGTTAAGAAGTTGGGTCCCGTTAAATTCCGTATTCTGCGCTATGTCACTAACCGCCGCGCCCATCTGTTGAAACTCCATGTTGATATTGTTCCGATCAGATGAAGTAAGAGTGCCGTCACCCGACTGTACTGCGAGAGAATTCATCGTCTGGAGCGCGCCAAGAGCATTCGACATGCCTCCGGAGGCGGTCTGACCCATGTCCGTACCTTCCTGAACGTTTGTCTCCGCCTGATGGGTGCCGTTTATTTGTGTCAAGAGACTCTGCGCAAGAAAATAGTCGGACGGGTTTTCCGATGGACCGCTCACCTTACTGCCAGTGGCAAGGCTCTGAAGTGGCTGCGATAGCTGGCCATAGGCGTTGTTTACAGCATTCTGCAAAAAATCAGCATTTGTAAGGTTAATCATAATTTTATATTACTACCTTAAAAAAATTTAATCAATTATCATCCAATCCCAAGCCAGCAGTCGCGGGTGCACCCTGCATTCCTTAAAAATGATCACAGCTTGAACTGTCTTATCAGTCCTTCCATGTCTTTGGAAAGTTGCGCCAGGTCCTCAGACGAATGCGCAATTTCCTCGCTGTTTGCTGTAGTCTCACCGCTGGTCTTTGCAATGCTTTCTATGTCCTGGCTTATATGCTCTGAAACCGTAGACATCTCCTCAGTGGCTGATGCAATCTGTTCCACCATCGCTTTAAGAGAGTCAACATTATTAAGTATCTGCTGTATAGACTCGCCGGCCTGCATTGAAAACTGAGCTCCTGCTTCGACCCTCTTCAGGCTCCCCGCCATAGACTCAACCGCCGCCTCTGTTTCACTCTGAATAGCGGAGATCATCTCGCCGATTTCGGTTGTGGCTTTTGCAGTTTTTTCCGCAAGTTTTCTCACCTCGTCAGCGACTACGGCAAATCCCCTGCCTTGTTCACCGGCGCGGGCCGCTTCAATGGCTGCATTCAAAGCGAGCAGGTTGGTCTGGTCTGCGATATCTTTAATGACTATCAGAATTTCACCGATCTGTTTTGAACGTTCTCCCAAAGAGGTTATTGTCTGGGATGATGCGGCCACGGTCTTGGATATCTCCTGGACTTCCTCAACCGTTTTTCTGACCACCGATTCGCTTTCCCGGGCCGCGTCGTGGGTTGCAGAAGCCGACTCTGCTATGGCAGATGCGTTCTTCGCAATGTCAATCACGGTCTGTGACATTTCAGTAGCTGATGAGGATACCTGGTTTGCTCTTTCGGACTGTTCGTTCATACGCTGTGTAATCTGCCTCACTGTGGAAGACAGTTGAGTCGAGGATGCCGCAACGCGTTTGGAAGAAGACGATATTTTCCCCATCATGTCGCGCAATGAGGCCTTCATTTTGTTCAGTGACTTAGCAAGCGTACTCATTTCATCATGGGTGCGAATATCCAGGTCTTCTGCCGTGAGGTCTTTGTCGGCAATCTGGTTTGAGAGCGCCACAACTTTCGAAATCGGCTGCTCGATCTTTGATGCCAGCGAGAAAGCAGAGAAGACTCCCACGATTATAGCGGCAAAGCTGACTGCCAAAACAACTTTTTTTGCGGTACCTGTTGACTGCGTCACGTCGGCCCACGCCCTGCGGTAGTGTTTTTCTCCCATCTTTGTGCGGGCATCGAGTTCCTGATTTATGACATCTACTTTCTTGTCGAAATCATGCATTATTATGTTGCCGGCTTCCTTGCCCTGACTCTTGTATGCGTCCGCCATTTTCTTTCCTGTTGCGTAGTATTCCTCAAAAGCCAGGCTTAGATTTTTTATCTTCGCGTCCACATCAGGCATGGCTTGTTTATTGTTTCTGAAGACTGCCTCATGGCACAGCCGGCATTTCTGGGGCATATCGCTAACGTATCCCCTGAACTTGACCGCCCACTCATCGGCCTGTTTGAAAGAATCATCATCTCCGGTCAGGCTGGCATCGGTAAGAAACTGTTGGACCTGAATTGATGCCAGCTTCAAATTCTCAACAATATCAATATTCATGGAGGCGCTCTTGTTCATAGACAGTGTCTGTGTTTCTATAGTCTGAGACGTCGAATAACTGTATGCACCAATAATGATCATAAGGATCAGCACCAAGGCGAACCCCAAAAGTAATTTATTGCGGATATTAAGTTTCATTCGCGCCTCCCTGTCAACCTCTATGGCATTACAGTCATGCCTCTCTCAATTCTATTCCGGCCCTCTACTGCCTTTCCTATCGAGATTTTTTCCTTGACCGATTCCACAACAATTTTGCCGACGCGCTCCATGGACGAATCAAGCAGTTCTCCGGTATCAGGGTCCCTGAGTTGCTCGGTATGCCCGACCTGGAAGTTTTGTCCAGGCGCCACGCCTTCTCTTGATCCCCTGTTTATATAAACTTTGTCGTCTTTGACCATTATCACCGAGCCTTCCCATGGGATTCTGCCTATCTGTGCGCTGATAAAGACAACCGCTTCATCTATGGCCTGTTCAACGGCCTTTCCGACGTTTGTTTTCTTGAATCCTCCAAGGTCGACTCCCCAGTTCCTGTCGGTGAAGCCGACATCGAAAGAGGTCCTCTCAGCCACTCCTACAACTTTCTTTGACGCTACGACCTGGCCGGTTGTCGAATCTACTACATAGATGACGGCATTAATCTCGGCCTTATCTGTGCTGGCCCCGATTCTGAAGCCACCTATGCCTATTCCGCCGCCTCCGCCGCCAGTCGAGGCCTGGAAATGCGTGATCTCTCCCTTTACGAGAAGCTGCGCCGGAGTCATCTGTCCTTTCACAGGGGTTTTCTTACCCCCCGCTGTTCTGCCGGTGTCTGCGAAGTCCTGTTCTGCCATCGCTTCGCCCCGCATGTCCTTTTCCCCGAGCACAATGAACTTTCCGCTCTGCATCAGGCTGTCGGTAAGAATAGAGCCGAAGGCATCGCCCACCGCGAACTGTCCCGACCAGTTGGAACGGTTTTCAAATTTAGATACCATTATAGAGTAACGCAGGTTTCCCTGGTCGGCAAATGCAGATGTTGCCATTGACAGCAATAACAGTAAAATCGGAATCAGTCTCTTCATATTTCCTCCAAAATGTATTTGTCTTTTGATTATAGGTAAGGAAAACATTATTTTCAAGTTGATGGCAGAAAACAATATTGTCCGCCGGTGTTAAAAAATGAAACGGACTGAGTCAGCAAAGATATACAAATCAAGAAGATGTATGTAGGAATATGAATTGCTATGTTATTATAAATAGTTAGGGCTTGAATAGCCCTAAGTCAAGGAAGTTAAATATGTCGAATAAGAAATTCGAGCGACTCGTAAGAAGAGGAATCCTCAGCGAAACAGAACTGGATGCAGTTATAGGAGAATCACTTGCCTCGGGCCGGCATCCCGAAGATTTGTTAATAGCGAATGGAGTTCCCAAGTACGAGATTCTGTTCTGTCTTTCCGAGTTTTACGGACGACCTTTCGTAGAATTCGACGAGAGCGTTATCGCCTCGTATTTTATTACGATGCGTCTCAACCTGGAAAAGCTTAAACGCAGTCTCTGGTTTCCGCTTTCTGTTCGGCAGGGGCACGCCGAGGTGATAGTCTGCGATCCATCTGATCCCGGCGTCACTCAGGATATCACGGAAAGTCTGGGCGTTGAAAGCATCGATTTCATTGTGGCCTTGCCTGCA
This sequence comes from Nitrospirota bacterium, assembly GCA_015233655.1. Classification (GTDB taxonomy): domain Bacteria; phylum Nitrospirota; class Thermodesulfovibrionia; order Thermodesulfovibrionales; family Dissulfurispiraceae; genus JADFXI01. The sequence continues at coordinate 892 of JADFXI010000073.1, read as the reverse complement.
GACCTTACCAGGATTATCGAACACAACTTTGATGTCAACCCTCATTTCCCGGCCTCAGCAGGCAGGACGCCTCTTGCCAAAGTCAGGACTTTTCTGGCTGACAGGCGTTCTTATATGGCATGCAACAGGACCGCTTTGGCAAAGGGCAGGACCGGACTCGCTTTTCTTCGTACCGGGATATCGTTTATTGCTGTTGCGATAGTTCTTTTCAGGGCCTTCGGTGCCGGCCTATTGACTGTCTTTGAAGCTTTATTGCTGGTCTCGGGCATCCTCATGGCAGTTGATGGCGTGGTATGGTATGTCCCGGCTAGAAAGACCGCAAAGAAGGCGCTTGACTGCGCTGCCACGGAACCTACTTGGGGCACCACAGCCCTTGAGGTGGTAAACCCCGGAAACGAACCTCGTTTTACCCGCACTGGTCCTGTTGACGGAGCTGCCAGGTTGCGCTCCTTTTGGAGCAATCTGTCGCCTGTCATGAGACGCAGGTTTCTTGCCAGTGACAGGACAGACTTTGCAGAGGAAAGAACGGTCCTGGCCTGCTACCGCACGAAAATGGCGAGGGCCCGCACGGGGCTTGCATTCACAAGGACAGGTGTTGCGTTCATCGGGCTTGGCATTGCTTTGCTGCGCCAGTTCGGCGCCGGCCCCTGGACTTCTTTTGATGCTTCCCTCATCGCCATCGGCATTGCCATGGCAGCGGAAGGCTTTTACTGGTATATGCCCGGCAGACGCGCCGGTGCAACGAGCCTTGAATCGATCAGGAGTTCACACTCTAAAAAAAGCATATGGGATTTTGCCTTTCCTCCTGCTCTGACATATCCTGGCCCTGATTATACTTGTGTGCCGCCGGTAAGGCCTTCACATTCACCCGGAATTTGGGCGACTACAGGCG
>JADFXI010000072.1 GCA_015233655.1 Nitrospirota bacterium | reverse complement strand
TGAACGGTTCATCCTTCCGCGCAAACTGAAGGGCAGTGGTTATCCCGAACTTTCCCAGGAAAGCAGCGGTATTACGCCCTATCCCCCAAACGTTTTCAACATGCAGCCTGTCAAGATAAAGATGGATATCGCCGCCCGGGATCATGGTCAGGCCATGGGGCTTTCTGTGCTTGGAGCCTATCTTGGCAAGCACCTTTGACAGGCTTACGCCTACCGACACAGTAATGCCAAGTTCGGTTTGGACAGTACGCTGCATCTGCCCGGCAATTATTTCATAAGGGCCGTGAAAGCTCCTCCTCAGGCCTGTGAGATCAACAAACGCTTCATCTATCGAGTATTCCTCCACATCCGGTGAAAAGCGTTTTAGTATTTCGAACATCCTTAGAGAAAACAGGCTGTAGGTCTCATAGTCACTCGGGAGTATAACGACATCAGGGCAGACTTTTTTGACCTCAAAGAGCCTCATCCCTCTTTTTACTCCCCTGGCTTTTGCCTCATAACTTGCGGCAGCAACAATGCCACGCTCTTTGCCTGTAATGACAGGCCTTCCTTTGAGTTCGGGGTGGATGGCCTGCTCACAAGATGCAAAAAAGGCATCGGCATCTATATGAAGGATGGCCCTGGGCCATGAATGGATTGTCAAAGGCTGATTATCCATTATCTATACTTTCGCACTACAGCTGTTACAACACCCGCAATTTTCAATTCAGTTTTCGGCTTTATGGGTCTATAGTTCGGATTTGCCGGTATAAGACTCACGCTGTCCCCTCTCTTTTTGAGATACTTAATGGTCCATTGACCGTCAACTTCCGCTATAACAATATCACCGCTCTTGGGCACCTGCCCCTTATCAACAATCACCATATCGCCGGGGAGTATGCCGGCCTCGGACATGGAATCTCCTGATACCTTAAGGAGAAAAGTAGCCTGGGGATTTTGTATCAGAAACGTATCGAGCGACATGGTATCGGCGAGTTCCTCTTCAGCAGGACTCGGAAACCCTGCCTCCACCGTTCCGAGGACCCTTGCCGGAGCGCCAATGGAGCGAGGGATGAGGCGCCCCTTGCCGTCTTTTTCGACCACTCCCCTCTGCTGCAGTCTTTTCACAAGTTTGGATACCGCATTTTTTGAGCGTAGCCCGGTTATCGTCCCGATTTCGGAGAAACTCGGCATCCTGCCGCTTTTACCAAAAAAGACAGCTATATCTTTTATCCTGCCCCTCAGTTTGTCTTCTTCAGCAGTCTTCCGCATGCCTGAATTATATGGTGAACGATTGTTCACTGTCAAGTGAGGTGTGGAAAATAGCTGGTCTCACCGCTGCGCTCTGTCTATTGTACCCAGGCAAACAATCAGTAATAAATACAATCCGTATTGGAATAATTCCTTGTTTAGCGATTACACAACAAATTATATGCTTAATTATCAATATGCTACATTCTGGCATACATTTTGCTTATTTGTTGCATTTTACATCACTAAAATAAACCGCCTTGTTAGTGACTGGATATCATAGCGCCAGCCACAGGCTTGATGATTGCAAAACAGACAAAGGAGATATATATATTTATGTTCCTCAAAGCAAAAAGATTCAAAGATTGGCCGTTCTATGGAAAGATCACCAGCATATCGGCGGTGACACTTGTGATTATAGGTTCAAGCTTATTGTTTTACTTTATCCCTCTGATGGAGAGGAGCATAATGGATGAGAAGCGAGCTGCTCTGAGGAACCTGACCAATGTTATCTTTTCCCTGGTAGCGGAATTCGACAAAAGGGTCAAGGATGGGGAGTTCTCGCTTGAGGATGCTCAGAAGCTGGCTATGCGCAGGGTCAGCCAGATACGGTACGGCAATAACGACTATTTCTGGATCAATGATCTCCAGCCGAGGATGATAATGCATCCGATCAAACCTGAACTGGACGGCAAGGAACTTGGCGATATAAAAGACCCGAACGGCAAGAAATTATTTGTCGAATTCGTTGAAGTGGCCAAAGCCTCAGGCGAGGGTTTTGTGGATTATATGTGGCCCAAGCCGGGGAGCACAGGCCCTCAGCCCAAGCTGTCCTACGTAAAACTTTTTCAACCATGGGGCTGGATCATCGGCACAGGTATTTATGTGGACGATGTACATTCGCAACTGACGAGGCTTAAGCTCGAAATCTCCGTTGTGGCGGTCCTATTGGGACTGCTGATCATCGGCTTTTCATATTATATCTCTCAGTTGATTACCCGCCCTCTCATTCACGGCGTAGATGTGATGAAGATCATTGCCGCTGGTGACCTGTCAGTAAATATTGAAGTTGACCGCACTGATGAGGCAGGCCACCTGCTCGCTGGAATAAAAGATATGACGTCAAAATTGAAGGCCATAATAAGCACCATAAAATTATCATCCGACTCTGTTGCCTCCGAGAGTGCAAATCTCTCGGCAAGCTCTGAACAGATGTCTAAAGGAGTATCCGAGCAATCGGCCAGGGCCTCGCAAATAGCCGCAGCCTCGACCGAGATGTCCCAGACCGTCGTCGATGTAGCTCAAAACACATCAAGGATAGCTCTCTCGGCAACGGAAACCTTGAAATTCGCGAACAACAGCAAGGAGATATTCGCAACCGCCGCTAACAACTCCACCGAAATGGCTACGTCTGTCAATAACCTCTCAGGCGATATAATGGCACTTGGTGAACATTCCAACCAGATCGGAGAGATAATAAAAGTTATCAAGGAGATTGCTGACCAGACCAACCTTCTTGCGCTCAATGCAGCCATAGAGGCTGCCAGGGCCGGTGAGCAGGGCCGCGGGTTCGCAGTGGTAGCGGATGAAGTACGGAAACTCGCTGAAAAGACCTCCAAGGCAACCTCCGAGATCGGGGGCATGATAGGGACAATGCAGTCCCAGGTCGAAAAGGCGGTGACCGCTATAGGAGAAACTACCGGCAAAGTGGTCGAAGGGGCTGAAAAGACCGCTAAAGCCGGTGATGCTCTGGACGGCGTGGTCGATAATATGGGTCAATTACAAAGCATGGTGCAGCAGATAGCTTCAGCTGCGGAGGAAATGTCCACCGTGTCGGATACCATAAGCTGCGATATTGAGACAGTCGCAAATGTTTCCGTAGAGACGTCCGAAAGTTCAGCGCATGTCGCCAGGACCGCTGCCGACCTGGCCCGTCTTTCCTCTGAACTAAAGGGCATTGTATCTCAATTTAAGGTGTAGCGAATTATCAAGGGAGGTCCTGTGAACTATAATCGACTTTCATTCAAATGGAAATTACTGCTGCCTTTGATATCTATTGTATCGTCGGTATTATTTATTTCAACGATTGTGATAATAATGAACACGCGCAATATCGTTCTTGAAGAGGCCCAGAACGCTACCATGGCAGGGTACAGAGACACGGTGCTCAACGCCCTTACTTCCTCAATGGCCACAGGCGACATCAAGAATTCGAAAAAAGACTTTCTCGAACACATGCGCCGGGTAGCCGACGTGCGGGTTGTGAGGTCTGAAATCCTGGACAAGGACTTCGGCAGAGGAGACCCTGGTGATTATGCTGCCGACGATATCGAGAGAGAAGTTATAGGGCGCGGCAATGAAAAAGTATGCATTGACGGGGAATGCATCAAGGGTGTGTATCCATATATTGCAAGGTCGAATTATTTCGGGAGGAACTGTCTCAGTTGCCATATGGTGCAGGAAGGTGCGGTCCTGGGGGCGGTAAGCATAAAGGTACCGATGGCTGGAGCATTTCAAAAAATAAACCATATGCGGAACATGTATGTTTTGTTAAGCGTGCTCGGAGTTATGGCCATAGCCGTTATGCAGACTTTTCTTATAGGAAAACTGCTGAAGCCTCTCTCGCTTATAAACGAAAATATGGAGAAAATCGCTACTGGTGATTTGACTTCTCAAATAGGGTCTGTATCCGGAGACGAAATAGGCATGATGGGAGGCGGCATCGACAAAATGATGCAGTCCTTCGGAAATATGATTAACAATATTATGACGTCTGTCGACAAAGTCGTCGGCATAACGGATTCATTGCTGCGAAGTTCCGCCAAAACATCTTTGCATGCCGGGGAACAAACGACGCAGGCAGAGCAAATAGCCGTCGCAGCAGAAGAGATGAGCCAAACGATCGGGGACATAGCGAGAAACGCGTCTTTGGCCGCTGATATGAGCAGCGCCGCCATGAACGCAGCCGAGGCCGGCAAGTCGGCTATGACAAAGGCCACCGAGAAGGTGGAGCAGGCTTATCGGTCCACAGCCAACCTGGCTTCTATGGCCAATGAGATGAATGCCCAGGCTGTAGAAATCTCAAGCATAATCACAGTCATAAAAGACATTGCTGAACAAACCAATTTGCTGGCGCTGAACGCCGCTATTGAGGCGGCCCGGGCCGGGGAACAGGGCAGAGGGTTCGCTGTTGTTGCTGATGAAGTTAGGAAGCTGGCTGAAAAGACAAAAAACGCTGCCGGTGAGATTTCATCCAAAATAAACCATATACAGATAGAAGTGGAGGAAACGTCAAAGGCCATGACCGCTACCTCCAATGAAGTAACGGAAGCCACTGCAATCATCTCCCAGACAGGACAATCGTTCGACAGCATCTGCGATTCCATACAGGCAGCAAGGGAACAGACGATTCAGATAGCTACCGCGGTTGAGGAGCAATCCGTGGCAGCAGAAGAGATCTCAAGGAACATTGCTAAAACGTCCGCTCTGACTGCTGAAGTAAAAAACCTGGCCGACGAAGTAACCGGAGAAGCGAACGACATGGTTTCTACCGCTGAAGAACTTATGGACGCAACATCGGGCTTCAGGACCCCGGACAACTCGGACAACAGGTTTGTTGATAAGGCCATCGAGACTGCCGGCATAATATCGGCCCTTTTCCAGAAGTCAGTTGAAAACGGAGGAATAGCGTTGAATGACCTTTTTGACGAACAGTATGCGCCGGTTTCAGGCACCAAACCTGAACAGTATACGACCCGATCTGTCTCTTTTCTTGAGCGTGTTCTGCCGCCTATTCAGGAGGAAGTGCTGAAGTTTGACCCGAGGGTAGCCTTTTGTGCGGCGGTCGACCGCAACGCCTTTCTGCCTGTTCATAACCTGCAATATTCCAAGGCCCAACGCAGACCGGCCACTGACGATGATGTAGCATGGAATACGGCAAATTGCCGCAACAGGCGTTTTTTCAAAGACAGGACCGGAAAGGCCGCAGCCGAAAATCAAAACCGTTTTCTGCTGCGGACATACAGAAGGGACATGGGTGGAGGGCAATTCATACAGATGAAAGACGTTTCAGCGCCGATCTTCATCAGCGGTCGGCATTGGGGGGCGGTGCGCATAGGATATAGGGCTACTGACACCTCAGCGTAATTTTGACCGTTCTTATTTCTCAATGACCGGCAAAGATATACTGAAAGTCGAGCCTTTGCCCGGAGTGCTTTTGACCGATATTATGCCTTCCATAATATCGACAAGCTCCTTCACAATAGCGAGTCCAAGACCCAGGCCTTCCGCGTCACGTTCTCCGGACCGGTAAAACCGGTCGAATATGTGAGGCAGGTCATTCTCTGATATTCCCCTGCCGGTGTCCGATATCTCAATAAAAAATCTGCTCTTCTCTATTCCGTAATCTATATTAACGCCGCCTGTTTCGGTAAATTTAAGTGCGTTGGAAATTATGTTTCTCAGTATCCTTTCGAGCTTCTCAACATCCGCAGACACTGTAAGATCGCCCTTCTCCATTATGTTGATAAACAAGCCCCGCGCCTGAAACAAGGGGCTCAGATCACCGGCGATGCCGGAGAGGAATTCCCTCAAGTTTATCTCAACCGCTTCTCCCCTTGTAAAAAAACTTGCCTCCGCCGCAGTGATATCTTCAATCCCTTTTACTAATTTTATCAGTCGCTCGATTTCGTTGGTTATATTTTCGGTCCCTTTGGAAGTGTCGGTCATTATGCCGTCTGCCATGGCCTCGGCGTGGGTCTTCATTATGGTCAGTGGGGTCCTCAGTTCATGGGCTATATTAGACATAAGACGCTTTCTCAGCTGCTCTTCCTTTTGAAGAGATGCCGCCATTTTATTGAAGGTCTTTGCAAGATCACTGACCTCGTCGGATGAGTCGGCTGATATTGTCACGGCAAAATCACCACTCGCAATCTTTTCGGATGCCTTTTTGAGAAGCCTGATAGGCTTCGAGAGGTACTGTGTAAACATGAGCCCGATCAATAGAGAACCGGCCCCGGCAATGAGAATATAGATATAGAGAAAATGCCTGACCCTGCCCTCGAATATGGCCTCTTTTTCCGCCAGTTCTTTTTTCCGGAATGAACATGCGCGCAAAGTGCCTATCCTTGAGCCGTTTGAATTAATCGGATACTCATCGTATTTGCAGTCAGAGCCCTTATCGAGACGAAAGAGTTCTTCCATGCGGTGCTTCATTTCGGGCGAGAGCGATGCCATCACATGATGAGAATGGACTATCTCGTTGCGTTGCATGTCGAGTATCTTGATGTCGAGCCCCATCATCATGGCCCAATGTATGGACTCTGCAAGTATCTGCTCATCCCACTTTCCGTCTCTGTACCCCCCCTCTACAGAGGCAACGATCCAGTAAATCTGGTCTTCCTTGACGCCATGCACGTAACTGTCAAAATCCTTCAGGATCAAAGATTCAAAAACTATGGTCGAGGCAAGGGCGGCAAATATAATGCTAATAAAAGCGAGGAACAGCTTTGTTCTCATCTGTCGGGTTCTCCTGTGAACTTGTACCCGACGCCGTAAACAGTCTCTATGAACACGGTTTTTTTCAGGGCATCTTCAATTTTATGCCTGATGTTCTTGATGTGGACATCGACAACTCTGTCAAAGCCGTCGAAATCAATGCCCTGCACGATATTTATCAGTTGAAGCCGGCTGAATATGACATTCGGCCTTTCGGCCAGGCTCAGTAGTACCCTGAATTCCGTGTTTGTCAACGCAACCCTCTGGCCGTTCTTCCTGACTTCCCGCGACTGCGTATCGATAATTAACAGGCCGTTGTTGAAGGAAAGCTCTTTTTTATCGTCCCTCTTCGAGCGCCTCAGATGTGCCTTTACGCGTGCCGTAAGTTCCCTGGCGCTAAATGGCTTTACCACATAATCATCCGCCCCCAGGCTGAGACCTTTGACCCTGTCGTCTTCGGAACTTTTGGCGGTAAGCATGATGACCGGGATATCGGTAACGTCTCTGATCATTTTGCAGACGGTCTCTCCATCTATGTCCGGAAGCTTGAGGTCGAGGATAACAAGGTCATATCCGTTCTTTATCTCCCTAATGCCCGCCTCGCCGGTCAAGACTGCTGTCACGCTAAAACCTTCGCGTTGGAGATATGACTTTACTACATCGGCTATTTTGCTTTCGTCTTCGATGATGAGGACTTTCCCCGTATCCATATCCTTATCTTACACTACGCTCCTGGCGGTTTTCCTGAATTCCTTTCCCTTCCAGAGCATGTATACGGCCGGATAGATGATAAGTTCGAGTATCGTTGAAGTGACAACTCCGCCAACCATCGGGGCAGCGATCCTCTTCATTACATCCGATCCGGCGCCGTGGCTGAACATGATAGGTATCAGTCCCGCAAGTATTACAGCCACAGTCATAATCTTGGGCCTGATCCTTTTCACAGCGCCATGCATGATGGCCTCCTTCAGCGCCTCCCTGTCCGTCAGCTTTCCTTCTTTTTGCCACTTGTCATAGGCGAGTTCAAGGTAAAGGAGCATTACCACGCCTGTCTCTGCATCAAGTCCTGCCAGGGCTATTATGCCTACCCATACTGCAATACTTGTATTGTAGCCGAGAAGATAAAGAAGCCAGAACGATCCTACAAGCGAGAAAGGCACAGCCAGAAGCACGATGGCCGTTTTGATAAAAGATTTTGTATTGAAATATATGAGGACGAAGATGACGAACAGCGTGAGAGGTATGACAATCTTGAGCCTTTCGTGGGTCTTTACCAGGTTTTCATATTCCCCGCTCCATTGCAGACGGTATCCGGCCGGAATTTTCAGTGAAGCAACCTTTTTCTTGGCGTCATTAACATACCCGCCGACATCTCTCCCCGCAAAGTCTATGTATACATACGAGGTCAGCAATCCCTCTTCGCTCTTAATGGCAGTAGGTCCTTTCACTATCCTGATATCGGCAAGCTCACCGAGGGGCACCTGCATAATTCGCGGCTGGCCCGACATGCCCGGGACCGTGACCAGGGCCGGCCCATCCATGACAGGTACGAGCACCCGCCTTATGTCTTCGATGCCGCTCCTCATGTCCCTCATATAACGCACGTTGACGGGATAACGTTCTCTTCCCTCTACCGTGGTTGTAAGATTCATTCCGCCGACAGCAGACTGTATTATCTCCTGCACGTCTTTCACTGTTAAACCGTAACGGGCCGCGGCCTCACGTTTTACATCGATGTCGAAGAAGTATCCGGTCGTCACGCGTTCGGCATAAGCGCTTCTGGTGCCGGGGACGCCCTGTATCAGTTTCTCAATTTGGACGCCCAGACGCTCGATCTCGTTGAGATCAGGCCCCAGTATTTTTATGCCGACCGGGGTCCTGATCCCTGTTTCGAGCATATCGATACGGTTCTTGATAGGCATGGTAAATGAATTCGCAACTCCAGGTATAGTGAGCGCGTCGTTCATCTCGGACTTGAGTTGTTCGACGGTCATGCCCGGTCTCCATTGTGATTCAGGTTTCAGGTTAACAACGGTCTCGAACATTTCCAAAGGGGCAGGGTCAGTCGGGGTTTCGGCACGGCCGCCCTTCCCGAATACTTGCGCGACTTCCGGTATTTTCATCAGGATACGGTCCTGAAGGTGGAGGAGACTTGACACTTCGGAGATGGAAGCCCCCGGGACCGTTACCGGCATATAGAGAAGAGAGCCTTCATATAGAGGCGGCATGAATTCCGAGCCGAGTTTCATGAACGGATATGCGGTCAACACCATTATGAGGACTGCCAGAAGGATCACAATCTTCTTGTACCTGAGGGCAATCAGCGCTACCGGCTCATAAAGCTTATGCAGGATGCGGCTCACGGGGTGCTTCTCCTCAGGATAAATTCTGAAAAAATATTTAATGACAGGGATATTGACCAACCTGCTTTCCGTGATAAAAAGCGACATCAATACCGGTGTAAGCGTGACTGCCAGGAATGATGAAAAAAGCATGGCAAAGGTCTTTGTGTAAGCCAGTGGTTTGAAGAGTCTTCCTGCCTGCGCCTGGAGTGTGAAGACAGGAAAGAAACCCACCGTGATAACGAGGAGCGAGAAGAAAAGCGACGGCCCCACCTCTTTGGCAGCGTCGATTATGACATCAGTCCTGCTGCAATACAGTTCGCGATTGCATTCCCAGGTCTCCATCTTTTTGTGAGCATTTTCTACCATTATGATAGATGCATCGACCATGGCTCCGATGGCAATGGCAATGCCGCTCAAGCTCATGATGTTGGAGGTGACGCCCAGATAGTACATGCAGATGAACGACATTATAATCGCAACAGGAAGAGTGAGGATTACGACAAGGGCGCTCGGCAGATGAAACAGAAATATGACACACACTGCGCTGACGGCAATCGACAGCTTCATGATCTCATCTTTAAGCGTGGCGATGGAATTATGGATAAGGTCCGACCGGTCATACGTCGTGATGATCTTAACGCCTTTTGGAAGGCTCGGCTCGACATCGTTTTTTAATTTTTGCTTCACCCTGTCGATGACGCTGAGTACATTCTGACCAAACCTTACTACAACGATTCCTCCGGCCACTTCACCTTTTCCATCAAGTTCCGCAAGTCCCCTTCGTATTTCCGGACCGAGTTGGACCCGTGATATATCTCTCAGATACACAGGCGTCCCCGAATTGTTTGAGCCTACAGGTATGTTTTCGATATCAGCCAGGCTTTTGATATATCCTCTGCCTCTTACCATGTATTCAGTGCCCGAGAACTCAAGCACCCTTCCTTCAACATCCTGATTGCTTTTTCCAACCGCGTCGAGTACCTTGGGCAAAGGGATGTTATAGGCCAGCAGTTTATTAGGGTCAATGGTTATCTGGTATTGCTTGACAAAGCCGCCGACACTTGCCACTTCGGACACACCCGGAACGCTCTCGAGCGCGAGCTTCACATTGTAATCCTGAATGGAACGCAATTCCGCCAGGTTGTGCCCCCCTGTCTCATCGACAACGGCATATGAAAAACCCCATCCGACGCTCGTTGCGTCAGGGCCAAGAACAGGATTCACATCGGAAGGTATCTTATTCTTTACTGCCTGGAGGTATTCGAGCACCCTGCTTCGGGCCCAGTAGATATCCGTGCCTTCCTTAAAGATGACATATATAAAGGAACTGCCAAGATACGAGAACCCCCTGACAGCCTGCACTTCAGGGGCTGCCAGCAGCGTCGATGATATAGGGTATGTAATCTGGTCCTCGACAAGATCAGGACTTCTGCCGGTCCAGTCAGTATATATAATGACCTGGGTATCGCTGAGATCGGGGATTGCATCGAGAGGGGTCTTTTTCAACGCCCAGTATCCCCAGAGGATCAGGAACGCTACGAGAAAGAAAATAATGCACTTATTCCTGGCGCTGTAGTCGATTATCTTAGCGATCACTATTTGACGATCCCTTTCAGCTTAGCCTCGGAATCAATAAGAAAGTTAGCAGATGAAGCCACTCGCTCGCCCGCTTTCAATCCGCCGGTCACCTCGACCATTCCATCGGCCCGAATCCCGATGGTCACTTCGCGCGGCTCGAAATTTCCCTCTCCCTTATCGACATAGACAACCTGGCGCTTTCCGGCGTCGAGGACAGCGTCATCAGGGATAAGAAGCTTACTGCCGAGGTTAAGCTTTACCTCGACATTGGTATACATCTGAGGCTTCAGCTTGTTGCCCGGATTGGGGAGAGTAAACCTGACTTTGGCTGAGCGCGTATCGCCGGAAATAGTCGGGTAAACATAATCGACGGCCGATGTAAACTCCCTGCCCGGAAAATAACTCAGGCTTATAATGGCCTTATCTCCGGTTTTTATGAGAGGCATCTCGTATTCGAAGACATCAGACAAGATCCATACTACCGAGAGGTCTGCCATGTCAAAAAGCTTTTCACCCGGCATTACACGCATGCCCTGAAAAGCCATCTTCTGGACCACATAACCGCTGACCGGGCTGTAAATAGTAAGGGTCCGCATCGGCTTTCCGGTCTGTTCAATCCTGTTTATCTGTTCTTCGGAAATGTCCGAAAGCCGCAATCTCTGGCGTGCTCCTTCGATTAAAGCCCTGGAGTCGTTTGCGAGCATAGAGGCCACGGTCCCGCTTTTGACCGACTTATTCTCCTTGTCCCACTTCAGCAGATTGATCAGTTCCTGCTGCGTCGCCAGAAGTTCCGGGCTGTATATCTCGGCAAGCGGCTCTCCTTTGCGGACATATCGTCCGGTATAATCGACATGGAGCTTCTCGATCCAACCCTCGAACTTTGTATTAACCGTCGAAAGCCTGCGTTCATCGTATTGGACAAGCCCCACGGTCCTTATGGTCTTCTGAAGAGGCCTGACTTCGGCGAGGGCTGTTTTTACTCCTATGAGTTGCTGTTTATCAGTCGGAATTTCGACAGTCGGGGCTTCCTCCTGTTCAGTCGGAGCAGCCTGTTGTGAGGGCTGAGCTTTCTCAGGCAGCGTCTGTGCCGACGCTGAACTAACGCTTTTCTTTACAGTAGGAGAAGCCTTGGTTGCAACATAGATAAAAACAGACAGGGCAACTACGAAGATTCCTGCCATGATTATAAGAAGTCTCTTTTTCATTATTAATTACCAGCCTGACTTTTAATTACGGCGCCCGGCAAGTTAGTAATGGCTTCAAGCCGGGCTATAGCTTTTTCACGCTCCGCGAACTGGTTCCAGTAAGCGATTTCGTAATCTATTACCGACTTGAGTCTTGTTATGACCGTGAGGGCGTCAACCGTGCCTGTCTTATAACCCGAAAGTGAAAGCTCCACATCCTGGTAACTCTTCGGGATAAGGCCGTCTTTGTAAAGCGACATGAGCTTGTCCGATGCCTTGAGCATAGCAAAGTTATCCCTTATGACAGAAGCTATCATAAGCTTGGTCGCTTCTTTTTCGCTGCGCGCCTCGCTGAGTGAGGCTTCAGCTTCATTCACGGCCTGCTTCTGTTTTGATCTATAAAAAATAGGAATGTTAACGGACGTGGTCAGACTCCACATATTCTCCATATTATTGCCCCGCGGGAAATAGCTGCCGGTTATAGTGAAATCGGGATAGTAGTCTTTCTTTGCCATTTCGACCTTTGTTTCTGCAGCACTGATCATTTTGTCACGCGACTGAAGTTCAGGCGACTGCTCACCAGAGATAGTTATAAGTTCATCGAGAGTATAAATGAAGATGGACTGCTGCACATCGGAGGGCTTACTGAGCGGTGCATTGGCAGGCTTGCCTATAGCAGCATTCAACATGGCTTCCAGTGATTCCGTCTTCTGCCTGAGCATTTCCTCCTTTTCGAGAAGCATATATTTTTCAGTCTGCGCCATAAGCACTTCCTGCTGTGACCCTTTTCCGGTGGAATAACGTGCAAGGGCCGCCTCTTCCACCCGTGTGAACAGCGCCGTCCTCTCATTGATCAGGTCTATGCTTTTATATGTGTTATATAAGTCGAAATAGAGTTCCTTCACCCTTGCTATTATTCTCAACCGGGAGGCCGCATAATTTGCGAGGGAACTTTCCGACTCCCTCGTGGCAAGCTCACCTTTCAGAGAAAGTTTCCCCGGAAAAGGGATGGTCTGCGAGGCGGAGAATATTCCCTGGGCGTTAGGGTTGTCAGGATTGCCATAGGTGAATTTCTTGAAACCTTCATTCTGGTAGCCGAAAGTAATCATTGGGTCCGGAAGGGTCTGCGCCTGCGGTATGCGATACTCCGACGCAGACACCCGCGACCTTGAGGCATGAAGATCAGGACTGTTCCTTAGCGCCTCGTCAATGAGCTGCTGCAGGCCCGGATCTTCGGCCCGGACCTGTACAGCAGCCAAACATGACAGTGCAATGGCTGCAAGGAACACAAGTTTCAATGTTTTTTTACTGGGCGTCGACATTAAATTTGACAGTAGAAGTCTTGCCGTCCTTTGTTATTTTAACCGCTACGTTCCAAGCCCCTGACATAGACAAGTTAATTTTAGCAGTATAAGCCTGGCCGGTCAACGCCGCGTCGGTCTTGTAATTCATTGCCGGCATGCCGGGCATCGCAGGCATTGAATAATCTACCTTCACTTTGGCATCGGTAACAGACTTGCCCGCCGCATCCCTGATCTCAATTTCCAGATTGTTATCGCCGGCGACCGCAGGGTTTTTGTCGAACCTAACTTCCACATTATAATCACCGGCCTTCTTTTTAACTTCGAGTCCTTTTGCATACACTACCCCGGTCATAAAAAAAACCGCCAGAATTAATACAACAACACGTTTCATAATCTGCCTCCTCATATTTTTAAGTTAAGATTATCATTTACTTATGAAGGAAATATGAAGAACGCAAAGTCTATCTTCATATTTCCTTCATTTTTGTATTCTAGAATCTCTCATTATCAGAAACCGGGTCTGACTCGATCATATGATTGATGTTCAAAAAAAGCGGAGGTCAACAAGAATGATTATTTGGAAGAGATTATGGAAGATGATTGCCTTATCGATTTCAGTATTAGCGCTTTCAGTTCTGGCGGGATGCGGTGGCGGCAGTGGCGGGACCGGTTCTTCCTCTTCAAATAGCAGCGCTTCAGTCAGCAACACTATTATTAACGGTCTGGCATCGAAGGGACCCATTGCCAATGGTACTGTTTCGATCTATGCGATCTCAAATGGACAAATGGGTAACGTACTGGCATCCACAACAACCGGATCGAACGGTTCCTTCATGGCGAATCTCGGCGCTTACAACGGCGCCATGATGGTCCAGGTAACAGGCGGTTCATATATTGATGAGGCTACCAATAAAACAGTCCAGATGGGCTCTATGATGCTGAGAACTGCAGTCAGCAACGCTGCGGGTAATGTAACAGTTGCCGTTACGCCTATCACGGAAATGGCTGTCCAGTATATGGGCACCCTTACATCACAGGATATGATAGACCTCTCGAACAACATGATGGGATCAAAATTCGGCATTTCAGACATAGTTCATACACTTCCTCAGAATGTAACCGGCAGCAATAGTGCAGCCAATAATTCAAGCCAAACTTATTATGGTCTTATGCTTGCTGCTATGTCTCAGGCAGCTGCCAGTAACAACATAAGCATGTCGACCCTAATGTCCACAATAGCGAATTCCCTTAAAGACACGAGTTCCACAGGGTCGCAGACTCTCACCAGCATGATGAGTCTCATGTCCCAGAGCTTTATTAATTTTCAAAACAGCACAAATAACAAGACCGGTGTCACAACGATGAGCCCCGGCGGTATAATGAGCACACTTGGCGGTATGATGGGAAATTCTACAGGCAACTCAACAGGGGCATCAAACAATGCGACGGGGACCACAGGCAGCATGATGGGCAACTCGGCAGGCAACTCAGCGATGGGGAGATAGCAGACCGATTCAAGAGACTCAAATGGGTTTATAAAAACTTTTAATAACCATTATTCATATTTGGTTCACATTCTTGTAGTATGCTGTTACAGTTGTAAAATATTTAAGTGACTTACAAGGAGATAAAAATGAAAAGATTTAGCCTGTTTTTCGATGCGGCAGTCTTAACGCTGGCCATAGTAGTTGCAGGTTTTTCCAATGCCGAGGCCATGATGGGAGGTAGTAGTGTTGTAAGCAGCGGGAACAGCACTACCTACAGCATTATGGGAAGTGGGAGTGGTGCAAATAACGGCATTGGCTCACCTTCCGGCATGATGGGTGGTACGATCGATTCCGGTATGGCACTCTCGTCCTCGGGAATGATGAACAAGAGATTTTACGACATGTCGAGCGGTATCGCCAATAACCCCGTTGTGGCTTCCAACGGAACTGCTTATGTAGTCAGTTATAGCGCGACATCGAACAACGCAAGTACATATTACGGCAATTACTCGTACAAATCAAAGATCAACCAGGTAACGACTTCAGGTCAGATGACCTCCATCAGTGTAAATGGGATTATTTCCGCTCCTGTGATTTCCGGAAGCACCCTGGCTGTAACCGGATCACTTTCAGGATATATGATGGACTGGTATAACAGCAGCAGTAGCAATCAACTGGTCCTCTACATTCTTTCACTGCCCTTCACATCCTCTACAAGCGCCGTATCTGTCTCTCTGGAAGGTGATTTTGCATCGGTGCCTGTAATCTCCGGCAGCCACATCTATGTGACGACGACAGACTTAGGAATTACATCAGCAACCAAGTCTTACCTTTATATTTTGAATTTTGACGGCTCGACAGTTGCTCAGGTCCAGATTCAGTAGTATTTCTTAGTGGCAGTAAGGCTCCTCAGAAAACTCTGAGGAGCCTGTCATACTTCACAAAAGTCTTTTCTCACT
>JADFXI010000071.1:13455-15746 GCA_015233655.1 Nitrospirota bacterium | reverse complement strand
TAGATGAGGTGGTCAGGATCGAAAGGCTTGGAAATAAAGTCGTAAGCCCCTTCTTTTATCGCCTTAACAGCAGTTTCGATGCTGCCGAATGCCGTCATAACGATGACCGGGATGAAAGGAAATCCCTCTCTTACCGTGTTTACAATTCTCAAGCCGTCTCCGTCAGGCAGTTTCAGGTCTGTAATAACGGCCCTGATATTCTCCTTATATAGCTGATCAAGTCCATCCTTTATAGTCATGGCAGATAGGACCGAAAAGCCTTCGGCCTCAAGCGTCTTGGCAAGCATGTCCGCCATGCTTTGTTTATCTTCTATTATAAGAACACGGGTCATAATTTCATTGCACCGGCAAAGACAAACGGAAAGTGCTGCCCTTGCCCTCCTTACTTTCTACAGTTACGCTGCCGCCGTGGGCCAAAGCAATCTTCTGGACAAGGGCAAGCCCTATGCCTGTGCCCCTGATCTTCGTCGTATAAAAAGGCATGAATATCTTGTTGAAATCTGTTTCAGAAATACCATTGCCGTTGTCTTTAATTACAATTGATACGCCGGTCCTGCCGGCGGCACCAGCCTCGAGTCCGGAATTGCCGGACAAATCGGTGTTCTCGATATCTATGCGTATCTTGTCGCCTGCGTCTGCGGCGTTGTGAAGAAGGTTCCTTACAGCCTGTCTTAGAAGGGTCTTGTCTCCCTTGATTGAAATCTGCTCAGAGGAAGAAAAGTCGATTTCAGATGCCCCTCCCCTCATGTCCTTTACGACATCTTCAATGATCCCTGACAGGTCGACGTCCGTTTTGTTCAGAGGTTCGGACTTTGAAAACTTCAAGAGTTCCTCCATAACAGAGTTCATTTCTTCTATTTCGGTCAGTATGGCCTGGACAATTTCCTTCCTGTTGTCCGTTTCATCGAGGCCTTTCAGCAGAAGCCGCGCGTAACCTGCGATTACGCCCATAGGATTCCTGAACTCATGAGCGATGCCGGCAGCAACCTCGCCGAGTGCTGCAAACCGTTCTTTAAGGATAAGTTGTTCTCTGAGGGATTTTATTTCTCCGCCGAGCGCATTGAAGGCACCTACAACCGTATTGATTTCAACTTGTTCACTTTCATGGACCTTTTTCTTCATCAGGCGCGGCAGATAGACAATAAATAAGAAGAGTGCAAGCAAGGCGACTGACGCTGACAATAAAACAATCAGCATGTCGAAATTGAGTTTCATTTCCTCCCATTAATAAACTCGATAAGTTTATCTGCAGGCAGAGTCCCAGAGTGCACAGTGCCGTCAGAGCGTATCAAGGCCGGCGTACCGGTAATGCCCAAAGATTCGGCCAGTTTGATATTTTCGTCAATGTCCTTGGCGCCGCATGAGGTTTTGGCAATGGGCTTGCCTGCAAAATTGTCATCCATCATTCTTAATGATTTATTGCAAGCAATTGCATTGGCCTTCCAGTACGCGTCTTTATGCATAGCCAGAGGGAACAATTTTATATAGAAGACTATGTCTTTTCTTTGCTCCACGACTTTCTTCATCTCGCCGTGCAATTTTGCACAAAACGGGCATTCAGGATCAGTAAAAACGATCACCTTGTTATGTGCGCTGCGGTTACCCAGTACCAATGCGTTTCCCAATGGTATCCTCGACACATCGACTTTCTTGTTCTCCTGAAGCTGGTCAAGGTGTTCCTGAGACCTGTTGTTTCCGTTATCAAGCTCAATAATAGGTCCGGCCACAAAAAATTTCTTTGAGAAGTCGGTATAGAAAAGGCCCTTCTTGCCGTTGTCGTCGACAGTTATTTCCCAAAGACCTTTAACAGGACTTATCTGGATACTGACGACTTTGGCATTCGAGTTCATTTTCCTGATGACACCCTGGGCATCTTCGTAGGTCAATGAGTGGCACTTGTTGCAATCCCCCTCACAACCGCCGGTACTGAAAGCCTGGACCGGGCGGGAAAAAACAAGACCGAAAAATAAGGTAAAGACGAAAACAAAAGAAATCGAGCGTGTAATCATTTATCATAACCTCGTATAGTTTATTTTTGACGGGCTGACGGGCAATGCACTGTCACCACTCCTTAGCTTAACTATTTTTTTATTTGAATTTCAAGCGATGCTTTGTTATAATTCACCTCAATGGAGGATTTTCACAAAAAGGCAATCCTAGAGGCGTTGTTGTTTGTGTCGGGAGAGCCGGCCACCTTAACCAGCCTGGCAAAGGCCACAGAATGGGCTGAACAGGACGTTAAAAGGCTCCTGAACGAATTGTCCTCAGAATACAAGTTGCGGAATTCCGGT
>JADFXI010000071.1:12920-13421 GCA_015233655.1 Nitrospirota bacterium | reverse complement strand
TCATATGGATCAAGCGCTTCAAACATATCAATCAGGCAAATAAGCTCTCACAGCCGGCCCTTGAAACATTAGCCATCATAGCCTATAAGCAACCGGTAACAAAACTTGAAGTAGACCAATTGCGCGGAGTAAATTGCGACGGCGCGATTAAAAGCCTGCTCGACAAGCATTTCATCAAGATCGTGGGAAAGAAAGAAACACCGGGCAGGCCTTTTCTGTATGGCACAACAAAAGAGTTCCTACAGTATTTTGGACTTATGAGTTTGAGTGAATTGCCGCCTCTTAGCGATTTCTTAAAAGACGAGGCGGCGTAACATGGATTTGGGTCAAAGGCCTGGATTAAGAGGGCCTTAACTTAAGACTTGTACTAGAGGGAGGACGCGGAATGAATCGGTTGAGTCATATTTGTGCAGCGCTATCCTTTATCATTACTTTTTCTTTTGCTGCGACATCCACAGCAAATGTTTCGTATACTGTGCGTAAAGGCGATACTCTCCAGAG
>JADFXI010000071.1:0-12882 GCA_015233655.1 Nitrospirota bacterium | reverse complement strand
AATCAAATAGATTGAGGTCTGCCAAATTAAGTGTCGGAACGAGACTTACGCTGCCAGAAGCTGAAAAAAATCATTCCAGAAAAGAGGCTGTACATTCCGCAAAAAAGGGCACGTCGAGGCATTTGGTTTCTAATAGACAGTCCTCTGAAAATGATACAACAGTACATATAGTAAAAAAAGGTGATTCTCTAAGATCACTTTCAAAGAGATACAAAGTCTCTATCAATGAATTGAAAAGGAACAATAATCTGAAAAGCGGTAAATTGAAGACCGGGCAACAGGTGGTGGTAAAAGGCAAAAATCGTATCCCTAATACGTATACTGTAAAAAAAGGAGATACGGTCCGCAGAGTTGCGAAACTTTTCAGGATTAGCAGCGATGATCTGAAAGAACTGAATGGTCTCAAAGGAAATGCCCTAAAACCGGGTCAGAAACTGTATTTGGCAAAAGTTAACTCTGAAATAAAGGATGAAGCACCTGCACAAGGTGTCGATACCGAAAAGACCGGCCCTGCTGTCACTGTAGCGCGTCTGGAAGAGGTAAAAGAGCTGTCAACGTCAGAAGACGTCCTGCTTGAACTTAGCATAAAAGAGCGACTGATTCTTTTTGCCAAGAAGATGCTGCATCTGCCATATCGTTTTGGCGGAAACGGTTCGTTCGGTCTCGACTGTTCCGCTTTTGTGCAAAAAACCTATGGTTTCATCGGCCAGGAAATACCAAGAAGCGCCCGTGAACAGTTTAATCTGGGCGAAGCGGTCGAAAAGGACGATCTGACTATTGGAGATCTGGTTTTCTTCAAGACATACGCTTCGTTCCCATCGCATGTCGGCATTTACCTTGGCAATAATCTCTTTATTCATGCTTCTTCGCTCTCAAGGAAGATCACGATTGACAGTCTTGAAAGTCCATACTATTTCAGGCATTTTATAGGGGCCAAGCGCATTATACCCGAAGATGATTTCGATATGGCCACGGGCCAAACATCCATTAGAGTGAATTAAAAACCTCAGCATCAAGCACATGCCGACTTGTATTTGCGGGTTTTTAGCCACCCCCTCCGGGAGAATTTGACATGAGATACGGAACGTACGGTCTTGTTTCGGTATCAAAGAGAAAGCCGAGCTGGCTGATAAAAATGCTGGGTGCTATAATTGTCTCAGTTGCGCTTATTATATTTCTCTACTACTGGTACTTTTAAGTTTTAAGATTAACTTTCAAAAATCACTTTACCCATGTCCCTGGTATCATATCCGCCCATTGACTGCACAATATCCCTGAATTCCTGGTCTTCCCTGATTGTCTTAAGAATGGGCTGCATTGTTTCCATATCCATGAATTCAAGCGGTACAGCGAGATCGTAACGCTCACTTGCTAGAGGTAAAAAATCGAGATTAAGGGCCTTTGCTGAAGAGTATATTCCAAGTCCGGTATCGGCGAGTCCTGAAAGCACTGCAGATGCAACAGCCATATGAGTATATTCGTCCCGCTCATATCCCTTGATCAAAGACGACTCGATTTTTTGTTCTTTAAGGCATTTGTCGAGCAGCAATCTGGTTCCCGAGCCGGTCTGCCTGTTGATGAAGACGACATCATCCCTTAACAGGTCATCAAACCCCAGGATCTTTTTAGGATTCCCTTTCTTCAAAAGAAATCCCTGTTGCCTGTAAACCAGATTTATCAGCACGATCTTCTTTCCAGGCAAAAAACGTTTTATGAAACTTATATTGTATTCCCCCGTAATTTCATCCAGCAGATGTGTCCCGGCTAAGTGCGCCTCTCCTCTGCTTAAGGCCATCAATCCTCCCATAGAGCCGACGTGAGCTGATGAAAGAGAGTATTTAGGATATTTCTTTTTAATATTGTTGGCCAAGATGTCGAGCGTGTTGTCATGACTTCCTATGCACACAATTGTCTTACTTATAACTTCCTTACTTCTCAATAAATCAACCTCGACTTCACTTCCGGCACTTAACCCTTCTGAATTGGCAGGAATCCTGATCATTCCGTCTGCGCGTACAAGTGACATCAGCAATCCGGCACCCCTTCCGAGCGGCGTAGCGATGTTCTTGCCGCCTACAACGCCCACCTTTACGCGGACAAATTCATCGACTCCCAGCGTCGATGCCACTTGCCTCGATAAGACAGCCTGGATACTTCCGTCTCCTTCAGATGTTATGCCGGACAACTTTTCGATAACAGGTTTAACAAAAAGCCGAAAGGTAATATAGGCTGATACCGGGTAACCAGGCAGACCGAAAACGGGTTTATTGTTAACAATACCTATGATGGCCGGTTTTCCAGGTCTGATGGATACGCCGTTGACCAGTACCTCTCCGAGCGACTGTATAGCTGCCAGCGTATAATCTTCGGTACCTCTGCCGGCGCCGGCATTTATCACGACGATGTCGGACGACGCTGCAGCATCAAGAATCGCCTTCTTGATGGCTTCAAAATCATCGGCTATAATCGGGAAACGGGTGGTTTCAGCACCAAGTTCGAAAGCAAGTCCCTGAATCACGGTAGAATTGTACTCAATAATCTCCGGGGGTAAAGGAGGACGGTTCCTTACCCGTTCAGGCTCGATGATTTCGGAGCCTGTCGGGATAACAGATATTTTCGTTTTCTTCCTGACCTTTAATTCAATGTGACCGCTCGAAAGCATGGCCCCCATATCTATCGGTCTGATTAAATGATTTTCAGGGATTACCAACTCAGTAGCTACAATGTCTTCCCCGATGGTCCTGACATTCTGATAAGGAGACACCGGCTGGTATATTTCTATGCAGTCTTCCTTCAGATTGACATCTTCTAACATTACAATTGCATTGAAGCCGTCAGGCATCGGATTTCCGGTGTTAACGTAAAGAGCATCACTGCCGATTCTCAGTAACGAAGGACTTGTCTCACCGGCAGTAAAAGTATCGGCAAACCGCACCGCATATCCGTCCATAGCGGCTGAATGATAAAATGGAGACGAATACTTTGCGAAAACAGGCCCTGCCGAAACCCTCCCTAGTGAATCGGTAACACGGACTATCTCAAAACCAATGGACTGCAGGCCACGCTCGTCAAGCATATGATTAACGCGCTCGACGGCCTCTTCAAGAGAGACGCTATCAAGAAAAACCTGTTTCATGCAAGATCCCAGACAGAGCCAATTATTTGATATTCCCCGTCTCTCATTTATACTATAATTATAGCATGAACGTCCGCATATCTCCCGATTCAGCCACTGTCGAAAGGGCAAAAGGGATACTTCAAGGCAAGCAACGCACTAACTTTTTCTCGAGTCTGATGCCCTTTCTTGGCCCGGCATTTATAGCGAGTGTAGCTTATGTAGATCCGGGCAATTTTGCGACCAACATTCAGGGCGGCGCGCGATTTGGTTATATGCTGCTATGGGTCGTAATAGCCAGTAACCTGATGGCGATGCTTATTCAAACACTGTCTGCAAAACTGGGCCTCGTTACAGGCCTGAACCTGGCTGAACACTGCCGGAACAATTTCCCGAAACGTATAGTCATAGGAATGTGGCTCTTGATGGAAGTTGTTGCCATGGCAACCGACCTGGCAGAATTTCTGGGGGCCGCACTCGGCTTCAACCTTTTGTTGGGCGTCCCGCTCCTGGCAGGGGCCTTGCTGACCGCTATTTCAACACTGATCATACTAGGACTCGAACGCTATGGGTTCCGCAGACTGGAAGCGGTCATAACCTCAATGGTCGGGGTCATCGCAGTCTGCTATATTATCGAGACTGTAATAGACAGGCCCGCCTGGGGAAAGATCATGTACCATTCTATTGTCCCTCAATTGGCAGGAACTGAGAGCCTTTTGCTGGCATCGGGGATACTCGGCGCCACCGTTATGCCTCATGCCATTTTTTTGCATTCCGCATTAACGCAGGGAAGGATTGTGGTTAGAGGCAGACGCCAGTTAACAAGCCTTTATCATTATGAAATCGCCGATGTCGTCATTGCTATGGGCATTGCCAGTTTTATTAATGCCGCAATGCTTATTATGGCAGCGGCGACATTCTATGAGAAAGGTCTGTCGCATATCGCCACGATTGAAGAGGCCCACAGAACGCTGGAACCTCTGCTGGGGTCGGGCGCAAAGTGGTTTTTTTCCATATCTCTGCTCGTCTCCGGACTCTCTTCGGCCACAGTGGGAACGAGTGCAGGTCAGGTAATAATGCAAGGCTTCATTCAGAGACGCGTTCCGGTATGGCTGCGGCGTCTGGTGACCATGCTCCCTGCCCTGGTTGTCATAGGGGCCGGGCTGGACCCAACGCGGACGCTGGTAATGAGTCAGGTGGTGCTGAGTTTCGGTCTGCCTTTTGCAATTATTCCGCTGGCTATGTTTACGCGTCGAAAAGATATAATGGGAGAGATGGTCAATAAACAGATCACAACTATATTGACCGGTGTCATCGCAACCCTTATAATTGCGCTGAATATTTACCTTCTTTATGATACGCTATTTTAGAGATGATTTTATTAACCTTTGCTGCGGACTTGATGTCCAAGGCGTTATAGAGGCACTTGAATGTTCAGACATATTTTAGTCCCATTGGATGGTTCCGGCATGGCAGAGGCCGCACTGCCTGCAGCGGCTTTTTTCGCAGTGAAATTCAATGCGGCTGTGACCCTGCTTCATGTTATTGAAAGAGACGCCCCTGATGAAGTCCACGGCCAGCCCCATCTGAAAAAGGCGGAAGAGGCGACAGCCTATTTGAGAGAGACCGCCGCCAGGGCGTTCCACCCTGATGCCAGTGTGGCCTTGCATGTACACACGACTGAAGTAGACGACGTTGCCGAGAGCATAGTTGCACATGCGCAAGAACTGGACCATGACATAATCATTATGTGCTCTCACGGACGGGGCCGGGCGCTCCACCTGTTGTTTGGAAGCATAGCCCAAAAGGTAATTTCAAAGGGGACCCTTCCGGTTCTGGTTACCCGTCATGGCGAAGACGAAAAGGCTGCGCCCTTCTCCTGCGACTCTCTCCTCTTACCGCTGGACGGAGATGCGGAACATACTCAGGCGCTGCCGCCATCAAAAGAATTGGCGAGGGCCTGTGGCTCAATGATACATTTGCTTGTGGTCATTCCAGGCTTCGGGGACCTATCGGGCCAGAGGGCCGTGACAAGCCGGTTCTTACCCGGTTCAATCTACAGAATACTCGAAATGTCGGTCCAACAGGCGGAAGATTATGTCCAGTCGCAGCTTGAGGATCTTCAGCGCGATGGGATTAATGCAGTCACGCATGTGCTTAGAGGTGATCCGGCTGTGGTCATCGAAGATACGGCCAGGAAATTACAGACAGGTCTGATTGTAATGACCACACATGGCAAGTCTTCAATGGATGCCTTCTGGTCAGGGAGCGTGACTCATAAGTTATCCAGTCTCGGCACGGTCCCTATACTGTTGATCCCTGTGATAAAGCGGCAAAGCAAAGAGGACACTGAGGAATCCTCTTAGGCGGAGCAAGCTCGGCCTTATTTGCTCATAGCTTCCTTGCTCGGAAAATCAACAACCTTGGTCTCATCTTTCTGCACGAGAGAACGGCCCTCAAAGACCCCGCCTTCTGCAACAGACAGCTTTCTGGTGCTTATATCGCCGGTGAGCTGGCCCGTATGCTTAATCTCAACAAGTTCCTCGCCTTTGACATTACCGTCCACCTTGCCGCCGATAATTACCGAACGGGCCGTAATGTCACCCTTGATCGAGCCGCTTTCTCCGAGAATGACCCAGTCGGCAACTATATTGCCCGAGAAAACCCCATCGATTCTGAATGTGCCCTGCGTTGTAACATCACCCCTGAATTCAGAATTGGGACCTATAAGGGCTTCAAGCCTGTTATTTTTCCTTGTAAACATTTTTTGCCTCCATTATAAATTCCCGGGGATTAACAGCTTTGCCGTCATGCCTGACTTCATAGTGAACATGAGGTCCCGTAGAATCTCCGGTAGAGCCTGAATAAGAGATAAATTCACCCCTTTTGACCTTCTGCCCCACATTGACCAGAAGCGACGTATTGTGTGCATAAAAGGTGGAATAACCAAAACCGTGCTCGACAACTACCAGGTTCCCACTGCCCTTGCTCCACCCGGCGAAACTGACTATGCCGTCAGCAGTCACCCTCACCCTCGAATCCACCGGCGTCGATATATCAATGCCGGAATGAAATTCAGGCGAACCATCTTTAGGGTTTTCTCTCGGCCCGAATTCGGATGTGACTCTGCCGTTAATGGGCCATCCTCTGGGTGTCGCCATATAAATGTTCTTTTGGTCTTTAAGAAAATCCTTTATCGCATCGACATTTTCAATCGTCTTTTTTATCTGGACCTGTAACAGATCCATGTCGATCGAGCCGGTATCATGAGTCGTTACCCTGGTATCTACATTTTCGAGGATTTTATTCCGGTTGCCGAATGACAGAAGTCGCGTGAATTCCATTTCGGCCGTCTTAAGCGTCCTGATAGTAGACTCCAGTTCCGTAAACTGGGCCGTATAAAAACTCAGTTTGTTTTTCATCTGGTGGTACTCTGCCGTATTAACTGCCATCGAAATCACATAGACAGAACCGATAAACCATAGCATGACAGACAAAACAACGCCAATGGACGGCATCTTGAAATTGATTGAGCGCTTGGAGTCATGAGGGATAAGCATTATTGTGACAGGAGTGAAAAACTTCCTGATCAATCTTCTGAGTTTATACATACCTGATTCTCTCCGCACCTCCTTTTTCAATAAAGCCAATATGGAAAGCATCGAAACCATACTGTTTTAGTCTTGAAATGGACAGTTCAGAAGCTTTTGCAGGAACAATAATAACATAACCAATCCCTAAATTAAAAGTCTTTTTCATGTCAGCGTCAGGAACATTGCCCAGGGCCTTCAAAACCGTAAAGACCGGGGGCACAGGCCATGAGCCTTCATTGATTACAGCCGTGAGTCCGTCTTTTATTATTCTCGGGACGTTGCCTATGATGCCGCCGCCGGTGATATGGGCCATTCCTCTGACATCTACACTGTCCTTGAGGGCTTTAAAGGCATTGACGTATATCTTTGTAGGCGCCAGCAGAATTTCTCCAAGCGGGGCCTTCAGTTCATCAACGTATTTGTCGACTGTGAAATGGGCCGCATCAAAAAATACTTTCCGCGCCAAAGAAAATCCGTTGCTGTGAAGACCGCTCGAAGCAATTCCGATGATGGCATCTCCGGCTTCGATGCGATCACCATTTATAATACCGTTCCTGTCAACCACTCCCACTGCAAAACCCGCCAGATCGTATTCCTCCGGCTGATAAAAACCCGGCATCTCGGCAGTCTCACCGCCTATCAGAGCGCAGCCGGCCTCACGGCATCCGTCGGCAATGCCCTTAACTACCTCTTTTGCCTTATCTGCATCAAGTTTGCCGGAAGCAAAATAATCGAGAAAAAATAGGGGCTCGGCCCCGAGGGTAAGAACATCATTAACGCACATGGCCACAAGGTCTATACCTACGGTGTCGTGCTTGTCCATCATGAATGCCAGCTTCAGTTTCGTCCCGACCCCGTCTGTGCCGCTCACCAATACAGGCTCTTTGTAACGAGAAATATCCAGCTTGAACAGTGCCCCGAAGGACCCGATGTCGGTCATCACCTCAGGCCTGAAAGTCTTTTTTACAATAGGCGATATGAGGCTGACAAAACGGTCGCCTTCTTCGATGTCAACCCCGGCTTTCTTATAGGTATATTCTTCCATAAATTATTCTATTTTCATGCTGATGTCCACGGCCCTTGCCGAATGGGTCAAGGCGCCGACTGATATAAGGTTGACTCCGGTAAGGGCAATCTCTCTCACGTTGTCGATATTTATATTTCCCGAGGCCTCGAGCAGGGCCCGGCCTTTTGCCATCTCAACAGCGCGTCTCATATCATTAACAGACATATTATCCAGCATGATTACGTCGGCCCCTGCGTCAAGGGCTTCCCGTAGATTGTCAAAATTACTGACTTCGATTTCTATCTTCAACAAGTGATGCGCCTGTTTAGCGAGACCCATGGCTGTCCTGACTCCGCCGGCGATTTTAATATGATTATCTTTTATAAGCACCCCGTCATAAAGCCCGAAACGATGGTTGTAACCGCCTCCGGCCCGGACGCCGTATTTTTCCATGTAGCGCATTCCGGGTGATGTCTTTCTTGTGTCGACAATCTTCACTGCCAAGTCCGACACCAGCTTTTTGTAGGCGCTGGTTAGTGTTGCAATGCCCGATACCCTCTGCAGTATGTTCAGCGCAGTCCTTTCTCCGACAAGCAGCCCGCGCGCATTTCCGGCCACCTCGGCTATATCGCTGCCTTTTGTGACTTCAGTCCCTTCGCCAAAAAAAGTATTTACCTTAATGCCCGGGTCTATTATCGAAAAAACATTCCTTACAAAAGGCATTCCGGCGAGAATAAAGTCTTCCTTTGCGCGGATAACAGCCCTTTGGTCCAAGCTCTCAGGCACAATAAGCGCTGATGTGATATCGCCATGACCTATATCTTCAGCAAGGGCCAGACGAATCGTTTCCTCTGCAAGGGTCGAAAACATTATTATTAACGCCTGTGAAACAGCGAAAATAGCCCGAATACTCCGCCGGCTACCGCGCCGATGGCGAGCGCACTTCGCCAGTCAAGAAGCGTAGTCACCGTACCATTTACATTATTACCTATCATGAGAATGGCTGTGCTGTTCTCGGCGGTGAGATGGTTGGCCGCCATGATGCCGACAGCGCTCTTACTGGCATTCATTTCTTCGGAAGACACAGCGATCGGCGCAAATGAAAAGTTCAGTTCCGTTGTGTTGCCGGCCGCAATTACCGCTGTGCTCTGGTTCAGGGAAACTGAATTCCCCCTCATCAGGACAGCCGCTCCCTGGGTCACTTCAACACGTTCTCCGTCAATGCTTAGAGCGCCGACCTGCTGCAGTTCAACATGTCCGCCGTCTACGGCCCTGACAGTGCTCTGCTTAATCGTTACAAATTCGGCCTCTACGAAGTCGAGACCCCTGCCTTCTATATCCATCATCTCTTTTTCCATTTGAGCCCCCTCCCTTAAAATTAAGGTTATAGGCAATAAACTATAGGCTATAGCTATCGCCTGTGTTTCTTAAATAGTCTTCAGAAGCTTCAGGTTCTCCTCAAGTTTAGCCCGCTTTGCCAAAAGGTCATCATGCCTGGCCTTGTCCTTTTCGAGCACATTCTTCGGAGCGTTCCTCAAAAAATCTTCATTGAGCAGCTTCTTGTTCAGAAAGGACAAGGCCTCGTCTGTCTTGTCCAGTTCCTTTTGAAGCCTTTTGACCTCGGACCCAACATCCAGCAGCCCACTCAGCGGGATATACACTTCCATGCCTTCATATACGGCCACTGCCGAGCCTTCTACCCGCCGTATGTCAGGCCCTGCATTAATCTCCCTGCATCGCGTTAATTTCTTTATAGATGGAACATTATTCTGAATTACATCCTTGACCTCATCTGAAAATGTCCTTATGTCAGCCGTGATTTCGAGTGACGGGGCTATATTAAGTTCTCCCTTGATGCTTCGTATTGCAGTCACCGCGTTGAGTAGAATCCCCATCTGCCGCTCCGCATCCGGAAATACCGGCAGGTCAACGGGAAATGCCTCGTTCATCAAAGAGACCTCCTTCTCGTCACCGGCAAATACATTGTGCCATATGTCCTCAGTGACAAACGGTATGAATGGATGCAATAATTTGAGGCTTTGTTCAAGGACATGAAACAGGCAGGCAACAACAGCGGACTTTTCTTCGCTGTTGTCCTGATACAATACAGGCTTTTCAATTTCGAGGTACCAGTCGCAGAATTCGTGCCATATGAAATGATATATGCTGCCGGCCGCATCATTGAAGCGGTAATTGCCGAGATTTTTATTGACCTCGTCTATGGTAACCGCAAGTCTGCTCAATATCCACTTGCTTGCAATGTCCAGTTCCTCGCCATAAGAATAAGGGTCCTTAGTCTTCCAGTCCGCCTCGTATTTTATAATGAATTTTGCGGCGTTCCAGAGTTTGTTTATAAAATGCCTGTATCCTTCCAGCCGCTCTTCGGAAAATCTGACGTCCCTGCCCTGGGCAGCAAATGCCGCCAGAGAGAACCTGAACGCGTCCGCTCCGTATTTTCCTGTCATGACCAGGGGATCAATCACATTTCCCTTTGATTTGCTCATTTTCTGTCCCTTTGCATCGCGGACCAGCGCATGGATATAAACGTCACTGAACGGCACACGGTCCATGCATTTCAACCCCATCATCAGCATGCGCGCAACCCAGAAAAACAGAATGTCAAAACCGGTCACAAGCACGCTGGTAGGATAAAATGCATTCAAATCTTCCGTCACATCAGGCCAGCCAAGTGTCGAAAAGGGCCATAGTGACGATGAAAACCACGTATCCAGCACGTCAGGATCACGAATGACGCTCCTGCTGCCGCAGGCCTGACATGTCTCAACTTCTGACCTGCTGCAAAGCGGGGTTACGTCCTTGGCCACCCGTATTATCCTCGAATTCCTCACAATATCTTCGTGACTAATGCCTTGTGACCTCAGGAAAGAATATGTACCGCCATCAATCGTCTTGCCTAAAAGCGATACAGATTTGAAAAAAATGTGTTCTATCATGTCTGCCTGGCTGCGGCCATCCGCACTTTTACAATCAGGGCAGTACCATACGGGTATACGGTGCCCCCACCATATCTGACGGGATATGCACCAGTCTTTTATGTCTCTCATCCATGCGTAATAGTTGTTGTCCCACGACTGCGGAATAAGTCTTGTGTCTCCATCTTCAACTGCTTTAATTGCCCGTGCAGCAAGCGATTCGATTTTGACATACCACTGAATAGTAATCAGCGGCTCGATAACGGTTTTGCAGCGGTAACAGTGACCGACGGCATGATTGTGCTTTTTTTCCGCCTCAAGCAGGCCCTGGTCCTTAAGCTCTTCAATTATTTTCTTTCTGCATGCGTACCTGTCGAGTCCCCTGTATTTTTCTCCTGCCTCGATGCTCATGCGACCGTCTTCTGTAATGACGCTTATGAAGTCGAGATTATGGCGCTTCCCCATGGCCTCATCATTAAAATCGTGTGCCGGAGTAACTTTAACTGCACCTGTGCCGAAAGCGGAGTCGACGGCGGCGTCAGCTATCACAGGGATCTTCCTCGCGGTCAGTGGGAGTTCCAATAACTTGCCTATCAACCGAGAATAACGCTCATCCTCTGGATTTACTGCAACCGCTGTATCGCCAAGCATTGTCTCGGGCCTGGTCGTGGCAACGGTAATATGCGCGTCCGTGCCTGCCACCGGATATTTAATATAATAAAGGACGCCATCTAAGTCTTCATATTCCACTTCAAGGTCGGACAAGGCCGTATGACAACGCGGACACCAGTTGATTAAACGGTTTTCGCGGTAAATCAAGCCTTCTTCAAAGAGTCTTACAAATATCTCCCGCACCGCCCTGGACAAGCCCTCATCCAGTGTAAAACGCTCTCTCGACCAGTCGCAGGAGGCACCAAGCTTCTTGAGCTGGTGAATAATTCTTCCCCCGTACTCGGCTTTCCATTTCCAGATCTTCTCGATGAAAGCGTCCCTGCCGAGTTCATACCTGTTCAAACCATCTTTGGCCAGTTCTCTTTCGACCACATTTTGGGTCGCGATGCCTGCGTGGTCGGTCCCCGGGACCCAAAGCACCTTATATCCGCACATTCTCTTCCACCTAGCCAGTATGTCCTGCAGGGTAGCGTTCAGTGCGTGACCCATGTGCAGTGAGCCGGTAACATTCGGCGGGGGTATTACTATGCTGAATGGAATTTTGTCAGCGTCGGGACGAGGTTTGAAGTATCCGCGGGACTCCCAAATCGAATACCATTTATCTTCAATTTCCTCAGGATTATAGTTTTGTTTTATTTCCATTTTTAGTTGCACCTTTTCCCTCTTCCCTCTCAGGGAGTGGTGGGATCAAAGGAGGGTTGAACTGGAATATCGTCAAAAGATAATATTTCAGGACCGCGCAGTAATCTTTTCAATCTCTTTCTTTATTATAGTTTCGGCTACTTCAGGAACGATCTTTCCAATCGCCGCCGATATCTCACCATGCAGAGACTGCATGATATCTGTTGCAAGTTGTCTTGTCACATCCTCGATAATCCTGGGCGCATTTTGTGCCAGGTTCTCCGAAGCGACTTCTTTTATAGCGTCAATCATTGCAATCATACTGTCGCCGCTAAACACTTCTGAAACCTTGCTCTCAACAGACTGCCTGATCATGTCCTCAATTCTTTCTTTGGACGGCATCTCAAGATTATCGGCAATACCGCTTACGCCGGAAACCGATGGCGCCTCCACCAGCATCGCATCCGAAAGTTCATCCTCAAACCCCTTGTTTGAAGCGACGGGAGCCGGTTCCACCACGAATTCCTCATCTGCGGTGACCTTAAATTCATCTTTTTCCTCAAGTTCGAATTTTATCTCCTGATCAAGCTGCGGTCCTTCCTCAAGAGCAACCTGCGACACCTCCTGCACACCGGTAGCTACCGACATACCCCCGCCTCCCGGTTCTACCCCTACCAGCAGTGATTTTACCTTGCTGATTAATTCCTGCGATTCAAACGGCTTGATGATGTTATCGTCAGCACCGACGGACCTGGCGAATTCCTCGTCAAAGGGCTCGAAAGCGCCTGCGAGGAGAATAAGGGGTATATGCACCGTAGCGGGATTATTCTTTATTTTTTCACAAAGCTGATAGCCGTTCAATTTCGGCATATCGATGTCTGCAAGCACTATGTCAGGCCCGAAGGTGCCAATGGCTTCAAGGGCCTGTTCTCCGTCACCGAC
>JADFXI010000070.1 GCA_015233655.1 Nitrospirota bacterium | reverse complement strand
TCATGATGGTAGTGTTCAGTTTCAGGAAACTTTTTGTGGCGTTGGCATACGTAGTCGCCATGGGCGCGCTCGGATTGCATCTGTCGCACTGCATACAGAGCGCATTCCAGACAGCCGGACTGAACGGAGAAAAGACTTTCCCGGTTATTGTAAGGACAGGTACGTTTGTCGCAATCCTCATTTCTCTCGGTTTTGCGGCGCTTCCGCTCGCGATCCTTACGGGACTTATAAAATGATGGAGATAAAATCATGATCCTTGATGGGAAATGTCCGTCCGGACCACTTGCCTATAAGTGGAGCAAACACAGGCAGGAAATGAAATTGGTGAATCCTGCAAACAAGCGGAAATTCAGGATTATCGTAGTCGGCACCGGCCTTGCCGGTTCATCGGCTGCTGCGTCCCTGGGCGAACTCGGATACAATGTCGAGGCCTTCTGTTACCAGGACAGCCCGCGCCGCGCGCACAGCATAGCGGCACAGGGAGGAATTAATGCGGCAAAGAACTATCCCAACGACGGCGACAGCATCTTCAGGCTTTTCCACGATACCATCAAGGGAGGAGATTTCAGATCGCGTGAGGCCAATGTATACAGGCTGGCCGAAGTAAGCAACAGCATAATAGACCAGTGCGTTGCTCAGGGAGTTCCCTTTGCGCGCGACTACGCCGGATATCTCGATAACCGCTCCTTTGGAGGCGCGCAAGTTTCGCGCACCTTTTACGCCAGGGGACAGACAGGCCAGCAATTGCTGCTCGGAGCTTATTCGGCCCTGTCCCGGCAGATAAAGGCCGGGACCGTGAGGCTCCATACACGCACGGAAATGCTGGACCTCGTTATTGTCGACGGAGAGGCAAAAGGCGTTACTGTCAGAGACCTCGTGACAGGGGCCATAAAGACATACGCTGCCGATGCAGTCTGTCTTTGCACGGGCGGCTACGCAAATGTGTTTTATCTATCGACAAATGCGATGGGAAACAATGTGACTGCAGCATACAGGGCGTACAAAAAAGGGGCCTTCTTTGCCAACCCGTGTTACACGCAGATACATCCTACCTGTATCCCGATGACAGGCAATCACCAGTCCAAGCTCACGCTTATGTCGGAATCGCTCAGAAACGACGGGAGGGTCTGGGTGTCAAAGATCAGGGGTGACAGGCGGCCTCCGCATGAGATTCCGGAAGACGAGAGGGACTACTACCTTGAGCGCAAGTACCCGAGCTTCGGCAATCTCGCTCCCCGCGATATATCGTCCCGCGCAGCCAAAGAGGTCTGTGATGAAGGGTATGGAGTGGGCGCGAGCGGACGGGGCGTTTATCTTGATTTTGCGGATGCCATTTGTCGCATCGGCGAGGACAAGATACGCGAACGTTATGGAAACCTGTTCGAGATGTACGAAAAAATAACAGGAGAAGATGCCTACAAACAGCCGATGCGCATGTACCCGGCGCCGCATTATGCGATGGGCGGCCTCTGGGTTGATTACAACCTTCAGAGCAATCTCCCCGGGCTCTTTGTGCTGGGCGAAGCTAATTTCTCCGACCATGGCGCAAACCGGCTCGGCGCGAGCGCCCTTATGCAAGGGCTGGCTGACGGGTATTTCATCTTGCCCTATACCATAGCGGACTATCTGGCGCGGACAAAACCGGGCAAGGTCAATACCGGCCGGCCGGAATTCATAAAATCGATGGAAGATAGCGAAACACTCACAAAAAAACTGCTTTCCATCAACGGCAATAAGACAGTCAATGAGTTCCACCGTGAACTCGGCTCTATCATGTGGGAGCACGTCGGTATGGCCCGCAGCACGGAAAGCCTGACAAAGGCCCTGAATCTGATTCCGGGGCTCCGCGAGGAATTCTGGAAAAATGTCAGGGTCACGGGGAGCGAAGCCGAGCTGAACCAGGAACTCGAAAAGGCGGGCCGTGTAGCCGATTTCCTCGAATTCGGAGAACTCCTTGCCATAGACGCCCTGCACCGCAACGAATCGTGCGGAGGGCATTTCCGGACCGAGTACCAGACCGCGGACGGCGAGGCGATGCGTGACGACGAGAAGTTCTGCTATGTCGCTGCCTGGGAGTCCAAAGGCCCCGGCAGAGGACCGGAGCTGCATAAGGAGCCTCTCGCATATGAGAACGTCGGACTCGCGGTAAGGAGTTATAAATAATGGATTTGACTCTCTATGTCTGGAGACAGAAAGGACCGGATTCACGCGGCAGACTTGAGGAATACCGTGCTAAGAATATAAGCCCTGACATGTCATTCCTTGAGATGCTTGACGTAGTTAACGAGGGATTGATCAAGAGCGGCGATGAACCGATAGCCTTTGACAACGACTGCCGCGAAGGCATCTGCGGCATGTGTTCCCAGGCTGTAAACGGCGTGCCGCACGGACCCCAGAAAAAGACCACCATATGCCAGTTGCACATGCGACACTTCAGGGATGGCGACACCATCTACATCGAACCCTGGCGCGCCAAGGCTTTCCCGGTCATAAAGGACCTGATTGTAGACCGCAGCGCCCTTGACCGTATCATGCAATCCGGCGGTTATGTGTCAGTCCATACCGGTGGTGTGCCTGATGCAAATACGGTCGCGGTGCCGAAGTCTGATGCCGACGCAGCGATGGATGCAGCAGAGTGTATCGGCTGCGGCGCTTGCGTAGCGGCCTGTCCCAATGGTTCCGCAATGCTTTTTACGGCAGCGAAAGTTGCGCATCTCGCGAAGCTGCCGCAGGGGCAGGTCGAGAGTTCAGTGCGGGTCTGCATGATGACGGACGCCATGCTTAATGAAGGCTTCGGCAGTTGCGGCAATCACTATGAATGCCAGGCGGTATGCCCCAAGGGGATAAATGTGCAGTTCATTGCGAAACTTAACAGGGAATTCATAAAGGCACAAATAAAAAAGTAAAAATCAAATGGAGGACTGATGAAAAAGAAGGTTACAGTAGTCGGCGCAGGCAATGTGGGCTCGTCGCTGGCGCAGATGATAGCTCAAGACGGCAGCGCCGATGTAGTGCTCTGTGATATTACGGAAGGAATCCCTCAAGGCAAGGCCCTCGACCTTTCCGAGGCATGCCCCCTCTGGGGATCATCTTCCTCCGTTATCGGCGCTAATGACTATGCCCCTACCGCCGATTCCGACATCATTGTGGTAACTGCAGGTTTGGCCAGAAAGCCGGGAATGAGCAGGGACGACCTGTTGCAGGCAAATGCAAAAGTGGTATCCGATGTTGTGACAAAGACCTCAAAACTTTCTCCAAAGTCGATTATTATTACCGTCACCAACCCAATGGACATAATGGCACAATTGAGCCTGAAGTCGTCAGGTTTTGATTCGTGCCGCGTAGTAGGCATGGGAGGCATCCTCGATTCGGCCCGATTCAGGACTTTCGTAGCATGGGAATTGGGCGTTTCGCCCCAGGATGTCGAAGCCCTGGTTCTCGGAGGGCACGGGGATTTGATGGTCCCGATGCCCAGGTTCACTACTGTCAAGGGCGTTTCGCTCCCTCTATTGCTAAGCGCAGAACGGATCGATGCGCTTGTCCGGAGGACCAGAAGCGGCGGAGCTGAAGTAGTATCGCTGCTGAAGACAGGGAGCGCTTACTATGCCCCTGCCGCAGCAACGTATCAGATGGTCAGGTCTATCATATATGACGAAAAAAGGATACTGCCGTGCGCGGCATATCTGAACGGGGAATACGGGACCCGCGGCGTATACACCGGCGTGCCTGTGCTGCTCGGCGGCAGCGGAATCGAGAAAATTATTGAACTCTCCCTGAATGAGCAGGAAGAAAAGGATTTTGCAAATTCGGTTGAAGCTGTCAGGTCGCTAGTGGAACAGTTGAAGTTATCGTAGCATCTCCCATAAGTTTTTTTTATAAGTCCCCCTCTTCATATAATGAGGGGGATTTTAGTATTATATGGTAATGGTTCTGTAACGCCCCTTAATTATCTCACAGGATGAACATAAGGGTCTCTGAACAGCAAGCCTGGCAAAATAGATAGTTTTAAACCGAGGAGGTATAGTGAAATGAGCAGAAAAATGGTAACCGTCGACGGCTGCACGGCTTGCGCACATGTGGTGCATGCCACTAATGAGATTATTACGATATATCCGATAACGCCCTCTTCCCCTATTGCAGAGATCTGCGATGCCAAGTCCGCTGCGGGTGTGGTGAACATTTGGGGATCTGTCCCGACGGTCAGCCAGATGCAGTCCGAGGCCGGCGTCGCCGGTTCGGTGCACGGCTCCCTTACGACAGGCGCGTTGACCACAACTATCTCAGCTTCCCAGGGCCTGCTCCTGATCATGCCCAATATGTACAAGATCGCGGGAGAACTTACACCGGCGGTCTTTCATGTCACGGCCCGTTCCCTGGCAGCGCAGGCGCTCTCTATCTTTGGGGACCACTCGGATGTAATGGCAATCAGGGCCACCGGTTTTGCCATGCTTTGCTCCCAGAATGTGCAGGAGGCGATGGACTTCGCGCTTATTGCCCAGTCCGCAACTCTTGAATCAAGGATACCGTTCGTCCATTTCTTTGACGGTTTCAGGACTTCGCATGAGGTGCAGAAAATCGAAGAGCTGACCTTTGACGATATGAGACAGATGATAGACGATGATCTTGTCATCGCCAACCGCATGAGGGGCTTGACTCCCGACCATCCCATGATGCGAGGCACGGCCCAGAACCCGGACGTTTACTTCCAGGGAAGGGAAACAGTAAACAAGTTCTACAATGCGACACCCGGGATTGTTCAGAAAGCCATGAATAAGTTTGCCTCGATTGTGGGGCGGCAATATAACCTCTTTGACTACAACGGTCATCCCGAAGCCGAGCGCCTGATCGTTGTCATGGGTTCAGGAGGGGAAACCATACTCAGCACTATTAATGCGCTGAATGCAAAAGGTGAAAAGCTTGGAATGGTCCAGGTCAGACTGTTCAGGCCTTTCGATACCGACGCATTTGCTGCGGCCATTCCGGCCAGTGTAAAGGCCATAGCTGTTCTCGACCGCACAAAAGAGCCGGGCGCCATAGGCGAGCCCCTGTATCTTGATGTGCGGACTGCAATAGGAGAAGCCATGGAAAAGGGTACGTCGCGGCTTAAGACATACCCAAAAATCGTAGGAGGCCGTTATGGTCTGGGCTCAAAGGAATTTACTCCTGCCATGGCAAAAGCGGTCTTCGATAATATTTCTCAGTCCGCGCCAAAAAACCATTTTACCGTAGGCATTAACGACGACGTTGCAGGCACCAGCCTTGCATTCGACGATTCCTTTACTGTAGAAGGACAGGGCTCATACGGGGCCATGTTCTATGGGCTTGGCGCTGACGGCACTGTGGGCGCAAACAAGAATACGATAAAGATCATCGGTTCCGTAACAGACAACTATGCCCAGGGCTATTTCGTCTACGACTCAAAGAAATCGGGCTCAATAACGACTTCCCACCTTCGCTTCGGCAAAGAGAAAATCCTTAATCCATATCTTCTGTCAAAGGCCAACTTCGTGGCGTGCCACAATCCGTCGTTCCTTGAAAAATACGACATGCTTTCGTGTGCGGAGAATGGTGCCACCTTTCTTCTGACAACCTCCCATTCCAGGGATGAGGTATGGGACACACTGCCTGTCGAATTACAGGAACAGCTCATAGCAAAGCATATGAAGTTCTATATTATCGATGCCATGTCGCTCGCCGAAGAGATAGGTCTGGGCGCAAGGATCAATATGATTATGCAGACAGCGTTTTTTGTCATCTCCGGCATCCTTCCGAAAGAAGAGGCGATAAAAGCGATAAAGGCCGAGATCAAAAAGACCTACGCAAAAAAGGGCGAAGCGGTGCTTGATATGAACTATGCGGCTGTCGACAGGGCGCTCCAGAACATCGTTGAAGTGCCTGTTCCAGGGAAAGTCACGAGCAAGACGCATATGAAACCGCCGGTGCCTGACACTGCGCCGGAGTTTGTCAGGAATGTAACAGCCAGGATAATCGCGGGCAATGGCGACAGACTGCCTGTGTCAGCCATGCCGGCTGACGGCACATGGCCGACCGGCACGACGCAATATGAAAAACGGAACATCGGCACGCATATACCTGTATGGGACCCCGAAGCCTGCATTCAATGCGGCCAATGTTCCTTTGTTTGCCCGCATGCCACGATAAGAATCAAGGCCTACGATCCCGCCCTGCTGAAAAATGCTCCTTCCGGTTTCAGGTCGGTCGACGCCAAAGGGAAGGAAATGGAGGGACTGAAATTCACGGTCCAGGTCGCTCCCGAGGACTGCACCGGATGCGGCTCCTGCGTATTTGTTTGCCCCGGTTCCAAAAAAGACGCTGAAGGCAAAAAAATACCGGGCTACAAGGCAATAAACATGAACCCGCAGGAACCACTGAGGGAGACGGAAGCGGCTTATTACTCATTCTTCCTCGGTCTGCCCGAAACCGACACTTCCCGCTTTAACATATCTTCAGTAAAGGGCAGCCAATTTGTAAAGCCCCTGTTTGAGTATAGCGGCGCATGCGCAGGGTGCGGAGAAACTCCTTACCTGAAACTGGTCACCCAGCTTTTCGGAGATCATATGCTCATTGCCAACGCAACAGGATGTTCGTCCATATACAGCGGCAACCTGCCGACAACGCCTTATGCAAAGCGCAGCGACGGCAGGGGCCCGGCGTGGTCCAATTCACTGTTCGAAGATAACGCTGAATTCGGTCTCGGGATGAGACTTACTGCCGACAAGTTCAATGCTCAAGCGTTGGAACTTATGTCCAAAGTCAGCCAGAGGCCTGAGTATGCCTCTGCATCGTCGCTCGTTGATGCAATACGGAACGCCGGTCAGAAGACGCAGGCGGAAATTGAAGAACAGAGGGCCCGTGTGGAGGAACTGAAAAAGATACTCTCCAAAGACACTTCGCCCGAAGCCAAGAGCCTTCTTTCTCTGCTCGATTACCTCGTCAGGAAATCAGTTTGGGCGATAGGTGGAGACGGCTGGGCTTATGACATAGGATACGGCGGGCTGGACCAGGCCATGGCGTCCGGGAAAAATATAAATATTCTGATTCTTGACACCGAGGTTTACTCCAACACCGGAGGCCAGATGTCCAAGTCCACGCCGCTTGCCGCCACCGCCCAATTTGCAGCCGGCGGAAAAAGGACCCCTAAGAAGAACATCGGCCTTATCATGGCGACTTACGGGAATGTATATGTCGCTCAGATAGCGTTCGGTGCAAATCCTGCCCAGGCCGTCAAGGCATTCATAGAGGCAGAGGCCTACGATGGCCCATCCCTCGTCATAGCTTACTCTACATGCATCGCGCAGGGGTTCGACATGAGCAAGGGCATCGACGAACAGAAAAAGGCCGTGGCCTGCGGACACTGGCCGCTGTACCGTTACAATCCGACACTCGAAGCCGAGGGCAAAAACCCGCTGGTCATCGACAGCAAGGAGCCGACTATTTCCTTCGAGGAGTATGCCTATGGAGAGAACCGTTACAAGGCCTTGAGACAGAGCAAGCCGGAACTGGCTGCCGCGCTCATGAAAGAGGCTGAAGCCGACGTGAAAAGAAGATGGCAGTATCTTAAACATATGGCCAATTGGAAACGTGAAGGATAGAAGCTGATATATGAGACCGCATGGACAGAAAGGCAATGGAGTTCCCGGGTCAAGGCTGAGGTTGGGCCTTAGCCTTGACCTGTATTAAATTAGGAGGTTTGCCATGGATATATTCGAATTTGCGATGAAGATGGAACAGGACGGCGAAGCGTATTATCGCGAGCTGGCGCAGAATGCTGTTAGTACCGGATTCAAGAACGTATTTACTATGCTTGCCAATGCAGAAAAGATTCACTACAATGTCTTAAAAAAAATGAGCGATAATGAAAAGGTCGAGTTGTCCGGCTCAAAGCTATTGTCCGAGGTCAAGAATATATTTGAGCAAATGAAAGAAGAAAAAAATGATGCCGATGTTCCCAAGACCCAGATCGATCTTTACAAGAAGGCCAGCGAGATAGAGAAGAAGTCGATGGACTTCTATCTTAAACAGGCCGATGAATCAAGCAATCCCTATCATAAAGACATATTTATCAGGATAGCGGACGAAGAAAAAAGGCACTTCTTTATCATGGAAGAAATAGTCAATTTCGTTTCACAACCCTCGGTATGGCTCGAAAACCCCGAATGGTATCATCTGGATAAAGACTAGGTATTATAACAAAGGGGACAGGTGAGACCTGTCCCCTTATCTCTCTCGTCCTATCTGAATTATTACAGCCGAATTATTTTTCTATCGACAGAAGCTCAATCTCAAATACCAGCGCTGTATTAGGCCCGATCATCTGTCCTGCACCTCTCTCTCCGTAAGCCAGGTTGGCAGGAATAAAGACCTCCCACTTTGAGCCTGTCTTCATAAGTTGCAGCGCTTCAGTCCAGCCGGCTATGACTTTATCGGCCTGGAATACCGCGGGTTCTCCCCTCTTATAGGAACTGTCAAACTCTTTGCCGTCGATAAGGGTGCCCCTGTAATTGACCTTGACCTTGTCAGTGGCCTTTGGCATCGGGCCTGAGCCCTCCTTCACAATCCTGTATTGCAGGCCGCTCGGCAGTGCAACAATCCCCTTTTTCTTCCTGTTTTCGGCGAGAAACGCTTCACCGGCTTTCTTGTTTTTCTCGCTGCTCTCCTTGGCGTGTTCCGCCTGCCTGGCAGCGATATTTCGTTGGAAGCTGTCCATTGTCTGGTGCATTTCCTGTTCCGTCATGGCCGCTTTTGCGCCGGAAAGACCGGCTTTGAATGCCTCTATAACAGTCTTCGTATCGACATCAACATCCTGGTTTTTTAAAAAACCTGCCATGCCGCTGCCCTGCGTAAATCCGATGCTGTAACTCAGCTTTTCCTTTTCGCTCATCTGTTTTTTCTCCTCTGCCGCAGCCTGGCCGGCAAATAGTGCAAGGCTTAATGCTGCAATAATAAATACTTTCATTTAATGACTCCCTTCTGGTCGATTTTCAATACTATCAAATATAATAACGTGGCTGACAGTGTAATGGCCTGTGTAAGCGCATGCTCGGTCAAGCAATATTTTAACCTTTCAGTTCTTCGTATATTGCCTCTAATTCAGAGGCGACATGTATAAAAGAACTATGGACATCCGGGTCAAAATGGCCCGGAATCGTCCTGCCGTCACCATCTAGGATTATTCTATATGACGTGTCGTGGTCATATGCCGGCTTATAGGGACGGCAACTCCTCAGGGCATCATATTGGTCGGCAATGTTCATGATACGGGCTTCGACCGGTATCTGCTGCCCCTTAAGTCCATGCGGATAACCGCTTCCGTCCCACCTCTCGTGGTGGAAAAGAGCGACGGTCTTGGCTGTCTTGAGCATCCGGTGGTCTCCCACTATCTTCGCTCCCATAACAGGGTGCTGCTTCACATCAGACCATTCCTTATCCGTTAACTTGCCCGGTTTCTTGAGGATATCAGGACTGATGTGTATTTTACCTACGTCATGAAGCGTAGCCTGCACCTTCATTGTGCTGCAAAAAGTGTCGGACAGGCCCATTCGCCTGGCAATGGCTGCGCAGTATTCGCCGACCCTGAGGATATGGTTCCCTGTGTCTTCATCATTTACTTCTGCCGCTCGTGCCAGCGCGAATACTATGTATTCCATGAGACTGGCGTTCTCTATGACTGTGGCCCCATGGTTTGCAAATATCTGGAGGAGGTCCAGTCGCCTGCCGTCAAAATAGTCATGTTTATCACTGTATACACCTATAGAGCCAAGACAAGTGTCTCCTGTAATCAATGGCACCCCTGCAACGGAATTAAATCCTCGCTTCTCTGCTTCCTCCCTCCACAGCGAAAAAAGGACATCTCCGGTATTTGACTTGACCGGTTTTCTTTTTTTTATGGACATGCCTACAGGCCCATTGCCTGTTGCCGAGTCATCATATGTTATTTTTATTGTTGACAGATAATTGTCGTCGAGACCTGCAGAGGCAACG
This sequence comes from Nitrospirota bacterium, assembly GCA_015233655.1. Classification (GTDB taxonomy): domain Bacteria; phylum Nitrospirota; class Thermodesulfovibrionia; order Thermodesulfovibrionales; family Dissulfurispiraceae; genus JADFXI01. The sequence continues at coordinate 6,140 of JADFXI010000070.1, read as the reverse complement.
GGATACACATTGTGATCACCCTCTTTTATCAAGCCAATCCACGTCATTTTCAGGTTGAAAAGATCTTTGGCATGCGCACATAATTTTTTATACAGGTTTTCAGTTGATTGTATTTCGATCAGTTTGTTTGATGCCGTGTTCAAAGCCAACAGTTCCTGAGAATAAGTTTGCAGGTCATTAAACGATTTTTGAAGTGAGTCAGCCATATTATTGAAAGCATTGCCGAGCATTCCTATTTCATCGCTGCTTTTTATATCGACACTTCCACCAAAATCTCCTTTGCCGATCTTTGAGGCCGCATCCGCCAGCTGTTTCACGGGCATTATTAAATCCCTTCTTACGAAGCGGACCATCACGACTGATACGACAAGGAACACACCCAGGAAACCCAGTCTGAATGTATCAAAATTTTCCAATTCATCTTCATAATGCGTTTCAAGGGATTTTACGAAGTCCTCAACTTTAGGTAAATTGTTACGAACGGCTGAGTGACATCTGTCGCAGCCGCTATTGCCCATCCCGGCAGGATTACTGATAATTCCGAGCAGAACGGGCTTTTGGATCTTCTCCCATAAACCTATCAATTCATTCAGTTTGTATACCAGTGCCTTATCGTGTTTGTGAATTTGCCGGACATTGAGCTTTATGTCTCCGTCCCTCAAACCGTATAGCGTTTGCTCATATTCTGCCATCTTGTCCCTGGCCACCTTAATATGACTCTCTACTGCTGCAGAAGTCGGTTTGCTTGCTATAAAATGCATATGCGACACAATAGAAAGCGTCAGCATTCTTTCTCTGCCGGCAAGATTAATTCTTCTGGCGTCGCCCTTCATGTATCGTGCAAAAAAAGATGCGCTGGATATAAAGACCGTGAACAACCCGACAAAGATTATGCTGACAAAAAGGTATTTGGCAGTAAGTGATTTGAACTTAAACATCGGCCTCTCTAATCAAGACATTTTCAATCTTGTTTATTTTATACATATAAAATAAAATTGTAAAGCCAAAGGCGGGTCATGTCAACATCAGCAGAGAAATCAGCAGGCCTTACGTCGCCGCAGGAGGTCATCCAAACAGTAATGAGATATGAATATCTGATAACCATCCTGGCTTTAGTGCATAACAGCTCATTGTTTATTGAGAAATAACTTTATTCTCTCCAGAAAATAGCCGCGGATTTTGACCTTCAGATGCAGATCACCCGGTTTGCCGCCGTACTTCCCTTCCTCACCGAGGCCCTTAAGTTTTATCCTCTGTCCATTTTTAATCCCCTGCGGAAGCGTTACGAGCAGGTTCCTGGGCTTGCCGCTTTTCTCATAGAGATATCTGACCTTGCCGCCGGCAGAGGCTTCTTCAGGAGTAATACGCATAAAATCATACAAATCTTTTCCGTCTTTTGGTAACTCAAGCCCCAACTCTTTTGCGACTAATCTTTGCAGTAATGATGCCACCTTACCCATGAGAATTGAAAGCAGGGGAGGCCTGCCTTCCGGCAACTGTCGCGTCTGGTCCGGCGATGACTTCATCCCATACCGATATGCCTGTCGCATCGGGCCGTAAAAGAAGAAGCCCCGGCCTGAACCGCCTTTTCCTTTGAATTCGAATGTTCTATAGCTGGTACCGTAAAAATTATCGCGGCTGAAAATATCTTCGGCCCTGCTGAAACCGAATACTTTGCTAAGCTCTTCAAAGATTTGGCCTATATCGGCATCCCGGAAAATATCCTGATCTGTATGGGTCTGTCTGAACTGGTCCCTCGCAAAAGAACCGTATCTCTGTCTGAGGGCATCATACTCATCCCTCTTCACAGGATTTGACAAGACGGCGTATGCCTCATTGATTTCCTTCATCATCTCCTCATGCCCCGTGCTTCTGTCGGGATGATAACGGAAGGCGAGGTTGCGATAAGACTTTTTTATCTCATCAGGCCCCGCGCTTTCACTCACTCCTATAATTTTGTAATAATCTTTTTGATTCATCTCCGGCATATTCATCGGGCCTTCAAAACTGTCTCAAGCCTGAATAAAGGATCTGCATAAGCGTCTTTTTTCTTTATCAGCAGCCACTCTTTATCCTTGCCCTTCATCCTTGTCATAACAAAAGCACCTCTTAGTTTATTACCATTCAATTGCAATTCCATCTTGCCGGCCGCTATCGCCCCGTTTAGCAATTCATACGTGCCCCTGTCCCAAATGGCAACACTCCCGGCACCGTAATCCCCTTCAGGGATAGTGCCTTCAAAGGAGCCGTAGTCCAGCTGATGGTCCTCGACCATTATGGCTAGCCGCTTATCTGCCGGACTCAGCGAGGGGCCTTTGGGCACGGCCCATGATTTAAGCACTCCATCCATTTCGAGCCTGAAATCGAAATGGAGCTGCCGCGCATGATGTTCATGGACAACAAATATAGACATGCCTGAAGCATAACGCTTCGGGCATCGGGCGTCAAGTGGCTAAGCTGTGCAACAATTTCATTTGACTGTCGGTGATGCGTTGGGATCAAAGGGGTTCATCCTGACAGCGAGAGAGAAGAGGTAAGGATAGTCCTCCCTGAGATGTTTCATGTAGGCCAGCCATTCGATGATCAGCAACTGATAGGCCCTTTGGACATCCCCCGCAAGGTGCTTGTAGTCGCTATCTGGAAGGCCTGACATTTCCTGCCTGTGGGCAAGTTCGTCAACAAGATGAAATACCGCGAGCAAAAGGTTTGTGAAAGCATCATGCTCAAGAAGGGTCGGGTTCTCGAGAAGGACCAGCAGAAATTCCCTTTTGGCGAGGAGAAAATGGCGCAGCCTTTCGAGCCTCTCGTCTCCGACCTCGATTTCATGCTTATATGTCCTGAAAATGTTTATCGCTGCGGCAAACCTCCTGTTTCCCCATTCTCCCGATATAAGAAGCTCTTTCCTGAGTGCATCCGGAAGGACCTCAAATTCTGATAAGATCCTCAGAAGGTCACTACCAGCCTCGGCGAAAAAGACGCTTATTACCATGCTGAGTTTTTTCATCACGTTTTGTTTTTCCCTGATGATGAGAAGTTGATCCAGGATTACCGTTACCAGCAGCACCTGGATCGGAAGAAATGCGAGGTCCTGCAGAAGATAGAAGAATGTGTCCCTGGTACTATGGAAAATCCGAATTTGCACTATAAAGAGGACGGCCGACACCGTCACCAGCGAAAGTCCGATCACAATCTCCCACGTAAAGCGCTTTATCATAATAGCACCATTCAGTTCGAGACCTGTCCAAGCAATTGCCTGGCCTGCTGGTCATCCGGCTTAAGACTTAATCCCGCCGACAACTCCCTTCGCGCCTTTTCTTTGTCTCCACTCCTATAATATACAAGCCCGAGATTAAAATGCGCCTCTGCTGAATCAGGGTCGAGCTTAATGACAGTGAGATACACCTGTATGGCCTTGTCAGGCATGTTGAGGACCTGATATATATTGCCGAGATTATTATAGGCGTTCGCGTAATCAGGCCTCAGCTGAACGGCAATCAGAAATTGCTCAATGGCCTTGTCAGGCATATTGAGGGACTTATATACGATCCCGAGATTATTATGCGTCTCCGCATAATCAGGCCTCATCTTAATGGCAGTAATATACTGCTCCACGGCCCTGTCGGGCATGTTGAGAAGCTGGTAGGTATTTCCAAGATTGTTATAGGCCTCTGCAGAATAAGGGTCCAGCTTTATGGCAATGAGAAATTGTTCAACGGCCTGTTCAGGCATGTTGCGGTCGAGATAGGCATTGCCGAGATTATTATAGGCCACAGGTATCTGTCCCGGCTCTCTTTCGGTCACATAGCTCCAGAGCGCAAAGCCGTCTTTCCAAATCTGTATCTGCTTGTAAGTCAAAAATGTCATCGAACCTAACACAACAATAGCGGCGGCAACAGCAAACGATTTTGCCGTCAGGGCACCCTTCTGCAAAGTGTTCATCTTGCCTGAAACCCATGCGACAACTATACCGATCAGGATGAAGAGACCTAGACTGGGCAAATAAGTATATCTGTCTGCCATTGATTGGCTTCCCACCTGAACGATGCCAAGGACCGGCATCAGGGTCAGTAAATAATATCCCCAAACAGACAAAAATACTTTATGTCTCTTCGCCAGGACCACGCAAGCTGCAGTAATCCCGAGCACAAGAATTACCAGCGAAAGATGCTCGACGGAAAACAGCGTCCGGTCCTGAGGGTATGGATAAAACGGGACCAAATTATACGGCAGGAGCATTTTCCAAATATAAACGATGATTGCCCTTCCCGCCACATAAACCCTTGTCGAGAGCGCTGCAGCCCCCATTGACACGGAACCGCCGGCAGCTTGTGCCTTGATAGTCAGCACTGATGAAACAAGACTTAATGCAAAAAGAGGGATTTTCTCAGCGAATACGGACGGTAATAATTTCAAAGACCGTATTCTTTTGAAGGGATACCAGTCCAAAAGCAGCAGTACGGCGGGAAGTGTGACTGCCATGGGCTTGCTTAACAAGGCCAGAATGAAAAATCCGGCGGAAAAAAGGTATTTTCTATTCACGAAACGCGACTTTATATTTTGATTTGTTTCAGGACCTATATCGCTCACATAATTCGCATACGACATGATACTGAAGAGAAAGAAAAACGCGCACAAAAGGTCTTTACGCTCAGCAATCCATGCTACCGATTCCACATGCACCGGATGAAGACCGAACAATAAGCCTGTTGTTGCGGAAGTGATAAGGACCGCAGGCCCGTTCAAAAAAACCGCCTGACTGTTTGCTGTCGCGTTCTCTTTCCATATCTCCAGAAGTCTTGTAACCAGAACCACCACCACAAAGGTGTTGGCAGCATGGAGCATATTGTTGGTCAAATGATGCCCAAGCGGATTCAGTCCCCAGAATGCATAGTCCACTGCATGGGATATCCATGTGAGAGGATGCCAGTTGGAGGCGTAAAAATCGAAGAAGGCCCACCTGAAAAAAGGAATGTTCAAGAAACGGATGTTGGGATTATCATAAACGTACAAGCCGTCGTCCCAATTGACGAAATCGTTGTGAAGAGATGAGAGATAGACCAAAAAGGTCACAAATGAAACAGAGCCCGCAAGATAGTATCGAACTCTGTTAGTCAGGGACTTTTGCGGCAGTCCTGTTTCAGACGGGCAATTCTTGCCTGAAGGTCCCGAGGCACTTGTGCAGAGAACTGTATTGTCCGACGCCTTTTTCTTTTTTGTGGAAGTCTTACCCATGAAAATAAAATAACATATTGTTAAGTTCGCTCACCATTTCCCCGCCGTTGTTCGCGAGAAGCTTTCTCCCATCACTGCTGAAGGTCCGAAAATTCCTTATTCCAAATCTGCGTGCCGCGCATTTCATAATGAGCTTCTTGTCAAGAGTCATATGACCTCATTGACAAGGCTTCCTGGTATTCTTCCCACAGCCGTTCTTTCGGGACATCCGCCTCTATGAAATCCCAGGGCAGCACTTCTTCAAAGCCCCTTTCCCTGAAGAGATAGAAATCCATGTCTATTCCGGCCTCAGCACATGCCTTTTTCATGTCATCACTTTTCGTCATAGCTTCGATGACATTGAACACCCTGCGGTCACCCCTTGCAAAAAGGCCCTGCAGATGGGCATATTTGGGCACGTCATGAAAAACTTTTACGCTGGCCTCGTCCCTCAGTTCTTTCTTAATGAACTTGAGCTTTGCCTTCACATCATTGAGATGTTCCATTACCTGCCACTGAAAGGGTGTGAAGGGTTTCGGCACAAAAGTACTGACGCTCAGAACAAGCGCGCCTTTTTTTGATGTCTGCCTTATCCGCCTGGTCAGATCTACGATTCCCTCAATGTCTTCCATTGTCTCTGTAGGCAGCCCTATCATGAAGTAAAGTCTGAGGTTTTCGACGCCTGCTTCGAGCACGCGGCGGGACGTATCCAGAATGTCGCTCTCGGTTACCTTCTTGTTTATGGCCTTTCGCATTCTGTCGGTCCCTGCCTCAGGAGCTATTGAGATGCTTTTATGCCTCCTCAGTATTTCGACCAGTTCTGCGCTTTTTGCTCCGGCCCTCAGAGAGGTGATAGAAAAATCCACGCCTTTGATACCCAATATTTCTTTTATCGGCGCGTAATCGGTCAGGGACGGACCTATAAGTCC
>JADFXI010000006.1 GCA_015233655.1 Nitrospirota bacterium | reverse complement strand
GCTGCCCTATTTTTAACGGATTAGTACTGGCAACGACTTCGTGCTCGTTGCTGATAATAGATATTTCCTTGACCCCCCTGGTATTCAGACTCGTAAGATATTTTGACAGTCGCGCCTCATCCGTTGTGCCGGACCCGGTAACTTCCTCAACGCCGATTTGTATGGCTTTTGTAAGTTCGGTGGTTTGACGCTCCATGGCGCGGGAGAGGTCTTTTTCGGACTGAGAATAAAAAAACAGAAGCATGCCGATCAGGATACAACTCAGGAAGATCATCATCAGGATAAGCTTCTTGTTCAGTGAGAACTTAAACGAATTGCCCTGAAACATTCTTAATAATAACATATCCTCTAATACCGCTAAAAAAACAACCTGAGGCTTGAATTAATTTGAAATTGATTTTACTATAAGTTGCAAATGCTTATAGATAACGTCACAGACATACTAAACAGGATGATGCGCGCGGCAGTGCTCGCAGATAGAAGTCCTGATACCGTAAAACTTGTTGCCGTCACAAAAAAGGTGGAAATCGAAGCAATTGAAGAAGCCCTGGACATCGGCATCAGGGTCTTCGGAGAGAACAGGGTGCAAGAGGCGAAGGCCAAGATTGAGCACTTTAGAGGCCCCGGCAAAGATTTTACGGAAAAAGCCCTCAGCGGTGTCCAGTGGCATTTAATAGGAAATCTTCAGAAGAATAAGGCAAAATATGCGGTGCATCTGTTTGATCTCATACATACCATGGATTCTGCCGGGCTCGCTGAAGAGATAGACAGACAGGCCTTAAAAATTAATAAGACACAGAGGGTGCTTGTTCAGGTAAAATTAGCCGGCGACGAGACCAGGCACGGGGTATCAGAGGAGAAAATGATGTCTCTCCTAAAAGAGATAAGCGGCATGAGCAACATTCAACTCGAAGGACTAATGACAATGCCTCCATTTTTCGATGACCCAGAGCAGACAAGGCCCTATTTCAGAAGGCTCCGCGAACTCAGGGACGAAGCGGAAAAAGCCGGTCTTCTTTTGCCGGAGCTATCGATGGGCATGTCGCATGATTTTGAGGTCGCAATACAGGAGGGTGCCACTATGGTGAGGATAGGAACTGCGCTTTTTGGCGAAAGGAGCAAGCAATGATCGGCTTCATTGGCGGCGGTAAAATGGCGGAGGCGTTGATAAAAGGCATTACGGGCAAGGGGAACAAGAGCATACTCGTAGCTGAACCGCTGGAAGAGAGGAGACGCTACCTTGAAATATCTTACGGGATAAAGACAACTGCTTCCAACAAAGAAGCGGCTGAGTACTGCAATATTGTTATACTTGCGGTAAAGCCTCAAAACATGGCTTCGGTCCTTGACGAGATTGCTTTATACATAACGGAAAACAAGACCGTGGTCTCTATAGCCGCAGGCATAACTCTCGCTTATCTGCAGGAAAAACTGAAATCAGGCAGACTTGTAAGGGTCATGCCGAACACACCAGCCATCGTTCAGGAAGGCATGTCCGTTATTTCCCTTTGCGAATGCATGCCTGAGAGCGACATAGCGGTTGTTCGGGATATTTTCATGTCTGTAGGCAGAGTGCTCACCCTGCCTGAAAAATATATGAATGCCGTGACTGCGCTTTCAGGCAGCGGGCCTGCCTTTATTGCATTGTTCGTGGAAGCCCTGATAGCCGCAGGCGAGCAAATGGGGCTGTCGACCTCGGATGCGGGCGAACTCGCGCTCCAGACACTAAGCGGCACGGCACGGCTTCTTGACACCGGCATGCCGCCCGGAGAACTCCGCGTAATGGTAACTTCGCCAGGCGGGACTACTGCTGCGGGACTTAAGGTGTTTGAAGAAAAGGGCTTGAAGGCAATCGTTGCAGATGGCCTGCGGGCGGCGCTTAAGAGAGCAGAAGAATTAGGCAGCAGAAATTAGTTAGAATAGATACACTGATTACCGCTGTCACCAAGAAGGAGGAGACATGTTTGTTTTGGGCGACTTTGTTTTTACGATAGCCAAGATCCTCGACTACATACTGGATATTTATAGATGGATACTCATAATTACTGTCCTCTTGAGCTGGGTCAATCCAGACCCTTATAACCCCATAGTCCGGTTTCTCCATGCTGTAACGGAACCGGTACTCAGACCGATAAGGAGAGTGATAGGGTTCCCATTCGGCCCTATTGACATATCCCCGATCATTGTCTTTTTAATTATTATGTTTATGCAGAGTTTTTTGATCAGGACCTTGATAAAATTAGGCTATCAATTAGGAGGTGGCTAAGATGAGACTTACTCCGCTCGACATTCAGCAAAAACAGTTTCCGATGCGCTTCAGAGGCTTCGATGTTGATGAAGTATATTCCTTTCTCGAACTGGTGAGGGAGGAACTCGAGGAACTCATGAGAGAAAACGCTTCGCTGAAAGAGCAACTCGCCAGGGCGGACGAGCAACTGCAGGAATTCAGGCACATGGAATCAACGCTCAGAGAGACCCTGATGACCGCCCAGCAAATGGTTGAAGACTACAAAACGAATGCCCGCAAGGAGGCTGAACTCATTCTCAAGGAGGCTGAACTCAAGGCCGACAGCATGACCAAAGTAGCGCAGGAAAAGGTCGTAAAGATACACGAGGACATCGTGGACCTCAAAGGCATCAGACGCCACTTCAAAGAGGAAATCAAGCGGCTTATCGATAGCCACATGAAGATGCTCGAGTTCGACAAGGAGAGAGAAGGAGAGGAGTCGGGTGATATATAGCGCGCTGAAGGGCGTTCAGGACATCATGCCGCCCGATATTTTCATTTGGCAGCGCATAGAGTCTTCAGCAAGGGCAATTCTTTACAACTACGGCTTTAGGGAAATCAGACTTCCCATAATCGAGTCTACCGAACTTTTCATCAGGAGCATAGGGGAAACCTCGGACATTGTCGATAAGGAGATGTACACGTTCCCTGACAAGGCGAACCGCAGTATCACTCTGCGCCCCGAGGGCACGGCGTCTGCTGTGCGTTGTTATGTCGAGCACAACCTGAATACTTTGCAGTCTCCGCAAAAGTTCTTCTACGCAGGCCCGATGTTCAGATACGAGCGCCCGCAGAAGGGAAGGTTCAGACAGTTCTACCAGATCGGCGTCGAGGCCTTCGGCTCGGCAGCACCGTCGCAGGACGCTGAACTTATTATCATGCTGAAAAACCTTCTCGAACAAATAGGTCTCAGAGAGCTGAGCTTTGAAATCAATTCTATCGGGTGTGAAGCATGCAGGCCTGACTACAAGAACGCCTTGCTCGCATTCTTTGGAGACAAGCTTGGAGAGTTCTGCCCTGATTGCGTCCGTCGCTACTCCGTAAATCCGTTGAGAATACTTGACTGCAAAGTGGAACGCTGCATACAGCTGCGGCAAGGAGCGCCTGCGGTAACAGATTTTTTATGTGTCGATTGCAGAACTCATTTCGACGAACTCCTCGGCATCCTGACTCTGATGGGCGTCCGCTACGCCTTAAACCCCAACCTGGTGCGCGGACTCGACTACTATACGAGGACTACCTTTGAAGTCACCAGTGAACATCTCGGAGCGCAAAAAGCCGTTGCTGCTGGCGGCAGATATGATCGTCTCGTAAAAGAGTTCGGAGGTCCGGACACGCCCGCAATAGGTTTTGCCATCGGCATGGAGAGACTGGCTGCATTGCTTAAAGAAATTTCCCCGGAGCAGACGCCGGCACCAAAGGCCTTCATTGCGACCCTCGGCAAGGAGGCTGAAAAGGAGGGTTTCAAGATTGCAGAGACGCTCCGCGCAAAAGGTCACTGGATAGAACAAAATTATGGAGATGCAACGCTGAAAAGCCAATTGCGCAAGGCTGACAGGATTAATGCCGACATCGCATTGATTATCGGAGAGAATGAACTTCAGGAAGGAAAGGTCCAATGGAAAAACCTGAAGACCAAAGAGCAGGGCATGATCGAAATCAATAACGTAGAGTCAGTGCTAACCGACGTTATCCAGTCCCCTCACCCTTAGGGTTACCCCCAACTCATCTGTAATCGCCCTGCACTTATCAATGTCCACTCCATCGGCAGCGACTACTGTTGCGCTGACCTCGGGGATGCAGAGCTTTGCCTCCCTGATAAAGTTAATTACTTCCTGAAATGCATTATCGAAAGAGGGCTTACAGAGGCGCCGATAGGTATCCTCGTCCTGGGCATCGAGACTTATGGATATGCTGTCGACAAGTCCACGCAGCTCAGGCAGGATGTTTCTCTTGTAAATAAGATTGCCGTGGCCGTTTGTATTTATCCTCACCCTGCCCCCTTGCTGTTTTACCAGAGCAGCAACTGCCTTGACGGCATCGAGCCTGAGAAGAGGTTCGCCATAACCGCAAAATACGATTTCCCTGTACCGGGTCGGATCGCCGATAGCACCTGCCAAATCCTCAACAGAAGGCTCATGGGCCAGGCGCAGATTGTGCCCTTTCACAAAGTCTGTAGAGGATCGGATGCAAAAAATGCATTTGCTGGTGCATCTGTTGGTGATGTTCAAATAGAGGCTGTCTCTGATCCTGTATGCTATCTGGCCTGCAGGCAGTTCGCCGACCCCGAAAAGCCTCCTGGCATTGAGCGTCGTCATCCTGTCAATGTCCTCAAGCGAGACACCCCTTAATTGAGCGAGAAAACGGGCGGTATGTAATATAAATGCCGGCTCGTTACGTTTGCCTCTGAGAGGCTCCGGCGCAAGAAAAGGGGCATCCGTCTCAACAAGCAGGCGTTCATCAGGGATAGTCTTGGCTATCTCGCGGAGCTGAGTCGCCTTCTTGAAAGTCACCTGCCCGGCAAACGAAATATGAAAGCCCATCGCGAGCACCCGGTCAGCCATGTCACTGTCTCCTGAGAAACAATGCATGACCCCTTGCCCGACACCTGAATCCTTAAGAATAGAAAGCGTGTCCTCACTTGCGTCTCTACTGTGAACAACCACAGGAAGACCTGACTCCTTCGCGTAATCAAGCTGCTGCCTGAAGACATCGCGCTGGACTTCTCTAGGGGAATGGTCGTAATGATAGTCCAGCCCAATCTCTCCGACAGCAACCACTTTTTTATGAGCAGCCCATATTTTTATCTGATCAAAAACCGCTTTCGTAAAGTCTTTGGCATCGTGGGGATGCATGCCCACCACAGCATAGATGTCGTCGTGCTTTTCCGCCAGCGCTACAGCGCCCTTGTTGCCTTCAAAATCAGAACCGATACAGAGAAATGCTTCGATTCCGGCTTCCCGGGCCCTCTTGATAACATCATCCCTGTCAGCCTCAAAAGGGTCCATATCAAGATGACAATGTGTATCGATCATAGTCTGTCCAAGCCTCTCATATCAACGGTCGTTCAAACGCTTGCGGAGAAACATCAATCTCTTATGATAATTTAAGAGCGTATCTTTGAGCAACTGACGACTCAACCTAATGACATTTTCCCTGACAACTGCATGTCAGATTGCCCTTGGATTTCTCTAAAGCCTCTCTCCCCTCTCTAAATGAAAAGAGAGCTATTCCAATAGCTCCTATAGAGTCAATTGCCCCTATTTTCGTAACCTCATAGCCGACACTGGAAACAAGGAGGATTATTGAGAGATACATACATGCCTTTGAACAGTTGGCATCCGCAATTAAAGCCTGAGAATTAAACTGCTTCCCGATTTTCATCTTATAGTGGATGAGCAGCCACATTGCCAGGATAGAAATAACAGAGACTACAATTCCCCAGAGCGTAGTTTCGGGTCTTGTTCCCCTATAAATGTTTAATGCAGATGTCGCAACTAATCCAACAGCAAGAACGTAAAAAGCGCCCCCTGTTATCTGTAAGGCTCTTTTCTCAAAGCTATCATGGTTAACAGGGTCACTTTGTTTCATTCGTCTAACCATATGCCATATCCCGATTCCTGAAACAACCTCAACAAAGGAATCAAGACCAAAACCGAACAGGGCTATGGTTTCATCCTGAAGACCGAAGAAAACAGAAACGCCCCCTTCAATGCTATTGTAGAAAATGGTAATAAGAGCAAGGGCAGATGCCCACCTGTAAAAAAAGGCCCAGTTCTGGCCCGGCTGCCTGAATGCGAGTTCCATCTTGCAACACTCCAATTACTGCTTCTTTTTCTTCCTCGGCTTCCGCTCCTTCGGCTCTACCCCAAATCGCGCTTCATCCAAATGAATGGCATGAACAATATTCTCCGCTGCCGTTTCAAAATCCTCTGTATTCTCCGGCAGGTATAGCCATTTCTTCAAGACAGGATGCTGAACTACATCTTTAAACTCGTCCCTGATAGAATCGTGGAATTGATAATCCGTAGGAATAAGCAAACCATTCCAAGGTTCGTCCCCTTCAGACAACAGCAGCATCATCCGCCCGTGAAGATAAACGGCAAGGCACCCGAACATGGATTTCTCCAAATAGCTCGGTTCTTCCATTATGGATTCAACGAGCCAAAGGTTGCGATACTGTTTCTTTGTTGAGGCCATATGAAATTTTACTCTATATTTAAATGAATTTGAATAATTTTCGAACTGAAACAGAGGTGGGAACTTGACGACTTCAACTAACATGCTGTATTTTAAATATTCATCATTATCGTGGGCCGTTAGCTCAGTTGGTAGAGCAGCTGACTCTTAATCAGCGGGTCGCAGGTTCGAATCCCGCACGGCTCACCATTTTTTTCTTGCCTTCAAAGTGTTATCGCAATTAGAGCAGCTGACATCATAATCGAAAAATAATAGAACAGTTTTAAAATGCCATCAGTCGCCTTTTTAAAAAAGCATTAGTTGAAATGCGTTAAGCTTACTACGCCAAAGCCGTTCCTGATTCCCTCTTAGCCCTCATTGACATTAAATGCACCGAAACTGTAGATTTACTTAGTGAGATGATGAGAGAAGTTGCTACTTATATCTTCTTTGTAGTCGTTGCTTTTGGGGCAATGGCATTAGCTATAGCGAAGAAGATATCCAACACGTTGACTATTATTTTCCTAATATTCTCACTTTTTGCCCTTGCCCTGATGACAAATATCAATTCTATCGCGAAATTGAAATGGAGTGGTTTCGAGATAGAAAATTTCCAACGTGACGTAACAAATATTAAAAATTCTACTCTCGATGATTTTAAAAAACAGATCGAAATTCAAATCGGTATTCAAAAAAAATCAATAGGAGATTTGATTTCACGTTCGGAAGATACTCAAAAGAAGCTACAAGTTCAGAGCGATAAACTAAACCGCCTGACAAAGGAGGATGAAAAAACTGCACACTCACTATCAGAAGATACGAAGTCGCTTTTAGCGCTTAAGGAACTTTTGAATTATGTGACTTTAAAACTTAGAGCTCGTTCACTTGATATAAAACAAACTGCAAATATATTGAAGGGAAAACCCAAAGGAACCGCAGAAATTTGGTACCCGGAAGATGATATGGAATCAAATTTTTTTGCAGACAAGATACAATCTGCGCTTTCACGAGCTGAATGGAACGTCACGTTTCCTAAAACGATTCCCTACGCCGAAATCAAGGATCAGAATATACTTTTCTATGTAAAAAATCATACAACAGGCTTAGCTGTTCTAGGCAAAAGGTTATGCCGGGTTGGGACAGGCGAGAACAGTGCAATTTGCGCACTAAGAGAAGCTTTAATGCAACAGGAAGCCATGCGCCATGGTCTAGTAATGGCCACCAATACTGGACTTGCTGACAACTATTTCTTAATTATAGTATTTCGCAACCCAGGATTGTCATTTGATTTCCAGCCATCACAACCTGACGTAACACCCTGAGGATTTTGTTTTACAAATAGGGACAGCGACCATTTTTTATGTTACAAATAATCTGCCAAAACCAAAGTTTTTATTTCTTTAACTTGTTTAAGTTTTTTGTCATTCGTCAGAAAGGCATCTGCTCCAGCTTCAATGGCTGATGCGATCTGAATGGCATCGATAGTTCTGAGATACGTATAATGCCCTCTCAATTTGCCAGCCTTCTCCGCTATCTTTTCAGAGATTTCAAGCACAACAAGATTTTTCCCATGTTTGAGAAATTCCGAGAATTTCTTAGCGAGCTTTTCATCACCATTTTCGATGGGTTTAGGAAGAACCTCTGTAAGAGTAATGACAGAAGAAAAAGCAGTCAGCCTTCCAGACTGAAAGGCGGTGACAACTTCTTTGGTAACAGGGCCGAATTCGGGATGGGCCTCTATGTAATAAATGACGGGTGCGGTATCAATGAAAATCGAAGTGAGGTCAGAAAGTGCAGCAGATATGGTCATGTCCTGTCTTCACGGAGTTTATTTATATAGGTCTGTGCGTCTTCTTTCCACAGCCCCTTTCCGAGGCCGTAAAGCCCTTTCCAGTCGAGTTCTTTCTTCACTGCAAGCCCGGTCTTCCTAAGATCGTGAGCAAGCTTTTCCACCAGCTTTAACTGCTGCTGGGGCGTAAGTTTCCCTATCTCCTTTTCTATTTTCTCCATAGCAACTACTTTTGGCATTCTCTCACCCCCATTTTCAAGACCTATGTTAATGTTTTTATCATATCAGCATCGCGTCCACTTGAGCAAGATTGTATTATTAGTGTAATATTAGGGGGTTTAAAACTGGATAAAGCCAAAGTCTCCGCGAGGAGATGACGGAAAGCTGCGGGTCTATATCTTATTAGACAGCCGGGTTGCCTGCTAAACTAAGGTAGCCCGGTTTTTTATTGAAATTTTTTTCAGAATATGATGATAACGAAAATAATAGTTTCTAAGTGGAGGCCGAATGAAAATTTCTACTGAGGTAAAGCTTGCTGTGTTGATTCTTCTGGTATTTGCTCTTTTGAGCGGGCTTTCTGTGTTTTTCTGGCTCGGCAAGATGTCAGATGACGGCAACATAGTTAATAATTCGGGAAGACAGCGGGCCATATCTCAGAGACTGACAAAAATGGTGTATGCAAAACAGCATGGTTCGGATGTCGGGGACAACATCGTGCAGCTGACCGGGAAAATGGACAAGATCGTTGCCGGACTGCTCAACGGCGACGCAGAATTGAGATTGCCGAAAGCCGGGGACGAGAAGCTTATTGCCAAAATGAATGAAATCAATACCGAATGGCAGAAATACAAAGACGCAATGAGCAAAGCCGAAACGAGTCCTGAAGCGCTTAATGCTCTTTATATTGAAAGCGAGAAATTATTGAAATTGGCCGATGAGTCCACAACGCTAGCTGCTGAGTTATCGGAAGGAAAAGTCAGGGCGCTCAAGACCATACAGATTGTCCTCTTTGTGCTCAATTTTCTTATTCTCGTTGCCATTTTATTTGTAAGCCAGAAAAAAGTAATTCGTCCGTTGTCTGTTTTCAAAGACAAAGTCAACATCATTGCCAATGGCGACCTCAGAGTGGTGATAGACTATGACAGCAAGGATGAAATCGGCGCACTTTCGCGAGATATGAACAAAATGATCGGTATAATCAGCGAGATGATCAGCGGCATTATGGGCTCTGCCGGAAATGTGGTCCATACTGTTGATGTATTAAGAGTGAGGTCCGAAAAAACAACGGAAGGAGCGCGGAACCAGTCAGGGCAGGCTAACCAGATAGCAACAGCTGCAGAAGAGATGAGCCAGACCATTACCGACATTTCTAGAAATGCCGCCGAGGCCTCGCAATCGTCCGAAGATGCGATGAAAACAGCCAATGACGGCAAAGTTGTGGCTGACGGAGCGGTTGATACTGTTGCCAAGGTCTACACGTCGACTATAGAGCTTTCGACCATGGTTGAGAAGCTGAACAAAAGGGCGTCGGAAATCGGCGGCATTGTTACAGTTATTAAAGACATTGCGGACCAGACAAACCTGCTGGCGCTTAATGCAGCTATCGAGGCGGCAAGGGCCGGAGAGCAGGGCAGGGGTTTTGCCGTAGTAGCGGACGAAGTGAGAAAACTGGCAGAGAGGACCATAAAGGCCACGGGAGAGATCACGGAGAAGATCAATGCTGTGCAGACCGAATCAGAGCAGACATCAAAGTCTATGGAAGATGCTTCAGGAGAGGTGACTAAGGCCACGGATTATATAAGGCAGGTCGGAGATTCGCTGAACCATATAGTGGACGCGGTCCAGAAAGTGCGTGACCAGATAACCCAGATTGCAACAGCGGTTGATGAGCAGTCTGCAGTGTCGGAAGAAGTCGCAAGCAATATTGAGAAGACCTCTAACATAGCCAGGGACATGGAAAAAATGTCTGACGAAGTAATGCATGAAGTGAATGGATTGATTAAAATAGCGGAAGAGCTGAGGAACACTACCTCAGGCTTTAAGACAAAAGGCAGCGAGTTAATGATACTCGACATAGCAAAGACAGACCACAGAGTGTTTGTGGGGAAGGTCGGGTCCTGTCTTAAGGGTGATACAACGCTTGACCCTGCCAAGCTGCCTGACCATCATACATGCAGGTTCGGCAAGTGGTACGACACTGAAGGCCGGGAAAAGTGCGGCAATTTGCCGTCCTTCAAGGCCATACTCACTCCGCATGACAGGATACATGCACTCGCAAAAGAGGCTATCGCTGCATTCAATTCAGGCAACAAGGAAAAAGCGACAGGTCTGTATAATGAAATGGAAGACCTGTCAGAACAGATTGTAAGCCTTCTTGACGGAGTAAAAAGGGAATGCAAATAGGGCTGCAATGACGGCATATTTGGGGTACTCCGTGACACCAATAAATTGACACGTACCGACGGCAAGACTGCTCTCCTCTGGGATGAATCATTTTTATGGGGGTTGATGGCTTACAAAGCACTTAAAGCCGCGCACCTTCCATTTGAGTTGGTTCGCTCTGAAGATATTAAAAAGGGTGCCCTTTTCGGTTACAAACTACTGTTTGTCCCTGGCGGGTGGGCCTCAAACAAGATCAAGACACTCGGCGCCGATGGTATTCTTCAGATAAAGGAATTTGTCGGCAGAGGCGGCAACTATCTCGGCTTTTGCGGCGGCGCCGGACTTGCTACTGCTGACGGGATCGGTCTTCTGAACATCAGGAGAAAACCGACGAAAGATCGCGTTCCGAGCTTTAGCGGCAGGATACGTCTGAACTTGTCTGAGCATCCCATATGGCAGGACATCACCGACCCGGTATTCCATGCCTGGTGGCCGTCCCAGTTTCTGCCTGACAGAGATACTAACCATCTGCTTGCCGCTTATGGCGCTGCCCTGCCGGATTCTTTCAGTTCAGATCTTAATGTAGGTGACACTGTGCGCTATGGCGACTGGGCTGACAGCGAAAAAAATTACGGCATCAACCTTAACCCGGAACGTCTGCTCGATGATCCGGCTGTTGTCGAAGGTGCGTTTGGAGACGGAAAGGTGCTGCTCTCGTTGGTCCATTTCGATACTCCGGAAGATTCCAATGGTACTCTTGTACTGAAGAATATATGGAACTACCTTCAAGGCATGGGAAACATTGACGTACACGCTGATACAGAGGGACCCGTGGGCCTTGTAAAGGACCGTGTTGAACAAAGTCTAATGGACGAACTCGAATCGGCGGCGGATGAGCTGATTTCACTTGGGCTGCGCAATTTTCTCTGGTTTTGGAGAAACCCAATGCTCTTGCAGTGGCGGCGCGGTGTCAGAGGTCTCGAATATTGCACCTTGTTTACCATGATAAAGGAAATTGCCGCACTTATACGAAGCGGCTGTAATTCATCTTTAATCACCAGTCACTCTTCGCGCATAAAAAACTTGCTCCTGCCGTTCTCAGATCAGGCAAAGCGCCTGCTCATTCTGGAAAGACAAGCGATGCTAAGCGGACCTATAACTTATGAAATGTGCAACAACCCGGAAATACAGAAAATGAGGACCTGGCTTTTTGGCAATTCAAAAAGCCACGGCGGGTTGTTCAAGGAACTGATAGACGCGGTTGATGAGCTTTTGTATTCACTGCTTTAAAGCAAAAGCGAAAGGTTTTGCCCATGAGCTATAAATTATAGGTATACGGATATAAGATATTGTTATTCCTAACAATTTCTATTGACAATTTCATGGTCTTACTGTTATAAAAAAACTTACCATTTATAATAAACCGTTATTCTTTTTATTAACGGGATTGCATAACAGACAAAAAAAGTTAGAGGAGGTGTTAGCGTGAAACTGGGCGTTTTTGTAAGTGATTACAGGACAGGAGCTGATGTGCTTGACAGGCTGACCGCCGAGAAGCTCGGCATTATTCTTGTCGGCAATGGCGTTTACAATGCAACTGTTAAGGAAAACGGCAAATCGTCTTCCGTTCTCGAAAAACCCGCAACATTCTATGTTCTGGTTGAGGACCTTGAGAGCAGGGGATTCAGTGCCGCAAATGTAGACAGCCGTGTGAAGGTCGTAAACTACGGCGATTTGGTCGACCTTATTTTTAACGATTACGAAAAAACCATATGGATATAATTCTCAAAAGGAGACGAGCATGGGAAAATTAACTATCGGCTGCTTTTCTTCGCTGGTCGGCTCAATGTCGCTCGATTTTGCCGTAAAGCTTTCCGAAGCCGCCGTGCAGAAAGGCCATAAAGTAGATCTTTGGGTATCAGGAAACGGCACAATGCTTTCCAAGAGCGGACAGAAAGCATTCAAGGATTATTCTGCCCTTGCAAAGAAAGTGCAGGAACTGGTTGCTACCGGTAATATGCAGGTAACCGCATGCGAAGCATGTGCCGAAGCAAGAGGTTATAAAAAAGAGGACACTATGGAAGGCGTCAAAAGGTTTAGTATGGATTGGTATCTGGCAAGCACCTTCAGCGCCGACAGGGTCCTTCATATAGGAGGAGATTAATATGGCGACTAAGAAACTGGGATTTGTTATCAGAACTCTCCCTTATAAGATTGAAGGTTCCAGGCTTGCAATGACACACGCGATCTCCAGCCAGACCGTCGAAATATATCTGGAGGACGGGGATCTGGTCGAGCCGGTGGTTTGCTTTATCGGCGACGGCGTTCTCAATTGCCTCAAGAGCCAGCTGGCAATGAAGCATTACGGAATCACCAGCCTGGAGCAACATGTTAAGAACTCTCTTTTGCTGGACCTCAATGTGCTTATATGCAAAGAAGATGTAGATAGGCTCGGCATTAAAGAAGATGCTCTGATAATGGATGCGGAAGATATCGGGGGAGAGACGAACGCAAAGCTTGTTCCCTACAGCGAAATCCAGAAGGCGATGGAATCGGTAGACCATCTTCTCTTCTGCTAAATAATTAAGACAGGAGGATTAAAATGGCTGACTTAAAATCACAAACACCCACGGAGACACTCGATGTTTTAGGGAGGGTCTGCCCCTATCCGTTGGTATTGACGAAAAAACAACTCGAAAAAATGGGTCCGGGCACTCTGCTCAAAATCCTGTGCGACGCTCCGGCTTCTGCGGAAGATTCTCTGCCGAGATACGCCGAGAAGCAGGGATTCAGCATCGAAGTCGTTAAGCTCGAAGACAAAGGATACTGGGAGATCTTTATCCAGAAGAAATAAAACGGCCTCTGTTCCACCAGGCTGTCAGGACATAAAAAAAGGAGCACAGAACTTGTGCTCCTTTTTTTATGTTGTCCGAGGACCTGAAAGGCCCTTACATCTCGGTTATGGTGATTGCAGTTGTCGGGCAGACGCCGAGGCAGCTCTCACAAAATACACATTCGCCCGTCTGGTAGGGATCAGACTTGCTGTCGACCATTCTAAACACTCCCTGCGGGCAAACATTTACGCACTCCTCACAGCCCTCGCATTTCTCCGCATTAACAGAAACCATATACATTGAAGCCACACCTCCCGGATTTTCTAAATATTTTAAAATGTCCCCGTAACAAAAATCAAATGTGGCTTTTAATGATGAGACGCCTCACCTGCTCCACCCGCCTCAACCTCTTCTTTTACGGAAACGGCGACCTTGTAAAGGACGGTCAGCACAAGTGCGCCTATGCCGTATACTCCCACAGTGATAAGCAGCTCAGGAGCTGTCGGAGAATACTCAACAACCCTCTCAAAAGGATTGGGGACGAATCCGCCGACAACAAGGCCCATGCCCTTATCGATCCATGCCGCAACGAATACGGCAATCAGGGCAAATGGGAGTATCCCCTCGTTCTTGCGGGTATTGGGGATCAGCAGCAACGTAAGGCCGATAAACGCCAGCGCTGTAGCGGTCCACATAAATGGGACGAGTCTTGTATGACCTTCGAGTCCGACAAAGAGATATTTAATAGGGGCCATGTGTCCCGGTATGTTGCTGTAGAATGCTGTGAACACCTCCAGCAGGAAGAAGAACACATTGATCGACATCGCATAGGTCACTATTTTCGCGAGCGATTGAATAGCTTCTTTACCAGGATCGAACTTACTGACCCTTCTGACGATAAAAGCGAGCAGAATAAGCAGGGCCGGACCAGCCGCAAATGCCGAGGAAAGAAACCTTGCAGCCATTATAGCGGTAAGCCACAAATGCCTGCCTGGCAATCCTGCATAAAGAAACGCTGTTACAGTGTGAATACTGGCTGCCCATGGGACTGAAAGATAGATCAGCGGCTTTACCCAGGACGGAGGCGCTACTTCCTTGCGCTCAGCGCCAAGCGTAGTCCATCCTATGACCACATTCAGCGTGAGGTAGCCGACCAGGACTATCATGTCCCAGAACATGACTGAATTCGGCGTAGGGTGAAGCATTACGTTCATAACTCTCATCGGCTGCCCCAGGTCTACAAAAATGAACAGGATGCACATTATGACCGAAGAGATTGCCAGAAACTCCCCTAGGATGACTATCCGCCCGAATTTCTTGTAATTGTGAAGATAATAAGGTATTACCAGCATCACGGCTGATGCCGCTACGCCGACCAGGAAGGTAAACTGCGCAATATAAAATCCCCAACTGACGTCTCTGCTCAAACCTGTTATGCCCAAACCATAGTTAAACTGGAAAAGATAGGCTATAAAGCCGGCGCCAATTATGGCAAGCAACAAAAATATCCAGGCCCAGTACCCTTTACCGCCGTCCAGCGCCTTCTCAAGCATTTTCATTTCCTCCTACGATGTAGTATATGCTGGGCTGAGTCCCGAGTTCAGGCTTTCTCCGGATCGTATAGTGTTTGCTGATAAGCTGTCTAACTTCGGAATTCGGGTCTTCCAGGTCACCGAACACAATGCCGCCCCCCGACGCTTCCACACACGCCGGTTTAAGGCCTTTGGCCAGCCGTTCGTAACAGAACGTACACTTCTCAACAACACCCTTTGTGCGGGTCGGGAATTCGGGATTAAGCTCTTTGATAAAAGGCCGTCCGCTTTCGTCCTTGCCGCGGGGGTCTCTGAAATTGAAACTCCTGGAGCCGTAAGGACAGGCTGCCATGCAAAACCTGCAGCCTATGCAGCGGTGCATATCCATCATAACTATGCCGTCTGTTCTCTTGAACGTGGCCTTGGTCGGACATACTCTCACGCACGGCGGCTGGGCACAGTGGTTGCAGAATACCATGAAGGGCTTCTCCTTCATCTCCGCAGCCATATATGTATCTTCCTGCCCAGGGAAGGTGTGCTCAAAGTCATCCTTCCAAATCCATTTGATCTCGTCTTTGGGGTTGCCGTAATCAGGGACGTTATGGATGCTGTGGCAGGCGTGTACGACCCTCGCGTAATCTTCTTCGGTCTTGAATTTGCTCATGTCAACCACAAAACCCCAGCGCTTTGCTTTCAGCGCGTCTGGGCCGGGTTCCATCTGAGAGGCCTCAACATCATCACGCCTGATACCATTGACAGCAGCTGCAGTGCCTAGTCCCAGCAGCGTCGAAACACCCGCTATTTTTAGAAATTGTCTTCTGTCTATGCTCATAAGCTGTTCTCCTTCGGTGCGATATGACAGTCCCAGCAGTAAGGCTTCACAGCCATATAATTATGGCAGGAGTCGCAAAACTCTTTTTTGTTGGAATGGCAGTGCATGCAGGTATTCTGGAGGCTTATGTTGTAGTGGTCGCCCCTCGACCCCACATATACCCTGTTGCCGTCGCGGACAGCCGAATCCCTCCACTTGTTCAGCAGCTGCATATGCTCGGCCCTCATGAACTCCTTGGGTTCCACGCATTGCTTGACCGCCATTTGCTGAATAACAGGGGTGTCAATCTTCGGTTCGGGCTTCACGATGTCCGCCCCTATGTTGTAAACAAAGGGGAAGGCGATTATTGATACAAACACAAGAAGTCCTGCTATTATTTTCCCGCTATCATACATTTCAGTTTACCTCCTCGCTTGCTTCTTTTCCCGGAAGGGGCTCCAGCCTTATATCAAGCGTCCTCTCTATTTCCCCCTTCATAACGAGGGCATTGGCCACCAATTCGGTAGTGCCGGCAACCGCAACCCCGGGCACCCAGTAATCCATGGAGGCGGAAAGGGTCGCCCTGTCAATTGCGCAAATATTGGCGAGCATATTCACGCCATGTTTGTCATGCACGTGCTTAACTGCGTTGGCGCGCGGGAACCCGCCCCTCATACGCAGTTCCATGTTCTCGGAAGCGTTCAGGCCTGTGCCGCTTCCACAGCAGAAAGTTTTCTCCCTGATGGTGTTCTCGGGCATCTCGTAAAAATGGTTGCATACATTCTTTAGAACATACCTCGGCTCCTCAAGAAGCCCCATACCGCGAGAGGTGTTGCACGAGTCGTGGAAAGTAACCTTCAGGTGGTCATTCCTGCTCTTGTCCAGCTTGAGCTTGCCGTTCTTGATGAGGTCAGCGGTAAATTCGGAAATATGCACCATTTTTGTCGCCCTTGTGTTCTCAAACTTTGTGCCCGTGATAGGAGAAACCGGCACCTCGAGAAAATCCGCCGGTCCATTCCATGTGTCCATGTATTGACTCAGCACTCTCCACATATGCCCGCACTCCCCGCCGAGTATCCACTTTACGCCGAGACGCTTTGCTTCGGCGTAGATTTTGGAATTAAGTCTCTTCGCCATTTCGTTCGTAGTAAAGAAACCGAAGTTCCCTCCTTCCGATGCATACGTGCTCCAGGTATAGTCGAGCCCCAGTTCATGAAACAGCATCAGATAACCCATGGCCGTATATGTGCCCGGATTGGCAAAGAGGTCGCCGGAAGGTGTGACAAAAAGGATTTCAGCCCCTTTCCGGTTAAAGCTCGGCGTTATCTTTATTCCCGTAATTGTCTCTATATCATCGACGAAGAGATCGATGCTCGATTTGATTGTGTGGGGCTCAAGGCCGAGATGGTTGCCTTTCATGTAGCAGGCTGCCACCGGACCGGCTATCCAGCCGATATTAAGCCCCAACAGGTTGAGAAGTTCCCTGCCCATCATCGTGATTTCGGCCTGGTCAATCCCATAGGGGCAAAAGACTGAACACCGGCGGCATTCGGTGCACTGGTAGAAGTAATACCACCATTCTTTTAGTACATTCACTGTGAGATCGCGGGCACCGGATATTTTTTTGAGTATCTTTCCGGCAAGTGTAAAGTTGCCCCTGTATACCGACCTCATCAATTCAGCCCTGAGCACAGGCATATTCTTAGGGTCTCCCGAACCTATGAAGAAGTGGCACTTGTCGGCACACGCTCCGCAACGCACACAAATGTCCATGAAAAGAGAGAAGGAGCGGTACTTCTTCAACAGCGACTGCATGCCTTCGAGGATCGTGCGCTCCCAGTTGTCTGGCAGCTTCCAGTCCTCTTCTGTAGGCTTCCACTCTCTTGCATTAGGGAAACCTACGGTCTCAAGGTCCTTGATCTTTGCCGGATGGCAAAACATATGCTCCTTGATCTCTACAGGGGTATCCATCCATTCCGTCTGTGGCGGAATCAGGTTTATTTTCGACAGTTCATTTGGTTTAGTTGTAAATTTTGCCATGTCTACTCCTTGTCAACCGGAATTTCAACCATTTTCATCTTCTCCCTGAAGTCATTCTCATATTCCTCATAAGTATGGACATGCACGGGGTAGTTCCATGGATTTATATGCCTGACCATTCGGCTGTTGTTGGCCATGTTCCTTGTGGGGCTGAGAAAGACCCCTGCCATATGGACCAGCTTGCTGAAGGGGAAATATGCAAAAAGGACACTGATGAGAAAAAGGTGTATGTATAACAAGACGCCGATCCCGTTGGGAATTACAGGATTGAAGGTCATGAGCCCCATGGCTAATTGTTTGACGCCGACAACGTCAACCTTTGTAAAGTAACGCATCATTACACCTGTGCAGGCTATGCCCAAAATAAGCAAAAGAGGGAAATAGTCTGCTGCGAGCGATATATATTTTATCTGGGGGAGAGCAATCCTCCTGATGAAAAGATATGTGACCGCAGCAAGGATCACCGCATCCGTCATATAGAACAGGGGAGCCCCTATCTGGAGGAAACTGTCCAGGCTTTCTATGACATGAATGAGGTAGGGCACTTTCACCGAGAAAAACCTGAAATGCCTCAGGAGAATTATCAGGAATGACCAGTGGAAGGCCAGTCCCGACATCCAGAGCCATTTGTCGGAGCCGTAAACAACCTTCGGCCCCTCCCTCATTTCAGTCTTTATGTTCCTGAAAAGAGAGCGGAAGAAAAACACTTCAAGCGCCATTCTTCCTATTACCCAGAGCGAACTTGAAGGATTTTCGAGCTTGCTTTGCTTAATCCACGGCATGGATTTCTGTTGTCCGCAGGTTGTCGGTATACAAAATGGGACCGGAGAACCTGCCCATTTTATAACGCGATAAATAATCCCTGCTGTAAAGGTTACCAGTGCAGCATACGGAATAATGACCCCAAAAAGGAACTGTAAATTTGCAAACTGTACGCCGGCCACGACAACTATAATCAATGTCATGACTGCCACGAAAGGGAATAAAATTTTCATTTTGCTACCTCTTTTGGTTTTGATTTATCACTGGTGTTTTCTTCGTCGTCCTGATATTCCCCTGGTATTTCGACCAGCAGACGGGCCTGTTGAAGGAGCCTGTAAGTCATGTTCTTAGTCTCATTCGCTTTCAGATCATAAATCTTTTCACGGTATTTCACGAAGCTGTCAAAGGCGCGGAGCGCGAGGGCATCTATCGCTGACTCAAGCAACGCCATTTCCTCGGCAAGGTGGCGCTCCAGCAGGGACTGACCTAACAATTCTCTTATGATGCCTTTCAAAAGAAAGATAAAAACCAGGGCCCGCGACGGAGCCCCCTCCTGGACAGCCCTGATCCGCATAATGCTGTCGATAAAAGGGGTGGCGCTTTCAGTATCCGCCCCTGAAAGCAGCCCGTCTAAAATAGCTTCTGTTCCCTGGGCAAGCGTGTAACCTACTGGATTTGCAAACTGGTCTTTTTGTTTTTGAAGAAAGATAGAAGTTTCGGCTGGATAGGTCTGGTATATAGCATCAAGCCACCTTTTCAGGATAGCGGCTCTCTTTTCCAACAGGAGATCTTTAAGACTCATTTCCTCCTCATTCAGCATTCAAAATGTAAGTAGGAGGCAAACTTCTGCCTCCTACCGCAACTAATATTTCAAAGTGCTTGTGCGTGTATAAACAGGTTTATACGCAGCCTGTAGGCTTCGGCAACCCTGCATATCTACAAGCCTGTTTCGCGGGACCGTCCGGGAACAACTCATAGAGATATTTCGTATTGCCCTTTTCAGGCCCCATTACCTTGCCCACTTCCTTGACAAGGATCTTTATCATCGGAGCTATCTGATATTTCTGATAATAGTCTCTCAGGAAGTTTATGATTTCCCAATGGGCATCTGTAAGCTCCATACCATCACCCTTGGACATGAAGGTCGCTATATCCTTGACCCATGCTTCCAGATCAACCATGTAGCCATCCTCGTCCACCTCATACTGCTTTCCATTCACTTCAATATTCGGCATAATGCTTTCCTCCTTCCTTTCTTAATGCTGTATTTCTTACGGCGTATTATATATTATTCTATAACAGAAAATTAAGTATACTATGACTTGTTAAAATAATATAGAAGATATGGCCCGGTCAAATAAAATTAAATTATAATTTTATTTGGGCATTTTATGCATGGCGTCACGCGCGATCTCAGAGAGAGTCCTTGACGTCAGGTTTCCATCTCTATAAAAGGCGACCGGGCTGGCGTCGTCAAGGAGTCGCGAAATATGTTCCACGAGGTTGCCCGCGCCTGATATGCCGGCCACCCAGGCCGCATACCCCCTGACATTGGGATTTGGGTCCCGCATCATCCCAGGCAGATCGTCAGCTATAAAGGCGGTCATGTCAGGCCGGACCAGAGAAATGCGCCCCATCGCCCACAAAATGCCTGACCGGAACATGTCCTCCTCCTTGAACGACCAGAGGATAGGAACAATGTCATTAAAGGCATCGGGATCGCCTGCGATTATTTCACCAAGCATCTCGGCGGCGCTCCAGCCTATCCCGCCTGATTCTTCGCCCATGGACCACAGAAGCCGACGCACTGTGTCACGCAGGACATCCATGATTTCCTTAGAATATTTCTTCGAAATGACACCAACCGCTTCGATGGCCCGCCAGGTTATCTCCTCTTCCTTATCGTATGCCAGCGATATAAGCCACCTTATGACGCCTCTGTCCTGCCGCGCCATCTGTGCCACATCTTCGTAATCACGCGACTCAAGCAACTTTCTTACTTTGCCCTTCATATCTGTCTTGCCCCCCGGGGTCGAGATCCTGCTTTGGCTTGGGGAATCAGCCTGTGCTCTCTGCTCAGGAAGCGAACTTTCAGTCCCGCTTTTCACTTTCACAAAGACAAGCCTTCCGGACAGGCTGCTGTTGCCTTTTGAGTAGACTGTCTGATGGCTTTTCTCGTCATAGTCAATTGTTTCTGTTTCATAGTCCACATTTTCCTCTATCCCATTAAGCTGCCAATTCCCTTTTGATAGCGCAAGGGCCTCCATGTAGGCCTCACCAGTGTTATGGCCGGTCGGGTCGCATACATATACGGCGCCGCATTCACATCTGCCTCCGAGTACGCTGCCGAACT
Organism: Nitrospirota bacterium; assembly: GCA_015233655.1. Taxonomy (GTDB): domain Bacteria; phylum Nitrospirota; class Thermodesulfovibrionia; order Thermodesulfovibrionales; family Dissulfurispiraceae; genus JADFXI01. The sequence goes on along the minus strand of JADFXI010000006.1, from coordinate 36,020 downwards.
CGGCCTTTATATCAGCCATTCGATTGATATAGCGCCGGCAAAAAGGGCACTCCGGGGTATTCCTAATCATGAATCACCTCTGAAATAATTAGTTAGTACAGGGCAAAGCTTCAGGCTGTACCCTTCATGTTCCGCGTTTTTTTGTACTTAACTGCACAGTCAATAAGCCCGGCTGTCCACGCAGGGGATCCCAGGGCATGTATGTGCGTATAAGCGGCGAGCACGTTTTTATAGCAAATGCCGTCCCTCTTATCTTTTATCCCTTTGCCGCGGCGCATAGAAAAAGCGGAATCTTGCAAGAGCCCTTCTCCAAGCTCGACGACCTCGGAATAATGGAATTCATGACCATGCAGCACTGTTCCCTTCGGATAGAAATGGTTTTCCCTATCGATTTCCGCAATTGTATAGCCATGGGCCTCGGGTTTGCTCTTCATCTGAAAGACAATGGGAAATACTCCTGCCATCGGATACTTTTTCCCCTCGACAATAATGCTGTCTCCCAAAAACATGAGCCCCCCGCACTCCGCATAAATAGGCAGCCCCTCTTCAGCCATATGCCTGACAGACTCCCTGAAAGGAGTATTGGCGGCCAGTTGCAGGGCATTTGTCTCGGGAAAGCCGCCGCCTATATAGAGCGCATCTATGTCAGGGAGGGATGAATCCGAGAGGGCATTTATATCGACAATTTCAGCGCCTGACTTTTCGAGTTCCTCAAGGTTTTCAGGGTAGTAAAACTGGAATGCCGCGTCACGGATTACTCCGACCTTTACAATCCCCCTGTCGGCTTGCCCAAAGGGCATATTAACGGCCGTGGGCTCGTGGCTGATATCTGCCGTTTCAATAGGTCCAACAGCCATTGCGATTTCTGTCAGCGCATCCATATTCAGGTATTTGGCGGCTATTTCTCCCGCAAGCTTGGTTACCTTGGCTGTGCTTGGATGTTCCTGGTGGGGAGTAAGGCCCATGTGACGCTCAGGGAGTTCGTCCGCAGGCAGCTTAGGGACAGCCCCAAGCACCGCAACATCGCAATACTTTTCAATCGCGGCCCGTACCACTGATTCATGCCTGCTGCCTGCCACCTGGTTGAGCACGACTCCTCTTATAACCACCTCTCTGTCCAAATGCATGCAGCCAAGCACAACTGCCGCTGCAGTTCTTGTCATCTTTGTACAGTCAACAACGAGGACCACCGGAGCACCAAGCATCTTAGCTAATTCAGCAGTGCTGAAAGCCCCTTCGGCATCCATTCCGTCATGCAGTCCCCGGTTGCCTTCTATGACAGAGACATCGCCTCTCGCATGCGAGACAAATGAGCGCAGTATTATCTCTTTGGAAAGAAAAAAAGGGTCCAGGTTATAGCACGGGCTTTGTGCGGCAACAGAAAGCCATCCTGCATCGATGTAATCAGGGCCCTTCTTGAATGGGACGACCTTCTGTCCCTTTTGGTCCCTCAGTCCGGATATGACGGCAAGCGAGAGCATCGTTTTGCCGCTCCCTCCTCTAACGCCTGCAATGACCAATCGAGGATATGAATGCATAGTCAATCATTATAACGCACTTAATCTCTCAGGGGCTACGCCGGAGATGACCGCCTCACAATTCTTTTATGATGACAAGCGCGATAGTCATGTATAGCGCAAACCCTGTTAAGAGTGAAGGGAAAAAACCGAGTCGCGGCATCAATAAAATAACAGAAGCGATATAAGTCAGCCATGGGACAAGCATTATGATCAGGCCCTTTGCGTACGGAACAACTGCCGCCTGCCCAACCTCATTATAAATGGTAAGAAACGTAATAAGCGTCATAATCGGCATAGTGGCGAGAAAGGCCGCAAAGAGGCCCTTCGCATGACTGGCGAAATAAGTTACGGCACTTATGACCGATCCACCGATTACAAAGTATATGATGTATTTGAATGACATGTAATTAAAAAAAGGCAACCCCCGCGCGACTGAGCGTGGAGCTGCCTTTCAATGCATGATGGCCAATTGTACTAATTATTGTTTAGGGGGTATCTCTACGAAGCTTCCGCCGAAATAAGTGTAAATAAGCTTTCCTTCATCGACAAGATCTCTCAGCGCGTCCTTCACCTCATCCCTGGTAACGCCTGCTTCGGCAGAGACTGTCTTCTGAATATCGCTGGACTTCAGCTTCTTTTTTCCAGTCGACTTCTCGACCAATTCATAAATCTTCTTCGCAACTTCCGCTTTCTCCATAGGTCACCTCTCCCTTTCGTTAAAGTGGTCGCATTAAAAGGCAACCCGTCGTCACAGAGTCACGGCTGCGTGCCTAGGTGACGACGGGCGCTTATCCTTTATCAGCTATTATACAGAACTACCATTTAAAAGTCGCTGCTGTTCTGAATGTCTCCCTTGCAATTGTAAAGTCATCGATATGCTGGAAGGTGAACGGCAATCCGGTGACCTTGAAGAATTTTTCCCATCCTATTCTTTCAATCCACTCGCCGACTCTCTCGTGTTTCTTTGCATCTGCGATATATGCATCAAGAATACCCTTAACTGCCTTCGTCACCTCGGGCCATCTGGGCGGATTGTTCTTGATATATGGAATGGCCAGCTTCGAGAACTTGGGATTGCTCCTCAGGTTTCCGACCTTGCCGCCGACAACAATGGCGACCCCATCGTACTCGGGGTCATGGATTTCCATTGGGGGGCAAACGGTAAAGCAGTTACCGCAGTACATGCACTTGTCTTCCTTGATCTTTACGCTCTTTTTTGCGGGATCAGGGCTGATTGCGCCTGTAGGGCATGCGGCTATTGTCGAAGGTATTTCACACATGTTCTTGACCTTGTCGTCGTCAATTTTCGGAACTTTCCTGTGAATGGCAACGACTGCGATATCGGAGCAGTGGACAGCACCGCACATGTTAACGCAACAGGCAACCGCCATTCTGACCTTTGCCGGTGTTGTCTTGGTCGTGAAATAATCGGCAAACTCATCCATAAGGGCTTTAACCAGACCCGATGCATCGGACGCAGCTGAGTGGCAATGCACCCATCCCTGTGTGTGGACGATGTTGCTGATCCTGTCGCCAATGCCGCCCATCATGTATTTTTTACTCGTCAATTCCTTCTGAAGCGGTTCAATGTTCTTTTCATCAGAAACAAGGAACTCGACATTGTTGCGGGTCGTAAACCTTACATAGCCGCCGCAGTATTTGTCTGCCATAGCTGCATAATCCCTGATGGTTACGGTGCTGAGAAGCCTTGGGGATGCAACCCTGACTGTCCAGATCTTTTCACCGGTGTTGGACACATGCACCATCAATCCCCCACTCAGTTCCTCATGGTATTTCCAGTTGCCATAGTTTTTCTGGATAACAGGCGGTAAAAAATCCTTATAATGAGGCGGTCCTATATCAGTTTTTCTCTGTGGTAATGCCATAACATATTCCTCCTTATATTAATATATAATTGTTTGTTTTATTTCGCTAAATCAGCTTCACTCCAGAAGAAGAACGGGTCCCTTCTGGGCTCTTTTACGTGCTGAGGAACAGGATCCAGGCCTAAATATTCGAGGAATTCCCTCATCCCTTTCCTGATAATGAGTTCTCCTATTCTCTCCCTGTTCTTGCCGAACTCATCCCAGAATTCCCACATCTTCCTGATGAGGTCCTTGAACTCGTCGTATGGGGGTTCCATCTTGATGAACGGAACTATTACCCATGAAAGGGTAGCGCCTATAACAAATGGGGCCTTGGCGCCTATGAGGATGGTGGCTCCCTTTTCGCCTGTCGCCTTCAAGGCCTTTGTCATCTTTGCGATGCAGTGCATGCAGCGCACGCAATCAGCATCTTTTATAGACAACTCTTTGCCGTTATAGCTCATGCATTTGCTGGGGCACATATTGACGATTTCTTCCTGTATGTTCATGCCGCCCTTTTCATAATTGGCAACTTCCTTCTGGTCAACAGCAATATTGCCCTTCCAGGTCCCGATTATGGAACAGTCGGCGCGGGCGATAGAGGCTATACAGTCTACTGCACAACCGGCTGTCTTAAATTTGAATTTATAAGGGAATGCAGGCCTGTGCATTTCGTCCTGCCATTCCTGGGTGATGGCATAGTTAATGGCGAGTGTATCTATGTTCGCCCATTCGCACCTTGCCGGCCCTACGCAGCAGCTAGGGGTCCTTAAGGCTGAACCGGAGCCGCCCAAATCCCAGCCGCGTGAAGAAAATTCAGCAAAAATAGTCTCGAGGTTCTCCGTGTTTGTGCCTAACAGCACCAGGTCGCCGGTTGAGCCGTGCATGTTGGTGAGACCGCTTCCATATTTGTCCCAGATGTCGCACATTTCATTCAGGAACTTCGATGTGTAGAAGAAAGCTGATGTGGAATTGATTCTGACGGTATGGAAATTGGCCACATTAGGGAATTCTTCGGGGAGTGAAGAATATCTGCCGATAACGCCGCTTCCGTATCCGCGGACACCGACGATGCCGCCGTGCTTCCCGTAGCCTCGCCTGTCCCTGTAAGATTTTTCGAGCTGTCCCAGCTCATCAGCAGCCATATCGCTTTTCTCGGCCGCCTTCTTGATCTCTGTCACGAAGCTTGGAAACGGACCTTTCTCAAGCTCGTCCAACAGTGGTGTCTGGTACTTCTTTGGCATAAAGACCTCCTCTTGTCTCAGTTTTGCGCAACATTATTTTTGGTTTAAGAAATATAGTCGTTATCTTTAGCGTCAGCAAAAAATATAAGACTAACATAGAAGGCTAATATACCAAAGGGTCAACCGTCAAATAAAAAAAATTAATTCAAATATTAAGTATCTTTTATAGAGGATATTTAACTTGACCCTTTTGTTAAAAGCACCGTACAATTGTAGGTTATGAGGATTAAACAGATAGAGCTTGCAGGCTTTAAATCCTTTTCGGACAAAACAGTGATCAAACTCCATCATGGCGTTACCTGTATTGTAGGGCCGAACGGCTGCGGGAAAAGCAATGTGGTCGATGCCTTCAAGTGGGTGCTGGGGGAGCAAAGCGTCAAGAGCCTGCGCGGCGACAAAATGGAAGAGGTCATTTTTCAGGGTTCCTCCACTGTAAAGCAGCGAGGTATGGCTGAGGTCACACTTCAGATCGCTTTTTCCGCCAAACAGGGTGAAGAGAATGGCAACGGCAGCACTTCTGAAAACAACACGCCCCAGGATGAGTCCTCTGTTTCGCGCAGGCTCTACAGGTCTGGAGAGAGCGAGTACCTTCATAATAAGAGCCAGTGCAGGCTCAGAGACATTAAGGACCTTTTCCTCGATACGGGGCTTGATGTTAAAAGTTACTCAATAATGGACCAGGGAAAGGTCTCTGAAATCATAAACGCAAAACCCCAGGACAGAAGATTTCTGATAGAAGAGGTCGCAGGGGTAATGAAATACAAGGTGCGGAAAGCCGAGGCTCTCTCAAAGCTCGAATCATCCAAGCAGAACCTCCAGCGCATCAATGATATAGTGTTCGAAGTCAAGCGCCAGATAAACAGCCTGGATCGGCAGGTCAAAAAGGCCGAGCGCTATAAGCGGCTCAACGGAGAACTGAAAAACATAGAGCTAAGGATCGCAAAAAAGGAATTCCTCCGTTTATGCGGCATCCTTGAGGAGCTTTCGGCCGGCACCGAACAATTAAGAGAAGCGGACTCCTTAAAGAGAAGCGCTCTTTCCACATTAGAAAACCAGGTCGAGTCAAAGAGGCTTGAGTTGGCCGCAAAAGAAAGGGCCCTTGCTGACCTCGAAAATTCCCTATACAACAAAGAGAAGGACATTTCAGAATCAGAGAAGCGTATCGCCATACTGAAAACGACAACAGATAATATAAGGGCCGATATTATCAGGCTCTCCGTTCAACAGGGCGAGTTCGACAGAAAAAATGAGGAACTTGAAAAAAAGCTCGAAGCAATTGAAGCAAATTCAAACGCCTTTTCATCCGGGATGTCCGGATTGGCGGACGAACTGCGCGACAAACGGGAAGTCCTCGCTGCAATAGAATCATCAATTGCTGAAAAAGAGTCAGAGATGGATGCAAAGAGAAAGGAGCTTTTCAGGGTTTCGGAGATTGCCGGTCAGAAAAGGAATGAGCTGCATAAGCTTCAGTCGTCTTTTGAGACTTTACAATACCGCGAATCAGCATCGGCAAGGGACCTGGAGACTGTGTCAAGCGGGATTGCCGCTGTCGAAGAATCGATTAGAACTGCCATCGAGAATGTCACAGGGCTAAAGGACAGGCTGGCGGCAATGCAGTCTGAGAAAGACGACCTAAAGGCCGAGATAGAGAAGCTGAACAATGATATTGAAAGCAGGAAAAATCTGCTCGCAACTGAACGCGAGACGCTGGCCTCAAACATGGCGCGTCTTGAATCACTTAAAGAGCTTGTCTTTGACAAATCGCTTATGGATGTCCTGTCAGAGGCAGTGCATGCCGCCCCAGGCTCCCCTGAAGCGTCACCTATATTATCGTCTGACTGCCTTGTGCTTTCCGATGTAATAAGCACCGAAAGGCAATACGAAAGGGCGATCGAGGCGGCCCTCTCAGAAAGAATAAACTCTCTTATACTGAAAAGTGTTGAAGACATACTGGCTGCAGCAACTATAATCAAAGACAGGAGCCTCGGCAGAACCGCCCTCATCTACACCGGATTCAACGACAGGCTGCATGTGCCTGGCGACATCATGGGAGAACTCGATGCCGACAGCACGTCGGCTGACACTATTATCGGCAGGGCCTCTGACTTTATCAACCTTGAAAACAATGGAGGCCAGGGACCTGCGGGCCTTATACTTGATAATACGCTTATAGTAAGGGACCTTCAGGCTGCCATTGCGTTGAGACAAAAGAAAATAGCCAATAACTATACTCTGGTTACTCTTGATGGCGAGGTCATTGACCGGGATAGCGTAATCCTCGCGGGTCAGGTAAAGGACATCCTGAAAAGAAAAAGAGAGATAAAAGAACTCCATGCGACAATAGTTGAGCAGCAGTCGCTGATCAATGGTCATGAAAAGGATTTATCTGCCTCAACTGACGCGTTGTCCGGCAAGAAAGAGTCGCTGATAGCTATAGAAAACTCTCTTGTCGGCCTCGGCAAAGAACTGTCTGTAGCAGATCATTCAATGAACAGCCTCCATGAAGAGGCGGAAAGAATGCAGCGGAAGCTCGGCTTTCTTAATTCCGAGATCACGACTATAGCCGGAGAAAAAGAATCACTGAATGCCCTGATCACAGCCAAATCCGAAGAAATCAGACTCCTGGAAGAGCAGGTGGATTCTATTAACAAGGGCATAACTGAGCTTCAGGACTCGATAGGGTCGGTAAGGACACAAATTGAGGCAGCAAGGTCCGAGGTCACCGAGCTGCAGCTTTCCATTACATCCTACAGGGAGAAGCTGGAGGCCCTGCAACGCGAGAAATCAGGTGTTGCAGGCGATCTGAAAGACCTTGATGCGGCCCGTTCCAAGGCTGTCCGGGAGGCCGCTGAGGCAGAAGAGAAACTTGCCGAGTCGACTCTCGAGTTACAGCGCCATGAAGAAGCCATCAAAGCGATGGTCGTCGATGCCGATATTATGCGCAGGGAGAAAAACATTCAAAAGGAAGCGATTGAGACCGAAAATAATGCCGTCGTTGCCGAAAGCAACTCCCTGAAAACATTCCGTCTTGAAATTGACGAATTATCTGCGAAGCTGGCTGAAGCAAATGCTCAGTCTGTGGAGAACAGGCTTAAGGCTGAGCATATTGAGAGTTCAATAAGGTACAAGTATGGAGTCGAAATAAAAAGCGAAGAAATAGTTACAGAGGGGTCAGATCCTGTACAGGACGAGGAGCAGGTAAATCAGCTCAGTGAGAAAATACGTGACCTTGGCCCGGTAAACCTCGGCACCATTGAGGAATATGAAGATCTGAAAAAACGCTACGAGTTCCTGACGCAGCAGCAGCAGGACCTGACCCTCTCCATTGCAGAACTGGAAGAGGCCATAAGCAGAATTAATGCTTCCACGAGGAGAAAGCTTCGCGAGGCATATGATGCCCTCAGGGCCAAGTTTTCCGAAGTATTCATGTCCCTCTTCGGCGGGGGCAAGGCTGACATCATCCTTGGCGACGAGGAGAACATACTTGAGTCCGGCCTCGAAATAATTGCCCAGCCGCCCGGCAAGAAACTCCAGAATCTGAACCTGCTTTCCGGCGGAGAAAAAGCCCTGACGTCGCTTTCGCTGCTTTTTGCGGGTTTTCTGATCAAACCGAGCCCGCTTTGCATACTTGATGAAGTTGATGCCCCTCTTGACGAGTCAAATACCGTCCGGTTTGCGCAGATGATCAAGGGGCTTTCAAACGAGACCCAGTTCATTATTATCACCCACAACCGGTCTACCATGGAGGTTGCAGACTACTTGTACGGCATCACCATGGAAGAGGCCGGGGTGTCAAAAGCAATTTCCATGCAATTTGCTGAAGTCAGCGATACGGAATAATTCACACAACAAAAAGCCTTTTTAAATAAATGTTTACAATACCCCGGCTATAAGCTATACTTAAAAGTGCTTTTAAAGTTAAGAAAGTCCCGGAGACTTTAAAAGGAAGTCTCGGGGTTTTTTATTTTTTGAGCTAGGAGGTTGCAATGGGAAAGAAACTATATGTTGGAAACATTTCTTTCAAGACCAAGCAGGACGAACTCAAAGAACTCTTCGAGAAGGCTGGAGAAGTAGAGACAGCCACAATTATAACTGATTTTCACACAGGCCGGTCCAAAGGATTCGGGTTTGTAGAAATGGCTACCGAAGAGGATGCAAAAAAAGCTATCGAGACAATAAATAACACTGTATTTATGGAAAAAACTCTTTCTGTTGCCGAGGCAAAACCTCAACAACCCAAAGGTGATAAGAGCGGTTTCGGTGCCAGAAGGAGCGGATTTGGCGGCAGCGGCAGCGGCGGGGGTAGAGGACCGGCTGGAAGGGGAAGGAGGTAATTTGCAGGTAAATGTAAGTGGTAATGATGTTGAAAAAGCACTCAAAGACCTGAAGCGCAGGCTGCAGAGAGACGGCCTTTTCAGAGAGATAAAGAAAAGAAGTTTTTACCTGAAACCTTCAGAAAGAATGAAACAGAAGCAAAGAGAGGCAAAAAGAAAGCGCCTCAAAGCACAGAGATTCAAATCCCCACAAAAATCGAAACCAGGAGTTGGCACTGGAAGCCGGTGAACTGAATTTACTTAATAGCTGATAATTAGTATAATTTTCAGATATGAGAGTCTCTTCCCTTATCCCCGGCATAGAAATCTCTACAGAAAAAGAAGACCGCATTTGTTACAGTTATGACGCGTCAAATACGGAAGCAATGCTTCCGTTGGCCGTTGCCTGGCCTAAAAATGCTGATCAGATTGTAAAAATAGTAAACTTCGCCGCATCCAACAATTACTCTATCGTGGCCCGAGGAGCTGGCACAGGTATGACGGGCGCCTCAGTTCCCCAATCAAACACCATTGTTATCAGCTTTGAAAAAATGCGAAAATTGCTCGATGTAGATACCAAGAACATGACTGTGACCGTCGAGCCCGGCATTATAAATGGAAAGCTTCAGAAGGAACTGGAGTATCTCGGATTTTTTTATCCCCCTGATCCAGCCAGTCTTAATAACTGCACTATCGGCGGCAACGTGGCTACCAATGCAGGGGGGCCAAGGGCCCTCAAGTACGGCGTTACCCGCGATTATGTAATGGGGATTGAAGCCGTAATGCCGGATGGCAGTCTGATTAGCACGGGAGGCAAGACACATAAAAGAGCTGTCGGATACGACCTCAAGGACCTGCTAATAGGCTCTGAGGGCACACTGGCATTGGCATCAAAGATACGGCTCAAGATATTGCCCCTCCCCGAAGACATGATGACGCTTATGGTATTTTTTAACAGCCTTGAGTCTTCAGGCACCGCTATTTCGAAGATCATCACCTCAAAAATCATCCCCAGGACCCTTGAACTTTTAGACAAATCAGCCATTGAAGCAATCGAAAACTACAGACCGATCGGCCTCCCTACCGATGTTGATGCATTCCTTCTTATCGAACTCGACGGTTATCCTGCAACTATTAAGAAAGAAGCCGAGCGCATAGTCGATATCTGCAAAAGCTTCGGGGGAGAGGCGATTGTTGCGGAGGACGCCATGGCCTCGGAGAGACTCTGGGAAGCGAGACGGTCCCTGTCGCCGGCGCTTTACCACATCAAACCGACAAAAATTAATGAGGACGTCGTGGTACCCAGAGACAAAGTCCCTATCATGCTTATGGAACTCAGAAGGTTGTCCGAAAGCAGCGGGATAAAGATAATAAGCTTCGGTCATGCGGGAGATGGGAACCTGCACGTTAATATAATGGTTGACCGCAGTAACAAGGAAGAATTCGCTCGCGGCATGGAGCTTGTGACAAGAATATTCGAAATCACGCTCAAGCTGGGAGGCTCCCTGTCAGGCGAACACGGCATAGGCCTCACAAAGGCCCCATATTTGGGCATGGAAATAAAACAACGCGAAATAGAACTCATGAAAGGGATAAAAGCCGTATTCGACCCGCGAGGGCTGATGAATCCGGGGAAGATCTTCGGGTAAAAGCCTTGTAATAACGTCGGAAAAATGTGAAAATAGGCTTGTCAAACAAAACAATTTATGGGACTCAATAGAAAGCGTCTAAAGAAAAAGAAAAGGAGTTGTCCGCTGTGCAAACCTAATAAGACCGGTGGGGCTCTCAGGTGGAAGGACAAAGAGTTCGGCAAAATGAAAGCAGACATTAAAGAGATAGTGTACGCGTTAAGGGCTGGTTAAACTCAAGGAACTAAGAAAACTGCATAATTTTGAGCCTGGATGAACAGCTAAATGAATATTCTGGGGGCACCATACTTATTTCCAATCGTACACCGCGGCACAATGGGAAGAGCATGGGATGTTTCTTTCTATGAGGTATCCGCTATTGACAGCCGACCCTGACTGTATGCCCTCTTTCTAGAAGAGCAGGATTTTGATTGGCAGTTTGATATATAATTTGTCTGATGAGCAATTCAGGAGCTACCGAAAAAGTGATAGATATTAGCGATCAGCCGGAAGAAACTGTCGAACAGGAGAATATTGACCCGACAGTTAAATTGATGGATAAACCTTTTAATCCCGCGCTAATAAATATTGAAAATAAGCTACTCAATATTGATTTATTAATAAAACGCATCAAACAGAAAGAGCCGGAAATCGAGTTGAATACCGAAAGTTATTTCCAGCGAAAAGATGATTTGTGGGATGAGGACCAACAAAGCAGGCTGATCGAATCAATTCTCATTCGGTTCCCATTGCCGGCCTTTTATTTTGATGGTACAGAAAAGAATAAATGGCTAGTGGTTGATGGTCTGCAACGTTTAAGCAGTATTAGAAATTTTGTAGTCAAGAAAACATTAAAATTGAACAACCTAGAGTTCCTCACTCAGTTAAACGGAAAAGGTTATGACGATCTTAACCGCGACTTGCAGCGAATAATCGAAGAAACGCAAGTGGTAGCCTACATCATTAATCCTGGAACGCCCGAAGATGTCAAATTTAATATTTTCAAACGCATCAATACCGGTGGCTTAGTCCTGGAACCTCAGGAAATCCGGCATGCGCTGAATCAAGGTACGCCCGCAAAGTTTATTGCTGAGTTGGCTAGCCTAGAAGAATTTAAGAAGGCCACATCTTATGCCATTAGCCCACAGCGAATGTTAGATAGAGATTTTGCCAACCGCTTTTTGAGTTTTTATCTTTTCGGATATGAAAAGTACACTCCTGATTTAGATAACTTTATGAGCAAAGCAATGGCGCATGTTAAAACGATGACCGAAGCTGACAGGAAAAAATGCAAAGAAGATTTCATCAACTCTATGAATTTAAATTATGAGATTTTTGGAAGAAATGCTTTTAGGAAATTGTTTCAAGTGGGAGACAGAAGAAAGCCATTGAATAAAGCATTATTTGATATTTTTTCTGTCATATTCGCTAGGCTTAGTGACGCTGAAAGAAAGGCTTTGGCGAAAAAGAAAAAAGAAGTTATGAATGGGTTAATTGAATTATTAAATAATGATGAATCATTTTTGTCGGCAGTATCTACATCCACAAGCGATAAAAACCGTATTCTTTATCGTTTCAGGAAAATTGAAGAATTGCTCAACGATATATTGAACAAATGAAATGATCAAATTATTGGAATTAATAAATTTTAAATCTATTAAGACGCATAGGTTCCATTTGCGAAATCTGAATGTGGCACTGGGTTTAAACGGGATGGGGAAATCCACGTTTATTCAAGGTCTTTTATTACTTCGGCAATCAGATAATTTGAATCAGGGTGAGTTAAAGCTGAACGGCACTCATGTTGATATAGGTAAAGGAAAGGATGCCTTCTATCAATATAGCAAAGAGGACAAACTGATTTTTGAAATTGTTTTTACAAATAATGTGAGTAAGCGATTCAATTTTGTGTATAACTCTGAGGCTGATTATTTCAAGACTGAGAAAAGTGAACCGATTGGATCATCTTTTTTTAATCAAGCGCTCTTCAGCAATAGCTTTCAATATCTTTCCGCCAGTCGTACTGACCCTAAAACAATTCATGATAAGTCTTACACCTCTGTTATTAATCACCGAAATATAGGTGATAAGGGGCAATTCACTGGTCACTTTCTGAATGTCTATGGAGACAATGACATAAAATTCGTTAATCTTAAACATGCCAAGTCAAATTCTTTACAGTTACTTGAGCAGGTAAACAAGTGGATGGGAGAAATATCACCTGGCGTAAAGTTCAATGTGACTGACATTCCTAACTCTGAATATATTTTACTTGATATGCAGTTTGAACAACCCAGCTTAGGGTTCACGAATAAATTTAAACCTGCAAATGTCGGATTTGGGATTTCGTACTCATTACCTGTCGTAACTGTTTTGTTGGCTGCGCAACCGGGCGATCTGATAATTATTGAAAATCCTGAATCACATGTTCATCCTCGTGGTCAAGCAGAGTTAGGAAAACTCATTGCTTTAACGGCAATGAATGATGTGCAAGTCATTATTGAAACACATAGTGACCATGTGCTGAATGGGATTAGAGTAGCTACTAAAGAAAAAAACATAACGAACGATAAAGAGATTCTTTTCTATTTCGAAAAGAAATTAGAGGCGGAAGAACAATATTCAAAAATTACAGATATTGAAGTTGACAGGAATGGAGAGCTGAGCACGTATCCTGCAAATCTCCTTGATGAATGGAGTAATCAACTTATGAAACTCGTGTAAAATGGAGATGGTATACAACGAACTCAGCGCTTCTCCTTTAAGTGTCAACAGATCCATTGCCGATCAAAAAATGGCTCGGTTTATTCAGACTTACAAAAAAGGAAGAGACAAAGGATTCCTGCGGATACGCTTTGAGTACAATTTGCACGAGATTGCCCTTGCCGATGGCTACACCATGCAACAATGGTTATCTGGAACAAACCGCCGTAATTTAAAAGATTTATTGTTGGCTGCCCGTACTTATCCGTTTATTGATGACAATGATGAGGAGGAGATAGAACAATATCTCAGTCATAGATATTTTTTTGAAGATTCTAGAAACGGAATTGAAAGAACAGAATGCCTTGGACTAGCTGCTGCACACATTTACGAGACACTCTCAATTAGCCTTTCAGGCAGCACTGTCTGGGAAAATAATTTACTTTCCATAACAAAAGCGAATGATGGTACTCTTGCGATAGAAGTTGTTGCGGTAGTCAATGTATTCTCGCCAGAGTGTTTGGACAGGCAAGAAATTCAAGTCTACATTGAAAACATTGGTGAAGTTGAATTAGTAGAAACTGAATTGTTACCACGCGTAAAGAATATTCATTTCAGAGACGACCATGGGACAGATGTATTAAGGGCATTTGCCAACAGGTTAGTAAATTCTCGACATGTATTAGCTATAATTAATTCGTTGCCCTTCAATCGAGAAGTATCTCGACTTATTAAAAAAGTTAACCCTGATGGTAAAATTGAAATTGTTTTGCATTGGGACGACAGAGGCCTTGGAATGGTGATCCAAACTACTGGGAGAAACATGAGAGAAACTAGGCGTATTGCAGAATTAATTGAAGATGAATACGATGAATAAGAATATAATATTGAGCCAGCACAATAATAATTATCGGTGGCGGTGAGAATTGCTGTGAGTACATCGCGGATGTTAAGGCACGCTGGGTTTGCGGACCGAAAATTAACTGTTTAAAACTCTTGCCGCGTCTTTTGCGAAATAAGTGATAATAATATCGGCGCCTGCTCGTTTTATAGACAGCAGCATTTCCATCATCGCCCTTTTTTCATCAATCCAGCCCATTTGTCCCGCAGCCTTTATCATAGAGTATTCGCCGCTGACGTTATAAGCTGCAAGCGGAAGGGCGAATGAGGATTTCACGAGCGAGATTACATCAAGGTATGCCAGCGCCGGTTTTACCATAATGATATCTGCGCCTTCTTCTATGTCGAGCGCGACTTCTTTCAGCGCCTCCCGCTTATTTGCCGGGTCCATCTGGTAAGTGCGCCTGTCTCCAAACTGGGGGGTGGACTCTGCAGCCTCCCTGAATGGTCCATAAAAAGCAGAGGCATATTTGGCTGCATAAGACATTATGGGGATAGAACTGAATCCTTCCCTGCCGAGAGCGCTCCTTATGGCCGCGACCCTGCCATCCATCATGTCCGAAGGGGCCACCATGTCGGCCCCGGCCCTTGCATGTGATACCGCTTCCAGGGAAAGGAGGGCAAGAGTTTTATCGTTATCGACATCTCCATTCTCTATAAACCCGCAATGCCCATGGCTCGTATATTCACACATACAGACATCGGTTATCACGTACAGTTCCGGAACGGCGTCCTTAATGGCCCTGATTGCGTCCTGCACCACGCCTTTTTCGTCATAAGCAGACGTGCCGAGTTCGTCTTTAGTCTCGGGTATGCCGAAAAGCAGGATAGCCGGAATGCCCAGAGAATAGACTTCTTTTGCGCTGCCGACTATAACATCAACGGATTCCTGGTAACAGCCGGGCATCGATGAGATCTCCTTTTTGACACCCTTGCCGGAGGTAACAAACAGCGGATAGACAAAGCAATCAGGAGAAAGGCAGGTTTCCCTAATCATTCTCCTGATTGCATCATTTTTTCTTAATCGTCTGAAACGGTGGACAGGGAACATCTAAGCCTTTTATTATCCGCAGCTGCTGCAGCCGGAACCGCACGAAGGAGCAGCGCCTCCTGACAGAGTAAAGCCTTCCTTCTCTCCATCATCAAAATAATCAAGCTGCATGCCTGCAAGCGTCTGCACAGTGCTCTTGTCCACAAAAACCTTCAATCCGTCTTTTTCGATTACATCGTCATCAGCAAGAGGCTTTTCATCTATATCAAGGCCGTAAGACGGCCCACAGCAACCTCCGCCGGCATTATAGATTCTGAGTCCCCAGCTATCTTTGCCCTCCGCGGCCAATATGGCCTTGGCTTTTTCTACAGCTTTTTCAGTAATGGTAACCATGATCGTACCTCCAAATAGTTGATAGTTTAGAATAAAAGAAATACGGCTAAAAAGGCAAATAGACACGCCCCCTTTTTTGACCTTTTTGCTGCATATGAGATATTTTATACGTGGCATGCTATTAATCCACAGGGCTATATTAAAAGAACTGCTCTCATCTTTTTTACTGTCTATCCTCTTCCTGAATTTCACACTCATGATGGAAAAGCTGCTGAGACTGAGCAGACTGCTTGCAGGGGTCGGGGCCTCGGCTTACGACATGTTGAAAATCGTATTCTACCTGCAGCCGCAAATTCTTATATTGTCCATTCCCATGGCATTGCTGTTGTCCGTTCTTCTCGCTTTCGGAAGGATGGGGACCGACAATGAGATAACGATACTTAAGACCAGCGGAATGCCTTTTAAGAAGATAGCGGTGCCGGTCATTTATTTGGGGCTGGTATGCTTTATCATCGGTCTTGGCATGAGTTTCTATCTGAGCCCCAAGGGAAGCACTTTTCTCAGGAAAGGCTTGACCGACATCCTTGCAAAGCGGGCCCCAATGACCATTGAAGAGGGCATTTTCAATACTGCATTCAAGAATATTATGATACTCGTCAAAGAAAAACCCTCGCCCACCAGCCTTTCGGGCATTTTTATCGTCGATGAGCGCAAAAAGGATGAACAGAAAATAATCGTTGCAAGAGACGGCCAGATAGTCAAGGAAGAAGATACTTTGAGTTTTTCATTGTCCGCCGGCCACATTTATATTACCAACAAGGCGATGATAACCGAAATTCAGTTTGAAAAATATCATTTCAAATTAACTCCGTCGATTGACCCGGGGGAACGCAAAAATAGTGAAATGACGCCCGGCGAACTTCTTACAGGGGCCAGAACGATGGGTGACAAAAAAGTCCCGTATACTCTCGAATTCTACCGAAGACTCTCCATGCCGGCCATATGCCTCATCATAATATTTCTTGGTCCATCGCTTTCGCTTATGGCCGGCAAATCAGGGAAACTCGGAGGGCTGACAGTGGGACTTTCCGTATTTGCCGTATATTACACATTGCTGATTTATGGAGAAAACCTGGCGCGGTCAGGCAAATTGCCCCTTGCTGCCGGCGCCTGGCTCTCATTCACGGTCCTGTCGGCATTTGCGTTAATTGTGTTCGAAAAGGTGAACAGGAGATGAACAAGACACCTGCGTCTTGCGTGTCTCACATATAAGGATTACTATGCTAATAGTACAGAAACTTTATATTAAGGACTTTTTGAAGGCGCTCGTTGTGCTTGGACTGGGCATAGCGCTCATTTTCAGCATTATAGGACTCATCGACAGAATTGAAGAGTTTTTGCCGCATAAGCCTTCTTTGAAACTGCTTTTTGAATTTATCCTGCTCTCGATTCCTAAATATTTTCATTATATTATGGCAATGTCTACCCTGCTTGCCGCACTTTTCATATTCTCGCAGGCGATCAAGAGACGGGAAATCGTCATAATAAAAGCAGCCTCCGGAAGAATGAAACATATCCTTCTGCCCTTTCTTGGGATCGGCCTGGCGCTCACGCTCGTCGGCTTCATGCTGGAGGAAATTGTGATTCCGGCGACATCAAAGAAAATCAGGTCCATAAGAAACCAGATAACGGAAAAAAGGAAGGACGTGACTTTCAAAGAGGGCACGCTCTACATGAGGGGCAAAGACGGCTCCATTGTTCGCATCTCGCTTTATCTGCCTGACAGGAACTTGTCTAAGGGCGTCAGCATTTTCAAATTTGACGCTGGGTCCCTGAAAGAAAGGATTGATGCTGACACCGCCGAATGGGCCGGCACGGCATGGAAACTCAGAAACGTCAGGCAATACGATTTATCTAACGGTAAAATATCAGGACTGAGTGAAATGCTGTACCCGAATATCGAATCCCCGAATATATTCAAGGAAGACCTCTGGTCCGTGGAGGAAATGAGCATGATCGAACTCATAAAATACCAGCGCAGGCTCGCTGAAGCAGGGTTTAAGAACATCAAGCTCAGTGTCGATATAAGTTCGCGCATGTCCTATCCGCTCATAAATTTTTTCATGCTGCTCCTGGGAATATCGCTCTCTGTGGGAGGCGACCACAAGGCGCTGCAAAAAATACTCAGCTCCAAGTCGTCTTCACAAAGCGGCGTTATTGCAGCAGGGCTGGGCCTTCTGATAAGCCTAATTTACTGGCTTGGATACTCCGTCTTTTTGTCCCTCGGATACACCGGGGCTGTATATCCCCTTCTCGCCCCGTGGATTATGCCGCTCGCATTCGCCCTTATTTCCGTTTACCTCTACAATCAAATACCTGAATAACTCCTACTTCAGCGACAGGTAAATATCTGTCAATCGCTCGACGTGCCTGTCGAATGTAAACTTCTCGGATGAGGACCTCGCGCTTTCACACATTGCAGCATATCTCTGCTTGTCCAGGACCGCCCCTATTCTGTCAGCTATCGATTCGACATCTTCGGGGGCATCCACTACAAAACCATTTGCACCGTCAACAATCAGTTCAGCGCCGCCGCTCCTGCGCGTCGTAATAACGGGAATCCCGCTTGCCAGGGCTTCGAGGTGCACTAACCCGAAAGGTTCGTATATAGAGGGGACCACGCACAAGTCAGAGGCAGCGTAGTACTTGTGTATCTCAGGCTGCGGGCCGCAATGAATCACCCTCTGCCGTTTTACCAAATGCTTGTACTTGCTGAACGGCCCTTTCCCCGCAATCAATACTGTCAGCGGCTGGGGGCAGACCTCGACAGCACTCAAGAGGTAAGCAAGCCCCTTCCTCTCGAAGCCCGATCCCACAAAAAGCACAACCCTTTCCTCGTTGCTGACAGAATATTTTTTTCTGACATCATCTCTGAAGCGTTCCCTGTTTCTTGGATGGAAATTCTCGGTGTCTATGCCATGATACAAAACCTCTATATCTCCGGGTTCTACTTCGTAGTTGGCCATAATTTCATTCTTGACCATCTCTGATATGGCAACGACTTTCTTAAATCTGTGTCCCTTGAATATGGCCCTCTCCAGGGCCAGGACCAGTCTGTGATAAGGATTAAAAAAAATGGAAAGCCTTGTTTGAAGCCCCGAATGCCGGCGTCTCTTCTTCAGCCATTCGATATGGCAGCCGTCTCCGGCAAAATATACGTCCTGGTAGAGGGTCTTGTCGTGGCTCTGAATAATGTCGAACTCAGCCCGATTTTTTTTCAGTATGTGATAGGAGCTAAAAGCGAATGACAGGTCGCGTACTATGGAATTAAATCCTAGTGAAGGCACTTTATGGACAAATATATTATTGTCATTGAGTGAAGCGTCCCACTGGGCGGCAAAAATATGCACTTCGTGTGCTCTTGATGCAAGCGCTTCCGCGAGCTTCTGCATATGGCTTTCAGCCCCACCGTGGAAAGTATACTTCTTTCGCACAAGCGCTATTTTCATTTTTCTCGGCAACTCCCAATGTATTTATTGACTGCCCCTAATACATCGTTTACCTGTATGTCTTCCACGTTATTGTCGGCTGTAAGCACTATACTCTCAGTCTTCCACGGATACCAGGTCAATGACTTTCCCTTTGTCATAAGGGCAATTGTAACTTTACCCATAGCCGCTGCCATATGGAGAGATCCCGTATCGAGGGTAACAACTATGTCGGAACCGGCTATGGCTGCAATCAACGCTTTCAGCGAATGGGTCGGATATGCTGCGATACGACCTCCAAAATGGCTGCATATGCGTTCAGCTGATTCATCATCACCAGGAAAGGTAAGGTTCGACTCTGACCCCGGCGCCCATAAAAGCAATACATAAGCAGAGTTTTGACTCAGGATTTGATCAATAAGTGCCATAAACTTTTCGACCGGCCATTTGTTTGCCCTGAGCCTTGCACTGATCGCGATTGCTATAACAGGTTTGCCGGAATCCTTCAGCGTGTTTATCCTATATTCCTGAAACTTGCGCAGCTCTTGTCCATCAGGCACAAGAATCAATTTTCCAGGCCCGTCATGTATTCCCAGAGGGCCGAGGAGATTAAATACGCTCATTACTTCATGTGCAGTGCCTGACAAGGGACTCACAGGGTTGTTTAAAAAAAGACCCGGCGCGTCTTTATTGGCATAACCTATTTTCAGCCTGGCGCCTGTCATAAATGCATATTTTGCAAGAGTCGGGGAATATGAGCCGCATGCGATGGCAACGTCATATCTTTCCTTTCTTATCCGACAAAATACTTTCAGATTGTCGAGCCAAACAGAAAATTTGCTTTTGCCGACCGCATGCTTGGCTTTTTCATAGACATAAACATCATTTAAGTCAGGGTTGCCTGAAATCACGTCAGCATTGTAGGAGTTCACCAGCACGTCTATTGCAGCATCAGGATATTTCTCTCTTGCCGAATGGATTGCCGGTGTCGTGCAGATAAGGTCGCCGATATTGTCACGGCGAATGAACAGTATTTTTATCGCATGCCTCTGAAATAAACCGGCCTTGCACCCTCCCTTGAAGGGTCAGGCAGCGGCCGAATATTTTATTTTTGC
The DNA here is from genome assembly GCA_015233655.1 of Nitrospirota bacterium. Lineage (GTDB taxonomy): Bacteria > Nitrospirota > Thermodesulfovibrionia > Thermodesulfovibrionales > Dissulfurispiraceae > JADFXI01. Next base: position 15,920 of record JADFXI010000006.1, on the reverse strand, counting down.
ACCTGTTTATTATATCATTAAGGCTTGTTGGAAAAGTCACGAGACAATAAGGGGATGGGATGCTGGACGAATTTATTTCCGGAAAAAAGAAAATTGCGGTAGTAGGCATGGGATATGTCGGCCTGCCGCTTTGCATAGGATTAGGCAAGGCGTTTAAAGGGGTCATAGGTTTTGACATCAGCGACAGCCGGATAAAAGACTTGAAGTCAGGGACAGATCGGACAGAGGAAGTATCTGCTGTAGACATGCGCGAGGCCTCGGTCGAGTTTACTTCCCGGCCCGAAAGGTTAAGGGAGGCTGCTGTTGTCATTATTGCCGTCCCTACGCCGGTCAGTTCGCACAACATGCCGGACCTGAAGCCGCTTGAGTCGGCATCCGAAACAGTGGGAAAGCATCTTGCGGAGGGCGCTGTTGTTGTCTATGAATCTACGGTTTACCCCGGCGTAACCGAAGAGGTATGCGGGCCCATACTTGAGCGGCATTCGGGGCTGATGTCAGGCCGTGGATTCAGACTTGGCTATTCACCTGAGAGGATAAACCCGGGTGACAAGCAGCACAGCCTCGAATCAATCGTAAAGGTAGTTGCAGGGCAGGACAATGAGACCACAGACCTTCTCGCCGGAATATATGGCAAAGTGGTGAAGGCAGGAGTGCACCGGGCAGCTGACATACGCACTGCAGAAGCTGCAAAAGTGATAGAAAACATTCAGCGTGACCTGAACATAGCACTGGTCAATGAGCTGTCGATTATTTTTCATCATCTTGGCCTGGACACCTCTAAAGTACTGGAAGCGGCTGGAACAAAGTGGAATTTCCTGCCTTTCAAGCCCGGGCTTGTCGGCGGCCACTGCATAGGAGTAGACCCTTATTATCTTACTTTCAAGGCACAGGAGGTCGGCTATAACCCTGAGGTAATTCTTGCCGGTAGAAGGATAAATGATTATATGGGTAAATATATCGCAGGGCAAGCAATAAAAGAACTGATAAAGACCGGCAGCACTGTCAATAAGAGCAGGATTTTGATTATGGGGTTCACATTCAAAGAAAATGTGAAGGATGTGCGGAATACGAGAGTGGTCGACATTTATAGAGAGCTTAATGAATACGGGGTGCAATGCTTTATTTTTGATACGGAAGCCGACAAAGCCGAGGTAAAGGAAGAGTATGGCATTGACCTTATCGGCACTCCCAAAGACTTCTCTCCTTATGACGGAATTATTCTTGCCGTAAGGCATGAAAAATTCAGTAAATTCTCGATAAAGGATTTAAGGGCTATTTGTAATGCGAGCCCTGTCTTAATTGATGTAAAAGGAGTCTTTGAGGCCGGCTCAGCAGCCGCTGCAGGATTCAGCCGTTACTGGAGGCTCTAGCCTTATTGCCGCATGGTCTCTCTTTTTGACCATTTGATTTCACCCTTAACAATTCATTTCCCCTGTAACCTTTAAGTCTTCTTCAACGTCACATATAATATGAGTAGAGAAGACTTACAAAAGTCTCTGCGCAAGAGGAGGTGGATATATATGAAAAAGAAACTTTATCTTTTAATTTCCATTCTGGTGCTGATTCTGATAGTCGCTATTCCGGTAGTTGCACTTGCTGACGGATACCATCATGGCGGGCATGGGTCATTCAGGGGCGGTATATGGATCGGGCCGGGATGGGGAGGATGGGGCCCCTGGTGGGGGTATCCTTATCCTTACTATTATCCAAATTATTATGCTGAACCGCCTGTCGTGATACAGCAGCAGCCTCCTGTATATGTTCAGCCGGAGCCGAGACAAGAAGAGGATAGTTATTACTGGTATTTCTGCACGAACCCTCAAGGATATTATCCGTATGTAAAACAATGCCCCAGCGGCTGGCTGAAGGTTGTTCCTGCGCCGCCATCTGACCAACCGAGGAGGTGATACGATGAAAAAAAGCTCAAGAATATTATGCGTATTGATATTGCTGATATCTCTTGTAGGATGTGCGACGCTTCCTGCCGGCCCAAGCGTAATGTCGCTGCCGGGCAGTGGAAAGTCTTTTGAACAATTCCAGGCTGATGATGCCGCATGCAGGCAGTGGGCTTCGCAGCAGATTGGGCAATCGCCCCAGGATACGGCAAATCAGAACACCGCGACCGGCGCAGCAGTCGGCACGATTATCGGCGCCGGTCTCGGTGCTGCGATAGGCTCTGCATCAGGTCATGCCGGCACAGGAGCGGCTATCGGTGCAGGAAGCGGACTTTTAGTCGGAGCGGCATCAGGTGCTAACACAGGCAGATATTATGGCTGGGAAGCGCAGCGCCGTTATGACAATGCTTATCAGCAGTGCATGTATGCAAAAGGGAACCAGATTCCCGGAGTAGCAGCGCCGGCGCACCGCGTGAGAAGGATGCCGCCACCACCGCCTCCTCCTCCGGATCTCGGCACTGAACCACCGGTTTACCAGGCTCCTCCGCCGCCTCCGCAATAGCCGAGTTCTGTGCGCCGGAGAGAGAGATTCCGGGTAGCCTTTTAGACAGGGTTGAGGGCAGACCTTCTGCAATTTACGACAATGTCATTCATTGCAGAAGGTCTGCGCGGCCCGCCTTTTTTTACATCAGGATATCAGATATACATCAATGGGAAAACACTTGACATTTTATCAATTATTTTGTGCTATAGTAATACGCTGTCAGAGATATTGCCTAATACTCAAAAAAACAAAGTGACTTCAGCTTGATACGACAGAAGTCTCTAATCTGCGGACACAGGAGGCAATAATGTCGAGAACTCTTTACTGGTTACAGGGTGGCGCATGCGGCGGCGACAGCATGTCCTTACTCAATATAGAATCTCCCAATGTCGTCGATCTCTTAGGATACCTTGATGTCGAGGTGCTTTGGCACCCGTCTCTTTCAAATGGGACTTCATCTCATCATAAGAGCATAATAGACGCAATAGTTAATGGCACTCAACCTCTTGATGTCCTCTGCCTTGAAGGGTCGGTAATCCGCGGCCCCGGAGGTACCGGCATGTATGATACCCGTGAGAAAGAATCCAAGAAAGACCTTATAGCCGCTCTAGCAGGGAAGGCGCAATTCGTAGTTGCTATCGGCACCTGTGCCTGTTTCGGCGGCATCGGCGCTGACGGCGAGATAGAAGCTACAGGAGCTATGTTCACCAAGACAAAAAAGGGCGGCTTCCTGGGAGAAAATTTTGTGGCAGCAAGCGGCACCCCTGTTATTAATCTGCCGGGTTGCCCATGTCACGGCGATGTCATCAGCGGTGCTTTGACAGCTCTCTGCACCGGCACCCCGTTGACCCTTGATGAGTACAACGTGCCACTTCAATGGTACGGACTTCTGGTGCACCAGGGATGCGTCAGGAACGAATATCATGAATACCTTATCGAGGAAGAGCATTTCGGCGAGAAGGGATGCCTATTCTTTCATCTCGGCTGCCGGGGACCCATCACTTACGGGCCCTGCAACAAACTGCTCTGGAACCGACGCAGTTCCAAGACCAGAGTAGGAGTGCCCTGCGTCGGATGCACCAGTCCCGATTTTCCACAGTCCCACCCCTTCTTCCGTACCCGGAACATTGCCGGTATTCCTCTCGAATTGCCTGATGGCGTTGATCGGGCCCATTATATGGCATACAAGGCGATGGCGGCGGCAGCGGCACCGGAAAGGCTGAAGAAAAGAGAGACGGAAGTATAAAGAAAGGAGCGAGATGGCACCGGAGAGAATAAATGTTTCGATGAATCGTGTAGAGGGAGACCTTGAAGTCAGCGTCGATGTTGACGGCGGAGTGGTAACAGATGCCAGGTGTTCCGGAACGATGTACAGGGGATTCGAAAAGATACTGAAAGGCCGGGGATCGTATGACGGCCTGGTCATCACCCCCCGGATATGTGGAATATGCAGTACAAGCCACCTGGTCGCTGCTTCGCGGGCCCTCGATATGATAACAGGTGTGAAAGTCCCGCCTGATGCCGTCAGGATCCGCAATATAGCTCAAATGAGCGAGCATATCCAGAGCGATGTGCGCCACGGCATGCTGATGTTTGCAGTCGACTTCGTCAATCCTGCCTATAAGGACCACCCGATGTTTGACGAGGCAGTGCAACGGTACGAACCCTTTAAGGGGAAATCTATAGTAGAGACTATCCGCGAAACGAAAAAAGTCCTTGAAATAATCGCTATCATCGGGGGCCAGTGGCCCCATTCGTCTTTTATGGTGCCGGGAGGCATTGCTTCCATTCCGAGCAAAAGCGATCTGCTGCAGTGCAGCTTGCTGCTGCGGCAGTATAAGGCGTGGTATGAACAACGTATCCTCGGATGCAGTATTGAGCGCTGGAGAGAGATAAGGTCTGCCGCTGACCTCGACGCATGGCTCGAAGAAAGACCTGAGCACCGAGAGAGTGATCTCGGGTTCTATCTGCGTTTTGCCCGCTCCATTGGCCTGGATAAGACCGGCAAAGGGGTTGGGGCCTTTCTAAGTTTTGGTGCACTCGAACTCCCGGAAGGTACGACTGTAGGCGCAGCTGGCGCGAGCAGTCTCGTCCCTGCGGGATTTGCGCATGCGGGCCGGGTCAGCGGTTTTGACCAGGCGAAGATCGCAGAGCATGTGGCCAGTTCCTGGTACGTGGACTACGAAGGAGGCAAGCATCCGTTTGAAGGAGAAACGAATCCTTATGCCACGGGCAAGGAAAATGAAAAGTACTCATGGGCCAAAGCGCCGCGCTATGATAATCATCCTGCGGAGACCGGACCTCTGGCCGAGATGGTAATTGCCGGCAACCCGCTCATTGTCAGTCTGATCGACAAGGAAGGGCCAAGCACATATCTGAGAGAACTGGCCCGTCTTGTCCGGCCGACGGAACTGATGCCTGCCATGGAAACCTGGCTTACGGAAATTAATTTCAACAGCAAGTATTATACGCTCCCCGGCGAGGTGAGGACAGGGGAAGGCTTCGGGCTTACTCAGGCTTCCCGCGGGGCACTTGGGCACTGGGTTAAAATCGAAAACGATGTAATCCGGCACTACCAGATTATCACGCCTTCAGCATGGAACTTCTCGCCTCGCGATTCAGGCAAGAGAAGGGGGCCGGTGGAAGAAGCTCTTTCAGGTACGCGGATTAAAGACATGGCGAACCCTGTTGAACTGGGGCACATAGTAAGATCGTTTGATGCCTGCCTCGTCTGCACTGTTCACACGGCCAGACGGGATGAGGGGCATCGCTATTGAGGCAGGGGCTGCAAAGTGAAGCGCATTATCTGTATAGGCAACCGGTATGTCAGGCAGGATTCTGCCGGACCCGCCGTCTATGACCTTCTGAGCCAAGAGGAACTCCCGGCGGATGTCGAGCTGGTTGACGGCGGTCTGGCCGGTTTGAATCTCCTCGGCTTTTTCGACGATGCCGAATTGGTCGTGCTTGTTGACAATGTGTCCGGGTTCAGCAGCCATAACGGAACTGTGGTCCTTGAACCTGAGGACATAGTTCCGCTGGCCAAGAACATTTATGACCATGCGTCGGGACTTCCCTATCTTCTGCGCGCACTGCCTGAAGTAATTGAAGGCAATGCGCCACGCATCGTTGTGGTAGGCGTAGAGGGAGACTATGATGAGTCTGTAATTGCGGACGCTGCGCGGCTTGCCTTGAAAACGGCGGCAGACCTTGGCCGCGGCCGCTTGGTTGTTGATGGTACGCCGGGAGGTGCGTGATTGAGCGACAAAAACGGCAATAGTAATAAGTCCCCCGAAACTCTGCAGGCCGAAAATGTGATGCTTCTGAATGAAGTCAGCATTGCCCGCAGGGCCTCCGAGATTACCGCTAAACTTGTGGTAGAGCAATTCAAGAAGATGGAAGATGTGCAGATGCTTCTTGAAGAGAAAGTCGCGTCTGAGCGGGAACTGCATGTGACGCTTGCCGGAGAACTTCGCGAGCGCAAACTCGCCCAGGAAGAAGTCAAAAGTAATTACGAGATCCAGGGCGTGTTGAACGCGATGCTGCGGTTGTCATTGCAGGACATGCCCCAGGATGAACTTATTGAGCAGTCCCTTGAACTGGTACTTTCCGTGCCATGTTTGTCGCTGCAAAAGCGCGGCGCAGTATTTACGGTTGATGACAATACCAATGTCCTCGTCCTGAAAGCACAAAAAGACATTGGCGGGCCTTTGCTCGAATCGTGCGGTCGCGTCCCCTTCGGACATTGCCTCTGCGGGAGGGCCGCAGCGCTCCGGCAGGTCCAGTTTTCGAGCGCCGTTGATGCAAACCATGATAACCACTATGAAGGCATGGCCGGTCACGGCCATTATTGCATTCCCCTGATGTCGGCAGACAACCTGTTGGGTGTCCTATGCGTATATGTCGATGAGGGGCACCAGCGTAACAGCACCGAGGAAACTTTCTTATGCGCGTCTTCCGATATCCTGGCAGGTATCATAGAACGTACAAGCGGCATAGAGAAACTGCGCGATGCCCGAATCGCGGCTGATGCAGCTAACCGTGCCAAAAGCACTTTTCTAGCCAACATGAGCCACGAACTCCGCACCCCAATGAATGCAATTATCGGTTATAGCGAGATGCTTGTGGAAGAGGCGGAAGACCTCGGGCAACATGGGTTTATCTCGGACCTCAACAAGATCAACGCGGCGGGAAAGCACCTGCTGGCGCTTATAAACGATATCCTCGATTTTTCAAAGATCGAGGCCGGCAAGATCGAACTATATCTGGAGACCTTTGAAGTGTCGCCGATGATTCATGATGTTACTAACACAATCAGCCCGCTTGTGGATAAAAACGAAAACAAGCTGCATGTGATTTGCCCCGCCGATATCGGCTCTATACATGCGGACCTGACCAAGATCAGACAGGCCTTGTTCAATCTTTTGAGTAATGCCTGCAAGTTCACAAAGCATGGAAGCGTTACGCTTGAGGTCAGCCGTCTGCCTGGTCAGGATGACAGCGCCGACCTGATCGAATTCACCGTGCGCGATACAGGCATCGGGATGACGCAGGAGCAGAAGATGAAGCTGTTTCAGGCTTTTACTCAGGGCGATGCATCAACGACGCGACAATTCGGCGGCACAGGCCTCGGTCTTTGCATCAGCCGCCATTTCTGCCAGTTGATGGGCGGCGACATCACTGTAGAGAGCGAGCCCGGCAAAGGTTCTTCCTTCACAATCAAGATCCCTGCGGAGGTATCTCTCGAAACCGGCAAAGAGCTGGAAAAGGTTGTTGAACAGGAAGGTGTTATCCCCTGGGGTAAGGGCACGAACTCAATCCTTATCATTGATGACGACCCGAAGGCAAGAGACCTTCTGACCCGCTCTCTGACCAGGGAAAAATACTCGGTGGCATGCGCGTCAGGCGGTGAAGAGGGGCTGAAACTCGCCCGCCAGTTACATCCTGATGTTATTGTCCTCGATGTGCTGATGCCGATGATGGACGGATGGACCGTTTTGAGCGCGATCAAGGCGGACCCGGATATTGCCGACATCCCTGTCATTATGATCTCGGTATTGGATGAGGAAAACATGGGCTTCGCACTCGGCGCCTCTGATTACCTCACCAAACCCATTGACAGGGACCGCATGCTGACGGTACTTAAAAAATACATGCACGGCGACAAAGCAGGATCAATTCTCGTTGTCGAGGATGATGTTATAACACGGGACATGATGACCCGAATGCTCGAAAAAGAGGGATGGTCGGTTTCGACGGCTCAGAATGGCCGGGTCGGCCTTGAACAGGCCGCTGCCGTACAGCCTGCCCTTATCCTGCTGGACCTTATGATGCCGGAGATGGACGGGTTCCAGTTCGTCGAGGAACTGCGCTCCAGAGCAGACCTGAGGTCTATTCCGGTTGTTGTAGTCACGGCAAAGGACCTTACCCAGGAGGACCGCGAGCGCCTTGAAGGTTATGTGAAACTCATTGTCCAAAAGGGAGCTTACAACCGTGAGGACCTCCTGTGCGAGTTGCACAAGCTGGTTACCGCGCATACCGGATTGAAGCGCCATGCTGATACGGCAAAGCAGCCGCACTCCGCAGCTAATACGTCAAAGATCCTCGTCATTGATGATGATCCTAAAATACACGACCTCATGACCCGCTACCTGACCAGGGACGGGTTCGAAGTAATCACTGCTTCCAGTGGCACCGAGGGGCTTCAACTCGCGCGCAAATTACGACCGCTCGCGATCACGCTTGATGTCCTCATGCCCGAAATGGACGGCTGGACAGTGTTGTCTTCTCTAAAGGCCGATCCGGATTTGGCGGACATCCCTGTAATAATGCTTACGGTAATGGATGACAAGAACCTCGGCTTTACCCTTGGGGCCAGCGAATATCTGAACAAGCCGATTGACAGGAAACGCCTGCTGTCGGTCCTAGGTAAATACAGGCATGGAGCAATGGCCGGACCCATTCTGATTGTGGAAGATGACGCCGAGATCCGCCGGATTCTGCGACATATAATTGAAAAGGACGGAAGGACGGTTGAGGAGGCTGAAAACGGGCGTGTGGCACTTGAGCGTATAGCTGCCGTGCCGCCTTCGCTGATACTTCTGGACCTTATGATGCCTGTTATGGATGGTTTTGAATTCCTGGGAGAACTGCGAAAAGATGAGTTTCTGCGTTCTATCCCTGTGGTGGTGGTAACAGCGAAGGACCTCAATGCCGGTGAGCGCAAACAGCTTGACGGCTGCGTAACGCGAATTCTCCAGAAAGGCTCCTACAGCCGCGATGACCTCCTTACCGAGGTGCACCGCATCATTATGACTTATGAGGACGGCGGCAAGGCCTTTCCTCCTGTATCTTCATAAACAAAACAAGGGAGGAATCATAGTGGCCAGAATATTATTAGTGGAAGACAACGAAATGAATCGCGACATGCTCTCCCGTCGTCTGCAGCGCAAGGGCTATGATGTTACCATGGCTGTTGATGGAGAACAGGGTGTGAACATTGCGAAGTCGGAGTCCCCTGACCTTATTCTTATGGACCTGAGCCTGCCGGTGCTGGATGGATGGGAGGCCACCCGCCGTCTGAAGGCTGAGCCTGAAACCCGGTCAATACCGGTCATTGCTTTGACCGCCCACGCCATGTCAGGCGACAAGGAGAAAGCTATCGAGGCAGGGTGCGATGATTATGACAGCAAACCGATAGAATTTCCGAGGCTCCTGGGCAAGATCGAAGAATTGCTGAACAGGAAACCCGCGACATGAGCCAGGACGGAGACGCCGGAGGCAAAAACCCGGACAAACGCTCGATATTGCCGTTTATGCGGCATGAGTTGCGCACGCCCATCAACGCCATTATCGGTTACAGCGAGATGCTGCTTGAGGAAACTGCAGAGCGCGGCGATGCTGCAAAACACCTCCGCGCCGACCTCGAAAACATCCATTCTGCCGGGCATGAGATGCTCGCCATCGTCAATGACAGCAAACTCGAGATTGACCTCGAGAACTTCGGTCACAGTTTCAGGCATGCCATTCGGACAATGATCAATACCGTCGTCGGCTATACCGAAATGCTTCTCGAAGATGCGCAGGACAGCAGCGGCGAAACTTTTATGAGTGATCTCATGAGGATCCAGTCCGCCAGCAAACAACTGTTCTCTCTGATTGAAGATTTCGTTAAATTCGGCAATATGGAAGCTGAAAAGACCGGATTTGAGCAGCCTGAGACAGACTCGTTGTCTCCCGCTCTCCGCGAAATGGTGTCTGCCATGCCTGCACTGCCTGATGAGCCTGGAGTGCCGGAGCAAATGCAGGGCGCCATCCTTGTCGTAGACGATAACGAAATGAACCGGGACCTTCTTTCACGCCATCTGAAGAAGCAGGGCTATTTGGCGACGCTTGTTGAAAACGGCCGGAAGGCCCTTGATATCATCAAGACCAGGCATTTTGACCTGGTCCTGCTCGACATGATGATGCCTGAGATAAACGGTTACGAGGTGCTTCAGATACTTAAGAGTGATACAAAATATCGTGACATTCCGGTGATTATGCTGTCCGCCCTCGATGAAATCGAGAGTGTGGTGCGCTGCCTTGAAGCAGGAGCTGAGGATTATTTGCCGAGACCGTTTGAGCCTGCGTTGCTGCGCGCCCGCATAGGCTCATGCCTGAAGCGGAAGCAATCGGAAGAAGCCCTGAAAGAATCAAAACGTCGTCTCAATGACATCATCAATTTTCTGCCTGACGCCACCTTCGTCATAGACCGCGAAGGGAAAGTCGTTGAGTGGAACCGTGCCATAGAGGAGATGACCGGCATCAAGGCCGACGACATTATCGGCAAGGGGGATTACGAATACGCAATCCCGTTTTATGGAGAAAGAAGACCGGTTATGATAGATCTCGTCAACATGCCGCGCGAAGAACTCGATGCTAATTACACCGACATCAGACAGGTCGGTGACGCTCTTAGCGGCGTGGGCTTTGTGACAGGACTGCGAGACAGAGAGTTGTGGTTCGAGGGGATCGCCACTGTTTTGAATGATTCCCAGGGCAACAAAGTCGGTGCCATAGAAACGATCCGCGACATGACCTCATACAAGAGGACACAGCAGGAATTGCAGAAAGCCAAGGAATCCGCCGAGTCGGCCAATCGGGCCAAGAGCGTATTTCTTGCCACCATGAGCCATGAGATCCGCACCCCGATGAACGCCATCCTCGGGTTTGCCCAGCTGATGATGCGCGACCCACAGCTCACGCCGACCCAGCGCGAACACCTGAATACCATCAGCCGGAGCGGGGAACACCTGCTGGCCCTGATAAACGATGTCCTTGAAATGTCCAAAATCGAAGCCGGCCGCATCACGCTCAATCCGGTCGCCTTCGATCTGCAAGCCCTTCTGGAAGATGTCGAGGCCATGTTCAGGGTAAGGACTGATGCCAAACAACTCCAGTTCGTAATTCAGAGGGCGACCAGCATGGCGCGTCGCGTTGTGGCCGACCAGGGCAAACTGCGCCAAATTCTAATCAACATAATCGGGAACGCTGTGAAATTTACGGAGACGGGCGGTATAAGCCTGCGCGTAGCGGCGCTGCCGGCAGACAAAAGCCGGCTTCATATTGCGATAGAAGTCGAAGACACCGGCCCCGGCATTGCAGCTGAAGAGTTGGGCGGTCTTTTCAAGCAGTTCGTACAGACGTCGAGCGGCATATCCTCAGGTGGAGGCACCGGGCTGGGACTGGCCATCAGTCGTGAATTCGCGCGTCTCATGGGCGGCGATATTACTGTGAGCAGCGTGGTCGGGAAGGGCAGCATCTTCAGGGTCGAATTCTATGTCGAGCCGGTAGGCGTCCTCACAGATGACGAAGAAGGCTCCTTAAGACACGTTATTGCGCTGAAACCGCAAGAGGAGCCGAACCGGATTCTTGTAGTGGATGACAAGGCCGAGAACCGTAAGGTCCTGGTATCGTTGCTCAGTTCTGTCGGGTTCGTCGCACGCGAGGCTTGTGACGGGCTGGAGGCGGTAAATGTCTTTAAAGAATGGGGCCCCGACCTGATTCTAATGGATATGCATATGCCTGTAATGGACGGCTTCGAAGCGATCCGTCAAATACGGCTTGCCGACCCTGATAAGAAGACCGCCATAATAGCGATCACGGCCAGTGCATTTGACGAAATGCGTCATAACGTCATGGCCTCCGGTGTCGAGGATTTCATAATCAAACCTTTTCGGATTGACGAGGTGCTGGAGAAGATGCGCCAGTTTCTCAACGTCGAATATATATACGAGGAAGATGCGGAGCAATCCGCAGGGCAGGGGCAGTTTGGAGGACAGAAACAGCTCTCCCTTGAGGGGCTGCCGGTTGAGCTTGTGCGACAAATGCACCGCGCTACGCTTTCGGGCGACATGGACCAGCTTGACCTTCTGATTAAACAGGTCGACAGCCATGATGTCGAAGTCGCTTCCACACTGCGCAAGTTCGCCAATGACTTCAGATACGAGGCCCTCGCCACCTTGCTTCAGCAGGCGCCCGGCTTTGCCGAAGAGTAACACATAAGGAGGCACACTTGATAAAGACAGACGAACAGACTGAAAAGATAAGCGGTGACATCCTTGTCGTCGACGATACTCCGGAAAATCTCCGCGTACTTTGCGGCATGCTGAAACAGCAGGGATACCGCGCCAGACCTATTCCGAGCGGCAAGCTGGCACTCAGGGCTGTTGAAACAGAACCGCCTGACCTCATACTGCTCGACATCACCATGCCTGAGATGAACGGCTATGAAGTCTGCCGCAGCCTTAAGGCGGCGCAGGCCACCCGGCACATCCCGGTCATCTTCATCAGCGCCCTGACGGAACTGGATGACAAAATCAAGGCGTTCGCCGCCGGCGGTCTGGATTACATCACCAAGCCGTTTCAGTTCGAGGAAGTGCAGGCGCGGGTTGAGACGCACCTGCGGCTGCGTGGTCTCCAGCTTGAGCTGCAGCAATATTCCAGCGGCCTCGAAAATCTCGTTCAGGAGAAGGTGCTCGAGATCTCCCGTTCGCAGATGGCGACAATCGAGGCGCTGGCACAACTTACGGAATCCCGTGATGAGTGTACCGGAGGTCATATAAAGCGTATTCAGTCCATGTGTAAAACACTGGCCCAACAGCTCGGTGCGTCTTCACACCATAAGCACACAGTCAATGATTCTTTCTTCGAATGCATTTTTTTTGCGAGTGCGCTGCATGACATCGGCAAGGTCGCAATAGCCGACGCTATACTTCTCAAGCCGGGCAAGCTGACTGTTGAGGAGATGACCGAAATGAAGAAACATACGGTCCATGGGGCCTCCACACTTCAGGCGGCCAGGGAGAAATATCCCATAAATTCTTTTCTCAATATGGGGATTGCCATTGCCAGGTCACACCATGAACGATGGGATGGCGGCGGGTATCCTGACGGACTTGTTGGAGAAGACATCCCTTTTTCCGCACGCATTATGGCTGTCGCCGACGTCTACGATGCGCTCAGGTCCAAGCGCCCTTATAAGGACGGCATGTCCCATGAAAAGTCTGTTCAGATTATTGTGGAAGGCAGCGGCACCCAGTTTGATCCTGAGTGTATCACCGCCTTGAAAAACGTTGAATCCGAATTTAATAAGATCTGGACTGAAGCTACAAACAAATGACCCGCATACGCGGGCATCGAGATCGCCTGATGTCAGCCGCCTATCTTCGACATCGGTTTCAAATGAGTGAAGCTCCTCTCATGGCCTATCGTGTGGCCCTGCGGCTTCACCTCCACGGAAAGCCTGATAAGTCTCTCGATTTCCTCATCCTGGGCGCCGGACCGAAGGGCTGACTTCAGATCAATTTCTGTTTCGGAAAACAGGCAGGGCCTGAGCTTGCCATCCGACGTGAGCCTCAAACGATTGCATGAACCGCAGAAATGATGAGTGATCGGGCTGATAAAACCTATTACTCCGGGTGCATTCTCAAACCTGTAATACCTGGCAGGTCCCGACCTTCTCAGCTTGACCGGGATTAGCGGGGCCATAGCAGAAACACGTTGCCTGATTTCCTCGGAAGAAATATATTTGCCCTCGCTCCACGCCGCGCCTGCTCCAATCGGCATAAACTCTATAAAGCGTACATGGAATGGGGTCTTGACAGTCAATTCCGCAAAAGCCTCAATTTCATTATCATTGAACCCCCTGATGGGCACCATATTCAGCTTTATGGGCGACACTCCCTCCTGTTGAGCAAGTTGTATCCCTTCGAGAACGGTATTGATATCTCCCCCTCTGGTTATCTCACTGTATTTTTCTGCGTTCAGGGAGTCGAGGCTGACGTTTATTCTGTTTAGGCCGGCAGCGGCGAGCTGATGAATTTGCTTCTTAAGCAGAATGCCGTTGGTGGTAAGACTGATATCATCGATCCCGTCTATACTACGGATAGATGCAATCAGGAAAGAAAGCTTTTTCCTTATGAGCGGCTCGCCGCCTGTGATGCGAATTTTTTTTACGCCAAGCCTCGCAGCCACGGAAACAATGCGCACAACTTCTTCGTACCGCAGGATGTTATCATGATTCGTGGGTGTTACGCCTTCAGACGGCATGCAATAAATACAGCGCAGATTGCAGCGGTCCGTTACGGAAATGCGCATGTAATCGATTGTTCTCTCGAACTGGTCTTGAATTCGCTGCATTGACATATTATGCCCCGGCGACGCTTAGCACTTCAATTCACACACGGACTGAAGTGCTTATTTTTTCTTCTTCTTGTTCTTGCTGCCGTCGCTGCTGTGGAGGATTTCGGCGATCTTCTTCTCGGCGAGCTCGGCCTCAGCGGACTGGGGGTATTTTTCTATGATCCGCTCAAGTATCACTTTGCCGGTCTTCTTGTCGCCCATCTCTATGAAGGAATAGGCCTGCTTGAGCATGGCCCCTTTGGCCTTTTCGTTTGAGGGATATTTCTTCAGGAAGCTTTCATATGCAAGAATTGCGTCCTCGTATTTCTTCTCTGCATAACAGGTTTCACCTATCCAGAAGTAGGCGTTAGGTGTCAGTGTGAGTTTCGGAAAGTCATTGGTGAACTTTTCAAATTTCTTTTTTGCCTCATCATAATGTTTGCCTTTGAAATCTATCTGCGCATCGTCGTACAGCTTCTGCGGGACAGTATAATCGGTTGGCGTAGCTGCTTTTTGGTCCCCTGCCTGAACAGCAGCAGGCGCGACAGGTCCTTCGGAAACTGCAGCAGGAGGTGCCGGTTGCTGATTTTTATTTTTTAGATCTTTTATTTCGTTTTCGAGGCCGGCTATGCGTGCCTGCTGCAGGTCTTTTTCGGCAAGCAGGTCCTTCACTGTCTTGTCGATGAAATACTTGTTCTCGTCAAAACGGCCCTGAAGCACCTGGATTTCTCTGGACAGGTCTCCCACCCGCGTGAGGAGCGAAGACTGGCTTTCCCGTAAAGCACTGACCCCCTGGTCTTTCAGAGAGGCAAGGTCACTTTTCAACTCATCAACAGAAGCCTTTAACTGTGCAATCTCCTGTTTTTCGTCGATCCTGGCAACGTCGACATTCTTTTTTAATGATTCGATATCCCCGCTGCTTGCGCAGCCCGTCATCGCCAAAGCGATGAGCATCAATAAACCACAGAGTGCACAGAGTTTTATAATAATGAGTGCGCGGAATCTTCTATTATTCTTAAAACTTCCTGTTTCTTTCACTGCTCCCATACTATACTCTGTGAACTCTGTGGTCATAGACATTATTTCCCTTCAGTCAAAACAAAATGGTCTCTTCTGTTTTTTGCCCAGCACTCCTCGGTGCCTTCAGTGCAGAGCGGCTTCTCTTTTCCGTAACTTATCGTCTTCAATCTGGCTGACGGTATGCCGAGCGAAATCAGGTAGGTCTTTGCGGCATTGGCGCGGCGGTCTCCCAGTGCAAGGTTATACTCGCTGGTGCCTCTTTCATCGCAGTTCCCCTCAATAACCACATGAGTTGCGGTGCTTGAGGAGAGCATTCCGGCAAGGCTCTTCATTATAGGCTTTGCATCCTCCCTTACGTCCGATTTGTCAAAATCAAAATGTATGTCTTCGACTTTTGTCCCTAATTCTTTTTCAGCCGCTTTAGTCTCGGCTTGCTTCATGGGAGTGCCGGCGCCTTCACCAGTGGAAGACCCGGGAGTCTCTGATTTAGCTGCCGGAGTAGTCTGAGGCTGCTCAGACTGTACGGCCTGCCTATGCGCGCAACTGATTAAAGCCATCATACACAGACCAATTAAGACTGCAAGAAATAAACGCTTCATTCTATCCTCCTTGGAATTATAATTGAGATAATTTAACAGATATCATATTTCTATGCAAATTATAGTCAACTTCGTGTATATATTAAGCACACGGCGGCGAGATGCCCGAATAGAAAGTGGAGAGTTGAGCGCAAGGCAAAGTCATGATACTCAGGCCTGTCTGCAAGCAGGGGTTGTTTTGCAGAAAAACAGTACTGCATG